>UQUL01000031.1 GCA_900544235.1 uncultured Collinsella sp.
TACACTTCTAGCTTCGTCGGCAGCGTCAGATGTGTATAAGAGACAGGTATCCGGCGGCGAGCCGCTCCTGCAGCCTGAGTTTTTGGCCGACCTGTTCCGCGCAATGCACAACAACCCCGATGGTCGCGTGCATACCTGCTTGGATAGCTGCGGCTATGCGTTCGACCCCGCGCATCCCGAGAAGTTCGATGCCGTGCTCAACGAGACCGATATGGTGCTGCTCGACATTAAACACGCCGACCCCGTCGAGCATAAAAAGCTGACCGGTTGCGATCCCGCACGCATTCTGGCGTTTGGTGATGAGCTCGCGCGTCGCAAGATTAAGGTCGTTATCCGCCACGTGGTGGTGCCGGGCATTACCGATACGGTTGAGGAGTGCGAGGCACTCGGTCGTCTAATCGCCCCGTGGCATAACGTGGTCGGTCTGGAAATGCTGCCGTATCACACGATGGGTGTCGTCAAGTACGAGCAGCTGGGGATCCCCTATAAGCTCGAGGGCGTTCCACAGATGGATACCGCGCGCATGCCCGAGCTGCGCAGCGCCGTCATGACGGGCATGAAAAAGCGCCGCGCGGAACTCAAAAACGCCATCGGCTAGCGAGCCATTTTCTCCCCCAAGGGCACTCATTGGGGACAGACTTAAATGAGTGCCCCCGGGCACCTAGTTGATTGCTAAAGAGCCCCGTCAAGTTGCGGTGGAATAGTTCTTGTTTTTCGGCTTATGCCGCCCAAACAGGAACTATTTCACCGCAAGTGCAATTTGGGTAGAGATGCGCAACAGAACCGCGCCATTTGGATAAATACGCTTGTGGTTTCTTTAAAAACACCTTAAACGCCGCTGAATATCTTTGGAAAGAAATGCCTGCTCGGTATTATGCTGCTCGTATATAAACGGTAGCAGTCAGGAGACCACGTGCGAAACAACGCATCGCGGGACGAGTATGTGCCGCAGCATGGCAGCAGATATGAGACGAAGGGCACGCCTTCGCGTGGCCTCGCTGACGTTCGCACCCGCGTGACGAAGATTGCCGCCGTTGGGATGCTAACGTTGGCGGTTATTATCCTCGGAATTACCGCCAAAACCTACGCGTCGGAGCGAATGGCACACTCAGATGCGTCAACGGTACAGACGCAAAACAAAAAGGTCTCTGAATCTAAAGCCACCGCAAGTCAAACCCTGTCGACAGCGAGCCTTAAGACGAGGCTTTCGAAGGCGGACTTTAACGATATTCCCTCAGGCGATACCGTGCAGACCTTCTCACTGGTTGATGACCAGATCCCCGCCCTGGAGGATGGGAGCCTCGCCGCGCTCCAAGATGCCCTTGATCAGGCCCAGGAATTGGGCGATGTGGGCGTGGTGTTTTACGATTTGTCGAGCGGCAAGGGCGTGACGTATAACGCCGATGTCGAGGTTTACGGCGCGAGTAGCTACAAGGCGCTCTATGCGTTGTATATCTGCGAATCCCTGGTCGAGACGGGCCAGGTCTCACTCGATGATTCCCTTGGCACCTATGGTGGCTACAACATGGGCTGGCAGACGGTGCGCGACCTGATCGAGGCCGCGGTCGTTAATTCTGATAACGATTCGTTTATTGCGTTACGCGCGGCGTTTGACCATGCCGGTTACGAGGATTGGATTGTCAGTCTTGGCATCGATTACGATACCGCGCTCGATCCGATGAGTGATTTTCCCACTTATTGCCCGCGCACTTCTGCTAGGTTATGGCGTGAGATGAGCGAGTATCTGAGCACGGATACCGAGACTTCACAGTGGTTGTCGGGCCTTCTGGCATCAACATCGCGCTCGTTTATTCGCGATGGCATTGCGGACGAGCAGGTTTTGATGCGCAACAAGGCAGGCTGGATTAGCGAGGATGGTTACTATTCGACATGCGATGCAGGCCTCATCGACATCGATGGCCGTACCTATGTCATGAGCGTCATGACATCGATGCCGTGGAGTGACCGTTCGAGCGAGGTTACGGCCGCGATTGCAAAGGCTCTGTTTGATACGCGAGCTGCACTGGCTTAGCGTGTTCGTTTGGCGAGGTCAAACAAAATGCTGGTACCATACCTTGGTTGAGAATTTCGTATAGGTTTGGGGAATGGTATGGCTACCATCGCGATTATCGGTGCGCTCGAAAAAGAAATCATGCAGATTAAGGAAGAGCTGAGCGACGTTTGCGAGGCACGGGAGGCAGGCTTGACCGTTGTGAGCGGTGAGCTCGACGGCCTGACGGTTGTCGCCACAACGGCGGGCATGGGCACGGTGAACGCCGCCGCTGCAACACAGCACCTCATTAGCAAGTATGCTCCGCAGGCTGTTGTGTTTTCGGGCATTGCGGGCGGTTTGAACCCCAAGCTCCATATCGACGACGTGGTCATTGGCAAACGCCTACGCTATCTGGATACCGATACCGCGCTTATCGCCGAGTCCGCACCGGGGCTCGAGGAGTTTGGCTCGACGCCCGCGCTGGTCGATATTGCCGCCGACGTGCTTGCTGAGCGTGGGTTTGTTGACGCTTCGAAAAATGCAGTCGCTTCGAACGAGGGCACCAAGCAGTTCCTGGTCGGCACGATTGCCACGGGTAACCGCTTTGTGACGGGCGCCACCATGCGCAACGACGCTATCGAGGCGACGCATGCCGATTGTGTCGGCATGGAGGGCGCGGCAATTGCCCATGTCGCAACCAAAAATGGTGTCGATTGCCTGGTGTTGCGCGCTATCAGCGATAATTGTGACGAGGCGTACGATGCAATTTGCGAGCGCGAGTTCGATCTGTTCGAGTACGCGCGTGTCGCAAGTGACATCACGCTCGATATCGTCCGCCGCATTGCCGCTGCGCAATAGCGCGTCTATTTGTAAGAACCTACGACCAAGGAGTGTCCATGGCCGATTCCATTAACTATCAGCTTGCCAAGTTCGTTGCCAGCTACGGCAAGGTTTCGCAGATTCCCGAGTCCACCTGCCCTGAGGTGAGCTTCGTCGGCCGCTCCAACGTGGGCAAGTCCTCCATCATGAACAAGCTATTTGGCCGCAAGAACTTGGTCAAGGTTTCGAGCACGCCGGGCAAGACGAGCAACATCAATTTCTTCGAGGCCGACGACGTGCATTTCGTGGACCTGCCGGGCTACGGTTTCGCCCGTCGCTCCAAGGCCGAGCGCGACCGCTGGGCCGAGCTTATCGGCGACTTTTTCGACTCCGAGCGCAGCTTTAACTTGGTCGTCTCGTTGGTGGACATTCGTCACGACCCCAGCAAGCTCGACCACGACATGATCGACTACCTACAGGGCAACGAGTTCAACTTTATCGTCTGCCTCACCAAGGCCGACAAGCTCAGCCACACCCAGCAGGCCCGCCAGGCAGCAGCCATCAAAAAGCAACTCAACGTCCCGGCCGAGAACGTAATCATCACAAGCTCCCAAACCGGTGCGGGCATCGACGAACTCAAAAAGCGCATCGCCGAGGCTTGCCTCTAATCAGGCCTAACCTTTCAAAAGTCCCTATCTGTATCACCTCAGTGATAGTTTTTTAGGAGACCTAGGTATCCAATACGCGCTTATGAGTGAGCGTGCGTTTTCAGCGATTACATTCTGCGATTGGAAGCAGGCTTCGGGGTCTGAGTTTTATCCCAAGCGTTTTGAACGTGAGCAGAATGCTCGACGCAAATACTTGGATACGGTCAACGGGTTCGATTCCGAAGGTATCGACATTAGGGATTTAATGGCAGGGAGGGTTGATTTAAATGATCCAAGAGTTGACGGATTGTGGACCGAGTAGAACATATCCCGTCTATTACCTTGAGGACGCAATGAACAACCTCGGCGACTGCTTTGACTATGCCGTCAATGACTATGGAGCAGAAGGATCGGAAGTTGCTGAACTCTTTTGCCTGAGCGGCGTAGCTCGCGAGTTTGAGCGCGGCAACGCATGGGTAGTGTCGGGAAAATCGGGCGTTGAGCTGTTCGCGCTTATCGCCGAAAGGTCGGGCTATCAATCGAGGCCGATGCCAAATCGAACCTACCGATTCGAAAAGACACCGGAATATTGGACAGGCTGGATATTGGCATACCTTCAGTGGCGCCTAGGAGAGTCTTTCGAAGATTTGCTGCATGTCGTTCCATTTGATGTGCTACGCAGTCTGTACTACCCCTGGCACGAAGCCTCGGAGGAACGTGTGGCTCGCCTCGTCTGCGATATGGCGAAGAAAGCGTCCAGGCAAACAAAACTTGCGTTAGCAAGAAAGAAGCTTAAGAAAACCCAACAAGACCTGGCATACGAATCAGGCGTATCGCTCCGCTCAATCCAAATGTACGAACAGCGCCAGAGAAACATCAACGAAGCCTCGGTAACAACCGTAAGAGCCATAGCAAAAGCCCTCCACTGCAACATCGAAGACCTCCTAGAACCAGTCTTCGAATACAAAGAAACCAGCGCAGCCTAAGCCAAGCACATAGCCGAAGCCTGTCACTAGTAAGTGCTCCAGCCTAGCAAGAGCCCCTATCAATAAAGGGCCATAATTTCAGCCCGGCGCTTTTACAGAGCGTAGGTCCCTGTAGCCGCCGCCAGCGAAGTTAACGTAGGGGAGGCCAGGGACTTTGCCCCCAAATCTTTCCGCAGGACGGCAGGACCCCCGCCGCACGAAGTGCGCAGCGGGGGTCCTGCCATGTCCGAGGACGATTTGGGGGCAAAGTCCCTGGCCTCCCCGGCGGGTATACGGGACGGCGACTACAGGTATTCGATCTGGGCGCCCTCGGTGTCGCACGTTAGAATATGCGTCTCACATTTGGGGAACTGCTCGCGCAGCTTGACCTGCAGGAACTTTGCCACGATGGTGTCGTCAGTCACGGCCATGAGGGTCGAGCCGGAGCCACTGATCCAGATGGTCTTAGCACCGCCGTTAAGGCAGGTGTCGCGCACGGCGTTGTAGTCGGGAATCAGGCGGCGACGATAGGGCTCCTGAATGCGGTCGTCATTAGCGGCGGCAATCAGGTCAAGGTCGCCGGTCTCCAGGCCGCGCGTCATGCCGGCGATGCGGCCCATTTGCCATACGGCGGTGGAGAGTGGAATCTCCTGCGGCACGACCTTGCGCGCCTCGCTCGTATGTACCTCGTAGGGCGGAATCACGGTAATAAAACGCAAGCGATCGCTCACCTCGTAGCGCAGACATTGGGGGAGCGAATCGGTCGGCGTAAAGGAGCAGACGGCGCCGCCAAGGATGGCGGGAGCGACGTTATCAGGATGCCCCTCGACTTCGGTGGCAATGCGAACAAGCTCGGCACGGTCGACGGTGTGGCCCGTCAGTGCGGCGGCTGCCATGATGCCGGCGACGACGCAGGTGGAGCTGGAACCCAGGCCGCGGGCGACGGGCACGTCGGTTTGAATGTCGATGGCAACGGGGAAAGCCGGCTCGCCCCACGCGGCCAGAGCATCGACAAAGCTCACATAGACCAGGTTATTCTCGTTTTGGAACTCCTTGGGGCAGCCCGTGATGGTGAGCTTGTCGGCGCGCTCGAAGGTGAAGTGCGAGTAGAGGCTGACGGCCATGCCGAGGGTGTCGTAGCCGATGCCTAGGTTGGCGCTTGTTGCTGGGACGGTGATTTTGATCATGTGGGTCCTCCTGGCGTGCCTGGCTGTTTAGTTCGCTGCTCGGACAGTCCTGCGCAAGACGGAAAGCACATTAAGTGCTTTCCTTTGCGTGCGGAACTCGCGACGAACTAAACAGCCAGGCACGCTGTGCGCGTTCGTCATCATCCCGAGGGTTATCTGATGAAAGAAGGTGCGCCGGCTTTCGCCGGCGCTTAATAAGGGGTCTAGTTGGTGCTCATTCGTTTTGCTGCGGACTCGACGTAGCCGGCCATCTCATCGACGTCACAGACGTCTTCGAAACGGACGGGCTTGGACTCGAGCTCGGCGAGTTGGACCGGGGCAACCGTGTTGGTGGCCTGCTCGAGCACGTGCATGGCCTCAAAGTCGTCCTCGGGAACGTCGAGGCCCAGGGCGTCGCAGCAGGCGCGCGGGAACTTGTAGGGGCTTGCGGTCGAAAGCAGCACGCGGGCCTTGGCGCCCTCGGCGGGAGCGACCTGCTCAAAGACGTGATAGCCGCAAGCGGTGTGCGGGTCGATCACGTAGCCGTTTGCATCCCAGCAGTTCTTGATGGCAGCGCGGACCTCGTCCTCGCTGGCCCAACCGCAGCCAAAGACGCTCTGGATCTTGGCCAGCAGCTCGGCGGGCACTTCGTAGCGGCCGGTCTGGGCAAGCTGCTCCATAAGGCCGGCAACAAGCTCGCAGTCGCCATCGGACAGGAAGTAGAGCATGCGTTCCAGGTTGGAGCTGATGAGGATGTCCATCGACGGCGAGATGGTGGTGAAGAACGGACGGTTGCGGTCGTAGACACCGGTGGTCAGGAAGTCGGCGAGCACGTTGTTCTTGTCGCTCGCGACGATGAGCTTGGCGACGGGCAGGCCCATGCGCTTGGCGTAGTAGCCGGCCAAGATATCGCCAAAGTTGCCGGTGGGTACACAGAACTCTACGGCGTCGCCAGCCTCGATAGCGCCGGCGCGCAGCAGCTGCGCATAGGCGGCAAAGTAGTAGACGACCTGTGGCACCAGGCGGCCGACGTTGATGGAGTTGGCACTCGAAAGCACCGTGCCGGCGGCCTCAAGACGCTCGGCAAGCTCCTTATCGGCAAAGATACGCTTGACGGCACTCTGGGCATCGTCGAAGTTGCCGCGGATGCCGCAGACGGCGACGTTATCGCCCTCCTGAGTGGACATCTGCAGATTCTGCACGCGGCTGACTTTGCCTTCGGGATAAAAGACGGTGATGCCCGTGCCCGGAGCATCGGCAAAACCAGCGAGTGCGGCCTTACCCGTGTCGCCAGACGTGGCGGTGACGATCATGATGCGCTCGGCGCCGCCGTTCTTGGCGGAAGTGCGGGCCATCAGACGGGGGAGCATCTGCAGGGCGACATCCTTAAAGGCGCTCGTGGGGCCGCCAAAGAGCTCCATCACATAGGTCTGAGGGGCGTCAGCGCCCGGCGCAGCGTCGAGTTTGACGAGCGGCGTAACCTCTTCACTCGCGAACGTGCCGCGGTATGCTTCGTCGACACACGCCGAAATTTCTTCGGCCGTGTAATCATTCAGTAACATTCCCAACACATCTTGAGCGATTTCAAAGTACGATTTATCTGCAAGCGAGCTGATATCGACCTGCTGGGTGCCGAGCTCGTCCGAGACAAACAGACCCCCGTCGGGAGCGATGCCGGTACGGATTGCCACCTTACTTGAGCACGATAAAGTGCGTCCTCGTGTACTATGATAAATTCCCATATAACACTGCTCCTCGGATGCCTTGGTCCCAATCGGTGAAACCATGGTATCAGAGCGTGCAAAATAGGTTCGCAGAGGCTTTTTAGAAAGGTAACCTCCAGCCCATGATTAAGATTGCCAAGTTTGGCGGCTCGTCGGTCGCCGACGCCGAACACTTCAAGAAGATCAAGGCCATCGTCGATGCCGACCCGGCTCGCCGTTTTGTGGTGGTTTCCGCCTGCGGTCGCCGTTTTAAGGGTGACACCAAGGTGACCGACCTGCTCTATCTGGTCAATGCGCACGTTAAGTACCACGTGTCGTGTGAGGAACTGCTTGAGGACATTGGCCAGCGCTATTTTGATATCGCTGACGAGCTGGAGCTCACCTATCCCATCCGTGAGGAGTTCGCGGCCTTTGCCGAGCGCGCCCGCTCGGGCGGCTACTCCACCGAGGAACTTGTGAGCCGCGGCGAGTACTTCACCGCTCGCCTGATGGCCGAGTACCTGGACCTGCCGTTCCTGGACGCCGCGACGGTTGTGGCGTTCCATCACGACGGTACGCTCAGCATGAACCGCACCTCCGAGCTGGTGCAAGAGTACGGTCAGCAGGGCGGCTTTGTTATGCCTGGCTTCTACGGCGCGACGCGCGAGGGCCAGATCAAGCTGCTCGACCGTGGCGGCGGCGACATTTCCGGCTCGATCCTGGCCAAGTGCCTAGGCGCCGACCTGTACGAGAACTGGACCGACGTTTCGGGCTTCTATTCTGCCGATCCTCGCATTGTGCCCGAGGCTCAGCCCATTGCGCGCGTTACCTACGAGGAGCTGCGCGAGCTTTCGTACATGGGCGCAAGCGTCCTGCACGAGGAGGCCGTGTTCCCTGTGCGTGAGGCGGGTATTCCGCTGGTCATCAAGAACACCAATGCACCGCAGGACCCCGGCACCATCATTAGCGAGACGGCTGATGAGGGCGAGGCGGAGCCCATCATTACCGGCGTGACCGGCAAGCGCGGCTTTGTCGCCATCAACGTCGCCCGCGACCGCACCAAGCCCCGTGTTGGCTTTATGCGCCGTGCGCTTTCGGTGTTCGAACGCTATGACGTCTCCGTCGAGCACATGCCTACCGGTGTCGACCGCTTTGGCGCCGTGGTGCAGGAGCAGGATGTGCACGACTCGCTGTACTCGCTCGTGGGCGACATTCAGCAGGAGGTCGAGCCGCTCGAGATCGAGGTTGTCGAGGGCCTGGCGCTTATCGCGACCGTCGGCCGTAACCTGCGCGGGCGCGCAGGTATCTCGGGTCACCTGTTTGGCATGCTTGGCCAGGCCGGCGTGAGCGTGCGTATGATTTCGCAGAGCTGTGACGAGATCAACATCATTATCGGTGTCGAGGAGAAGGACCTCGACCTAGCGATTCAGACCATCTACCGTGCCTTCTCCGACGAGAACGGCATTGTGAAGGTCTCCGATCTGGAGGTCCCCGCGCCGGTCGATCCCGCCCTGGCCACGCTCCACAAGTAGCTGCCATCCCGGTGAATTTTTGGGACAAGTGCCAGAAATCTACGGCGGGGCGTTTCGTTTCGGTTTCGTTTCGACGGGGCGGGTTTCGTGCCCGCCCCGTTCTTGTATACACTGATACACTGGCAACAATAATCGGCCTGCTCGGCGTGCGGGCAAAAGCCACAACCTTTAAAGGGGGAAGCATGAAACAGTACACGGTTGCTATTTTGGGCGCGACGGGAGCCGTGGGCACCCAGATGCTCGAGTGCCTCAACGAGCAGGAGTTTCCGGTCGGTAAGCTCAAGCTGCTGGCGAGCGCGCGCTCTGCGGGCAAGACCGTTGAGTTCCGCGGCGAGCAGGTTGTGATTGAAGAGGCTTGCCCCGAGGCCTTTGAGGGCTGCGACATCGTGCTCGGCGCTGCCGGCGACGATATCGCCAAGGAGCTGCTGCCCGAGGCCGTCAAGCGCGGCGCCGTCGTGGTCGACAACAGCCACGCCTTCCGCATGGATCCCGAGGTGCCGCTGGTCGTGCCCGAGATCAATGCCGACGATATCAAATGGCATCACGGCCTTATCGCCAATCCCAACTGCGCGACCATCATCGGCCTGGTTCCCACATGGCCGCTGCATCAGCTTGCCGGCGTGAAGCGCATGATCGTCTCGACGTATCAGGCGGCTTCTGGTGCCGGTGCTCCCGGTATGGCCGAGCTCGAAGCTCAGCTGGCCGCCCTGGGCCGTGGCGAGGAGATTCCCGAGCCGCGCGCTTTTGCCGCCCAGCTGGCGAGCAACCTGATTCCGCAGATTGGCGGCGTCAAGGAGGAGGGCTTTACCTCCGAGGAGATGAAGCTGCAAAACGAGGGCCGCAAGATCATGCACCTGCCCGAGCTGCGCGTGAACTGCACCTGTGTGCGCGTGCCCGTGCTGCGTTCGCACTCCGAGAGCATTACGCTCGAGTTTGAGCGCGACATCACGGTGGAAGAGGCCCGTGCTGCGCTGGCTGCTGCTCCCGGCGTCAAGCTGGTTGACGATATGGCTGCCGAGGATGCACACGACCGCTTCCCCATGCCGATGGATACGTCCGACCAGGACCTGATTTGGGTCGGCCGCGTGCGTCGTGACATCTCCAACCCCGAGGCCGCGCGTGGCATCACCTTCTGGTGCTGCGGCGACCAAATCCGTAAGGGCGCGGCAACCAACGCCGTCCAGATCGCTAATCTGCTCTGCGAGTAAGTTGACCTGTCCGGCGGGGGCCGGGCTTAGTTTTCAGAACGTCCTCGACCATGTGTGGCGCCTTGTCCTGCTCCTTCGGAGCCGCGGACAAGGCGCCACACTGGTCTGCGGAGTGTTCTGAAAGCTAAGCCCGGCCCCCGCCTGCGGTGACTCGGCTGCGAGCAGTCTGCGATGGGGCCGTTGTTGGTTGGGGCCGCTGGGCTGATGTGGGGGCGCGCGGCTGTTGTGGGCCCTAGTCCCGGCGGCGGCCTCGGCGCTTCGCGCCTGCCGCCTTTGGGGACTTTGGGGTCGTGCGGCAGCTGCGGCGCTGCACGCCTGCTGCCTAGGGTGACTTTGGGGTCGATTGGGGTTGTCTGCACAATTCGCGGTATTATGTTGCGGAGTTTTGAAAGGAGCCGCTGGTGGTCACGACGACGTTTGCTTCGCCTTTGGGCGAAATCTTGCTTGCCGCTGATGGCCGCGGTCTGACGGGACTTTGGTTTGAGGGGCAGGAGCATTTTGGCTCCACGCTTCTCCGGGAAGACTCCGAACATGTTGAAGGCGCCGACGCGGTTTCCGGTACCGGTGGCATGTCGTCGGTAAGTCCCGCAAATGGTGCGGCCTCTTCGGTGCTTGAGCGTTCTTGGGCTTGGCTGAATGCTTATTTTGCAGGGCAGGAACCTCGGTTTACGCCGCCGTTGCATATGATCGGCACGGCGTTTCAGCATGAAGTTTGGTACGAGCTGCTTTCTATTCCGCGTGGCGAGGTCGCTACGTATGGTGAGATCGCCCAGCGTGTTGCGGCTCGACATCGTGTACCGGGAAACGAAGCACCCGTTGCGTCTCCCCGTGCCGTGGGGGCCGCGGTCGCGCGTAATCCCATTTCGATTATTGTGCCGTGCCATCGCGTGGTTGCCGCCGACGGTTCGCTCAACGGATATGCCGGCGGCCTCGACCGCAAGGAGTGGCTGCTGCGGCTTGAGGGCGTGTACGAGGAGTAACGCTCGAGCACTTTGCATGATAAAGGTGTCGCGAAAGGGTGAGTTGCTGTTCTATTGCCTCCGGCGTGCGGACAAGCGTTTGGCATCTGCGCCTTAAGTTTGGCTAAGCCATATCCTGCGTATTTGAAAACGCGCAGGTTGAGCAGCTAAGGCTGCGCTAAGGCGGTCGACGGTGCGCTATCATCGGCAATATCGAAATCTGTATAGCCGCGCGCCAAAGGAACAACCATGAAGCTGATGCTTGCCGAGGACGAACCCGGCCTCTCCCGTGCCCTTACCGCGATTCTTCAACATAGCGACTACGAGGTCGACACCGCCCTCGACGGTCTGACGGCGCTCGAATATCTGCTCGCCAACGACTATGACGCCGCAATCCTGGACATCATGATGCCCGGCATGGATGGCATTGAGGTGCTCAAGCGCACACGCGCCGCCGGTAAGCGTCTGCCCATCATTATGCTCACGGCAAAAAGCGAGGTGTCCGATAAGGTCGAGGGCCTGGATGCCGGTGCCAACGATTACCTGACCAAGCCGTTTGCTGCCAAGGAGCTGCTTGCGCGTATTCGTGCCATGACGCGTGCCGCGACGGCAATTGACGCCACGACGTTCAGCGTGGGCAACGTGCGTCTCGACACGGCATCGTGCACGCTCGTTGGCCCTTTGGGCGAGGAGCACCTGGCCAATCGTGAGTTTCAGCTTATGGAGCTCTTTATGCGCAGCGCCGGCACGCGCATGCCCACCGAGCGTCTGATGCTCGAGGTTTGGGGTGAGGACGCGCCCGAAGGCGCCAACGTGGTGTGGGTCTACATCTCATACCTGCGCAAAAAGCTGACAGCGTTGGGTGCCAACGTTGCGATTCGTGCATCGCGCAACCAGGGCTATTCGCTCGAGGTTGTTGAGGAGGGCGAATAGGCGTGAGCGCGAGTGCGTGGTGGAAGCGCACGACGGCAAAACTCGGCATGGGCGCGGACTCGGGTAATCCGGGGCGCGCCGATGCTGCCAGTGCAATGGGACGTCGCCTGCGTCGTAAGTTCATCCTGGTTGCCATGGGTGCCGTGACCGCCGTGCTTACGCTTATCATCGCCGCCATCAACATCGTCAATTATTCGCATGTCTGCAAGATGGCCGATGCGCGTCTGGGCTATATCCTGGCGGACAAGGGCAGCATCGATTGGGGGGATGAGTCTAAAGACGATCCCGCTAATGGCAAGGATGCCGGCGATAGCCAAGCGGGCGTTCGCATCAGGCATTTCGAAGGTATGACGGCGGAGTCTCCCTTCGACACGCGTTACTTTACGGTGTCGATTGCCGGTGGACAGGTGACCGATGTCAATACGGCCCGCATTGCCGCGGTGGGCGCCAAGCGTGCTGCCAGTATTGCCGCAAAGCTGCATTCCAAGGGGTGGGTCTCGGGTTTTTCTGGCAATTATCGCTATACGACTGACGTTCAAGACGATGAGACCACCTATGTGTTCGTGGACTGTTCACGCGAGCTCACAAGCTTCCATTCGTTTTTAAGCGCGAGCGTGGCCATCAGCTGCATTGGCTGGCTGGCGGTGTTGGCAATTGTGGCGGGTGCCTCGGGCGCGGTGATTCGACCGATGGTCGAGAGCTACAGCAAGCAAAAGCGCTTTATTACCGATGCGAGCCACGAGATCAAGACGCCGCTGGCCGTGATTGATGCCGCTAACGAGGTGCAGGAAATTGAGAGCGGCGAGAGCGAGTGGACGCAGAGCATTCACGAGCAGGTCGCGCGGCTGACGGCGCTCACGGAGCGTCTGGTGTTTTTGGCTCGCATGGACGAGGGCTCGGCGGGCTTTACCATGACATCGATCGATCTTTCGGAGGCCGTGGACAAGGCGGCGGCGCCGTTTGAGTCGGTAGCGGTTTCGCGCGGAAAGCGGCTGTCGACGTCGATCGCGAGCGGTGTGCGGGCCCATGCCGATGCCGCGGCAGTGGCGCAGGTTGTTGAGCTGCTGCTGGACAACGCCACGCGCTACGCAAGCGAGGGCAGCGTGATCGAGCTGAGCCTGCGTGCTGTTTCGCGCGGTGCGGGCAAAGGCTCGGCCGAGCTTGTCGTATCGAATGCTGTTGATGAGCTGCCCGAGGGCGACCTGGACCGGCTGTTCGACCGCTTCTACCGTGCAGACGTCTCGCGTAGCTCCAAGACGGGCGGCTCGGGCGTGGGCCTATCCGTCGTGCGCGCCATCGCCGAGGCCCATGGCGGGAGCGCTTCTGTCTGCGGCCACGGTAACCAGATCACCTTCACCGTCCGCCTCTAAAACCTGCCAAAATGAACCTGTCCCTTTTTGGTCGGTGCGAAATGGGTAATACTAAAGAGTTATCCGACCAGATGGGAATTGATCGATGGCCTATATCGAATTCAAAGACGTCATCAAGGCATACGGCGAGGGCGACGCCCGCATTCACGCACTCGACGGCGCGAGCTTTACGGTCGAGCGTGGCGAGCTCGCCATCATTTTGGGTGCTTCGGGTGCCGGCAAGACCACGGCGCTCAACATTCTGGGCGGTATGGACACGGTAACCTCCGGTACCGTGACGGTGGACGGGCGCGATGTGAGCTCCGCTAACGAGGCGCAGCTCGTGGAATACCGCCGCGCCGATGTCGGTTTTGTCTTCCAGTTCTACAATCTGGTTCCCAACCTGACGGCCCTCGAAAACGTTGAGCTCGCAGCTCAGATTTGCCCCGATTCGCTCGATGCCGAACAGACGCTTCGCCAGGTTGGCCTGGGCGAGCGCCTGGGCAACTTTCCGGCACAGCTTTCGGGCGGCGAGCAGCAGCGCGTGTCCATCGCCCGCGCACTGGCAAAGAACCCCAAGCTGCTTCTGTGCGACGAGCCCACGGGCGCGCTCGACTATAAAACCGGTAAGCAGATCTTGCAGCTGCTGCAGGATACCTGCCGCAAGCAGGGCATTACGGTCATCATCATCACGCACAACTCCGCGCTCGCGCCCATGGCCGATCGCCTGATTCGCTTTAAGAGCGGTCGCGTGGAGAGCGAGACGGTCCAGCAAAATCCCGTGCCTATCGAGACGATCGAGTGGTAGCGCCCATGGACCAGGACCGCCAAAACAGCCTACGCCACGACGCGCAGAATACGGAGCGCGAGCAGGATTTTACGACCTACCGCACTGCCCAAAGCTCAAACGATATGGTGCCGACGGTTTTTCGCCGTGGCATCTACCGCACAATCCGAGGCAGTCTTAAGCGCTTCTTGTCAATCGTGGTCATCACCGCACTTGGCGTGAGCGTGATGTGCGGCCTTAAGGCGGGTTGCGAGGACCTGTGCGATTCGGTTGACGCCTACTTCGACCAGCAAAATGTCTATGACATTAACGTGCAGTCGACCTATGGCCTGACTGACGATGATCTCGACGCCATCCAAGAGGTCGATGGCGTCGAAACGGCCGAGGGCATCTACACCGAGACCGCCTACACCGCCGTGGGCACAACGCGCGAGCGCGTGGTCGTGCAAAGTCTCTCCAAGGAGAACGTCGATCAGCCGGTGCTCGTGAACGGCGATTTGCCTGAGAGCGCCGATGAGGTCGCGGTGACTTCGAAGTTCCTGAAGGCTTCGGGCAAAAAGCTCGGCGATACGGTGAGTTTTGCCGCCAACGATGCGAGCTCGTCGAACCAAAGCGCCAAGGACCAGTTTGCCGATAGCGATTACACCATCACGGCCGAGGTTCTCGATCCCACCGACGTGAGCTCCGACTCGACAGTCAACGCCTTTCGCGCTGCTTCGGCGGCGGACTATAAGTTCTATGTGAGCGAGGACGCCGCGACATCTTCTTCCTACTCCGCGGTCCACGTGATCGTCGAGGGAGCCAAGAGCCTCAACTCCTATTCGGATGCCTACGCGGCAAAGATCAACAAGGCCAAGGGCAATATCGAGAAGATCCGCGAGGAGCGTGAGAAGGCGCGCGCTCAGGAGCTGACAGTCGACACGCCGGCAAGCTTAGATGCGGCTGAGCGCCAGACGAATATGCTCTTTGGGATTGAACAGGGCAACATCAACCGCATGGCAGAGGGCAGCGACGAGCGTGCGCAGGCGCAAGCCGACCTGGACCAGCGCCGTGCCGCCGCCGACCAGCAGTTTGCCGATGCCCGCGCCGAGCTCTCTGACCTGGGCGAATGCACCTGGTACATCCAGGACCGCGGCAATATCGCAAGCTACTCGAGCGTAGAGAGCGACAGTTCTTCGATCGAGGCCATCGCCACGGTTTTCCCATTTATCTTCTTTGTCGTTGCTGTGCTCATCAGTCTTACCACCGCCACGCGCATGGTCGAGGAGGAGCGCACGCTCATCGGCCTGTACAAGGCACTCGGCTATTCGAGCGGGCGTATTCTGTCCAAATACGTGGACTATGCGCTGTGGGCGTGTCTGATTGGCGGCGTGCTCGGCAACATTATCGGATTTGTGGGCCTGCCGCTGTTCCTGTTTACGGTGTTCGACGACATGTATTCACTGCCTCAGATGCTGCTTTCGTACGACATCGTGTCGTCGCTCGTGTCGGTGGCGCTGTTTGCCGTGGGCGTGGTGGGCGCTACGATTATCGCCTGCCGCCACGAGATGGCCGAGACCCCAGCCTCACTCATGCGCCCCAAGGCCCCGCGCGCTGGCTCGCGCATCTTGCTTGAGCGTATCGGCTTTATCTGGCGTCGCATGGGCTTTTTGAACAAGGTGGCGGCGCGTAACCTGTTCCGCTACAAAAAGCGCGCCTTTATGACCATCTTCGGTATCGCCGGCTGCACAGCGCTCGTGATCTGCGGAATGGGCATCCGTGATACGTCGGTGGCGCTTTCGCCCAAACAGTACGGGCATATCACGCGCTACGACCTGCTGGCTGTCGCCAATCCCGACGATTTTTCGCAGACGTGCGCGGCATTGGATGAGCGCAGCGCGGCCAATGATTTCAACGTGACCGTGACCTCGACCCTGCCGATTATGACCGACAACGTCACCTTTACATTCGGCGGCAAGAGCGAGACCGTGCAGCTGATAGTGGTGCCAGATGACCGCACGAACGACCTGGACGACTACGTGTGTCTCGAGGACGAGTCCAAAGAGCCGCTATCTTTGCGCGACGGAGATGTGTATCTGAGCAAGAGTTCACAGCTGGTTCTTGGGATTCAGCCGGGCGACACGGCGCAGGTCCAGGATTCGTCGCTCAACGTCGCCAAGGTCAAGGTTAGCGACATCTCGCTCAACTATCTGGGCAACACGCTTTACATGACACAGGGCACCTATGAGCGCGCGTTCGGTCGAAGCGTGCGCCTTAACGGCGTCTTTGTGCTGCTTAAGGGCTCATCTTCTGACCAGATTGCGTTTAGCAAGAAGATTAAGAGCGACGGTTGGCTCACCATCTCGAGCACGGCCGAACATTGGCAGAACTACGAGGCGAACTTTACGATTATCAATTCTGTCGTGGTGCTCGTGACCTTTATGGCGGCGTGCCTGTCGTTTGTGGTGGTGTTTACGCTGTCCAACACTAACATCTCCGAGCGCGAACGCGAGCTGGCGACCATCAAGGTGCTGGGCTTCCGCCGTGGCGAGGTGCACCACTACGTCAACAAGGAGACGTTGATCCTCACGGCGATTGGCACTGCACTGGGCGTGCCGCTGGGTGGCCTGCTTGCCGAGAGCTTTACGTACATCCTGCAGATGCCGTCGCTGTACTTTGACGTCGAAGTCGAGCCGCTGAGCTACGTGCTTGCCGTGGTGCTTTCCTTCGGCTTTACGATCATCGTCAACCTCGCCACCAACCGAACCCTCAACAAGATCGACATGGTCGGCGCCCTCAAGAGCGCCGAGTAACCTGTCCTGGGATTCAAGTTCTAGCGAGCTGCCGACGCGCCCGCAGCAGTATTTTTGCATAAACCGCTCCGCCAAATGCATACTTTGACGGGGCGGTTGCTTTTTGCCCACAGGTACCCCAGGGGGCGCCGTGCAAATTCCGGAGTATTCAGCATCCCGGGGTCCGCGGGCGCGGGGGCGGGTGCACAAAACCGCGCTGAAAGCCCCGATTCTGAGTCCCAACGCCTCTAGAGCCGCTCGTTTTTTTACAGGATGCGGCCCATGGTGCCTGCCTTTCGCCCAAAATCCAGTATGCAGGCACCCTCGGCTGCTGAATACTCCCAAAAATGCACGCCGCATCCTACCCCACGCACTTGCAGCAAGAAGACGAATAGCCTCGGCCTCCCTAGTTACCGCAGGAGGCCCCAGGGCTTACCTCCCAAATCTTTCCGCAGGACGGAAGGGCCCCGCCGCGCGAAGCGCACGGCGGGGTCCTGACATGTCCGAGGACGATTTGGGAGGTAAGCCCTGGGGCCTCCGATGGGGGCGGTTACAGCCGAGGCTATTCGTCGCCGAAGCTGATGCCCAACGCCTTGGCCTCGCGCACCAGATCGCTCTGGGGGTCGACATACTTGAGCTTGCCGGCGACATCCTCGAGCGGCATGTGGCACATCTTGCCGTCACGCAGGGCAATCATGTAGCCAAACTCGCCGCGCAGGCAGCCAAGCGCGGCTTCGACGCCGCACTGGGTCGCAAAGATGCGGTCCTGGGCGTCGGGCTGACCGCCGCGCTGCGTGTGGCCGGGGATGGCGACGCGGGTCTCGCGACCGGTCTTGGCCTCGATCTCCTTGGCGATGTCGTAGACGATCGACGGGCTCGTGCGCTCGGCGAGCTTCTTCTTGTACTCCTTCTTGGACAGCGCCGCGTCCTCCTTGGAGATAGCGCCTTCGGCGACGGCCACGATGGTAAAGCGGCTGCCGGTCTCCATGCGATGCTCGATGGTCTTGATGACGTTATCCATGTCGTAGGGAATCTCGGGAATCAAGATGACGTCCGCGCCGCCCGCGACGCCGGCGTACAGCGGAATCCAGCCGACCTTGTGGCCCATGATCTCGATAACGAACACGCGACCGTGGCTCGAAGCGGTGGTGTGGATGTCGTCGATGCACTTGGTGGCGACGTCGATGGCGCTCGTAAAGCCAAACGTCATCTCGGTGCCCCAGGTGTCGTTATCGATGGTCTTGGGCAGGGCGATAACGTTGAGGCCCTCTTCGCGCAGGCGGTTGGCGGTCTTAGTGGAGCCGTTACCGCCCAGCATAAACAGGCAGTCGAGCTGCAACTTGTGATAGGTGTGGACCATCGCGGGCACCTTTTCGACGCCATCGGCCTCGGGAATGTCCAGACGCTTGAACGGTGTGCGGCTCGTGCCTAGGATGGTGCCGCCGTGGGTGAGGATGCCGCTAAAATCGGTGGGCGTCATGACGCGGAACCTGCTGTAGATAAGGCCCTGGTAGCCGTCCTCAAAACCATAGATCTCGATAGGCTCTTCGCTATTGGTCATAAGCGTTTTGACGATGCCGCGCATGGTGGCGTTGAGCGCCTGGCAGTCGCCGCCACTAGTAAGAAGACCGATTCTAAGCATGGTGAATCCTTCCGGGCAAGTTATAACATGCGCATAAGTTTACCCCCGCACACTGTTGATACGGGGGTAAAACGTGTTAGCTCAAATGTATGGAAATGTAAGCAACGTCAGGCGAGCGTAAGGACGACGGTGCCAGCTCCTTACAGTGCGAAGGCGTCGACGTCGCCCCAGTGGCGGCGCAGCGTAATAGCGGCGGCGGGTTCGGTATTGTCAAAGACGACCGACCATTGCGTATTGCTGGTGATGTCTTCCGGATTGGGCTCTTGCGCTGCGGCGCGCAGGGCTTCCCAGGCAATCGTTTCGTCCTGGGCACCGACATGGGCGTCAAGGACATCGGCGATTGCGACGGCGCGCTCTTTACCATGGCCCAGCTCGCCATTCTTTTGGTTGGGCAGCACTTCGTCGCCATAGCGGGCGTAGAAGTTCGTAACCTGGCGTACAGGAGTCGCGTTGAAAGCGCGGTCCGGATCGCGCAGATCCCACTCTACTACGCGCGCGTCACCGGCGGCGTCGTTGATAAAGAAGTGGTAATCGCGTCCTGCCATGGCGTGCATGTCGTAGGCGGAAAGCAGGTCGACAGCTTCTTGCGTGGTGGCGGCGCGGTCGAGCACCAGACGGATGGCGAGCGAGGTATTGATGACGGGGCGTTGCGTGTCCTGGTCACAGGGTTTGGAATCCAGGGTGAGTACGGCAATGGACACGCCGCATTCGTTAACACCGTCGAGCTGGGCAAACGGGCCCATGAGCGCGGCGGCACGTCC
This sequence comes from uncultured Collinsella sp., assembly GCA_900544235.1. Taxonomy (GTDB): domain Bacteria; phylum Actinomycetota; class Coriobacteriia; order Coriobacteriales; family Coriobacteriaceae; genus Collinsella. Next base: position 19,236 of record UQUL01000031.1, read on the forward strand.
GGCGACAGAATCAAGCGGAGTGTTGGCGCCCAGGTTGTTAAGGGCGGCAAAGCCGATGGAGGCATAGCCGTCGCGCGGGTGATTGCGCACCAGCAGCGCCGAGGTGTCGTCTTTAAAGTCGTAATTGCGACCGGTGCGCACGCGACCTTCGGCATCCACGGCGACAAAGGCGCTGCAGGCAAACTGGGGTGCCTGAACATGCGCCGGCACACCGGGCAGCACCTGTGCCACCACGGCATCGATGTAGGCCTGGTCGTCGCGCACGCCAGCGGCGATGATGCGATCAAGATCGTAGTCGTAGGCGATGTCGATTGCGTACAGGTCATAGCCATCCGCGTAGCCGGTCAAGCGTTTGAGCGACGCGACGGACTTGATTTGCTTGCGGTAAACGATACCGGCGGCAGCGGCAAGGCCGACGGCGACACCCGCGACACCGCAGGCGATGGCAATGTTACGTGGCTTCATGACGGCTCCTCTCGTCCTGTTAGCGCAATTGTCGCAAAAGGAACGCGGGCATGATGGCTCAAGTTGGTGAGCGGCGCGGAATTAAGCACGGAATGAAGAGTGCGGCGCTGGCGTGGCGGGGTATGCTGGAGGGGACCATCAACCCAGCGAAAGGGGAGAGCATGACGGATCAGGAAACGCCCGAGCGCGCGCACGTGACGGCCGACGATATCGAGGCCGCCAACGACCTTATCGACTTTATCGAGGCATGCCCCAGCATGTTCCATACGGCGGCGACCATTATGGCCGAGCTCGACGAGGCGGGCTTTACCTACCTGCCCGAGAACGCGGCATGGGACATCGAGCCGGGCGGGCGTTATTACACGCAGCGCAACACCTCGAGCGTCGTTGCCTTTAAGGTGGGCGAGGACCTGGCTGCTACGTGGGGCGGGGACGGCGTTGCCGGCGACTATCATTTTCAGCTCACGGCGTCGCACAGCGATTCGCCGACGTTTAAGGTCAAGGCTGTGCCCGAGCTCGACGGCGCAGGCGAGACGCTGCGTCTGAACACCGAGGCCTACGGCGGCATGATCGACTACACCTGGTTCGATCGTCCACTGGCGCTCGCGGGCCGCGTGCTGGTGCGCGAGGGCGACCGTATTGAGAGCCGCCTGCTTGCCACCGAGCGCGAGGTTGCCATTATTCCGAGCCTTGCCATCCATATGAACCGTGGCGTTAACGAGAGCTTTGCTCCCAACCGAGCCGTTGACCTGTGCCCGCTCATCAGCGCCGGTGAACTCAAGCAGGGAGATTTTGACGCTCTGATTGCCGATGAGCTGGATGTTGAGCCCGAGCAAATTCTGGGCCGCGATCTGTTCCTGGTCAACCGCCAGGATGCGCGCATTTGGGGCTGGGCCGACGAGTTTATCTCGACGCCCAAGCTCGACGACCTGGCCTGCGCCTATACCTCGCTGCAGGCATTTTTGGGTGCTGAGAACGCGCGCGATATCTCGGTCTTCTGCTGCTTTGATAACGAGGAGGTTGGCTCCGAGACCAAGCAAGGCGCCATGTCGACGTTCTTGGCCGACGCGCTGCGCCGCATTAACGGATCGCTGGGCTTTGACGACGAGTCGTACCATCGCGCCCTTGCCGCATCGATGCTTGTGAGCTGCGACAACGCGCATGCCGTGCACCCCAACCACGCCGAGAAGTGCGATGTTCGCAACCAGGTCGTACTCAACGGCGGTATTGTCATCAAGGAAGCCGCCAACCAGCACTACTGCACCGATGCCTTTAGCCGCGCGGTGTTCCAAGCCATCTGCGATGACGCCGACGTGCCCACGCAGGCCTTCGCCAACAAGAGCGATATGGCCGGCGGCTCCACGCTCGGCAACCTGTCGAACATGCAGGCGAGCATGCACGCCGTGGACGTGGGCCTGCCGCAGCTGGCCATGCACTCAAGCTACGAGACCGGCGGCGTACGCGACGTGATGTACGCCATCCGCGCCCTCACCGCCTTCTATGAGCGCGACCTAACCATCAACGGCGCCGAAAGTGTGGAACTCTAAAATCTGCCAAAAAGGGACAGGTTTACTTTGGCAGGTTTTATTTGGGCAAATGCCGCAATGCCAACAGCTGGACAGAATTGTTATGACACCGCAGGTTGAGCAAACGTCAGCGAGCGATGTCCAGAGCGAACAAGTTGGCATGAAAAAGGCAAGGCATAGACCTTCTGGTCATGCCTTGCCTTTTGAATGGCAAATTGTCGCTCTGGGCGGCGCGCAGCGTCGACCGGTCCGCCGTTCGTTAGAACGGCGGAACCCTAATGTTCGATCCAGCAGCGCAGGGTCTCGCTTGCCTGCAGGTGACGCAGGTTCTCCGCGGCGATGTCGACCACATTGTTGAGCGTGGCTGCCAGGTGGAACCAGCCGGAGACGTGCGGTGTGATGAGCATGTTGGGCGCATCCCACAACGGGCTTGTGGCGGGCAGCGGCTCGGGGCCGGTGACGTCGACCGCGGCGCCGGCGAGATGTCCCGACTCCAGAGCGGCAACCAAATCGTCGGCAACCACAAGATCGCCGCGGCCGCCGTTGGCAAAGAAGGCACCCGGCTTCATCGCGGCGAAGAACTCGGCGTTCGCCAGGCCGCGGGTCTCGGGTGTGCTGGGCATAAAGGATGCGACGATGTCGGCCTCGGCCAGGCGCTCGGGCAGGGCGTCCATGCCGTCCATGTCCTCAAATACAATGGGGTAGACGAGCGGATGGCGCTTGATGCCGCGGACGTGCGCGCCCATGCTGCGGCAGAGCGTGGCGAAGTGGCCGCCGATATCGCCCGCGCCCAGCACCAGCACGTTGGCGTTTTTGAGCGAGGTGACCGGCCCTAAATCCTCCCAGCGATGCTCGCGCTGCAAGTCGTGATAGCCGGGCAAGCGCTTCATCATGGAAAGGACCATGGCAAACATGTGCTCGCTTACGGCCTGGCCATAGGCGCCCACCGAGCAGGAAAGCTTGGCGTCGGCTGGCACGGTGCCGGCGGCCAAGTAATCATCATAGCCCGCGGTCTGCAGTTGCAGCAGCTGGAGGTGCTCGCACGCGGTAAGCATGTCAGGGTCGATGTTGCCCAAGATCACGTCGGCATCGGCGACTTGCTCGCGCGTGATGGCGTCGGCACTCGTGTAGATAAAGTCCTCGCCCGGAGCGCTCGACTCAAGAATTGCGCGATGGCGGTCATTGACGGGCAGCAAAACCAGGATGTTCACAAGCAGTCCTCTCCGCTCGACCTGCCAAAAAGGGACAGGTTTATTTTGGCAGGTTGTATCAGGCAAAACGTTCAAATAAAAACGCCGGATGCAAGACGAGCGTGCCCGTCAGCATCCGGCGCATCCACGGCTACCAGCTCAGCAGCTCGTAGCCGTCCTCGGTCACGACCAGCTGCACCTCGCACTGGGCGGAGTCGCTACCGTCCTTGGTGCGCACACACCAGCCGTCGCCCTTGCTGATTTTAATGTCGGGCGCTCCGGCATTGACCATGGGCTCGATGGTAAAGACCATGCCCGGGGCCATGATGGTGTCCACATCGGGCGCCTCGGTGGTAAAGCCCACAAACGGGTCCTCGTGGAACTCCTTGCCGATGCCGTGTCCGCCGTACTCGCGCACCACGCTAAAGCCGGCGTCCTCGACCGTCTTTTGCACGGCCTCGGCCATAACGGACAGCGGCAGCCATGGCTTGACGGCTGCCAAGCCCGCCTCCACGCTGGCGCGGGTGACGTCGACCAGGCGCTGGCGCTCGGCAGAGACCTCGCCGATGCAGAACATGCGGCTCGAATCACTAAAGTAACCGTCCAGGATCGTGGAACAGTCCACGTTGATGATGTCGCCCTCGTGCAGCACGTCCGTATCGCAGGGGATACCGTGGCAGACGACGTCGTTGATCGAGGTGCACACGCTTTTGGGGTAGCCCTCGTAGTTGAGGTCTGCCGGTGTGCCGCCGTGCTCGACGGTGTAGTCATAGATCATCTGGTCGATCTGGTTGGTGGTCATGCCTGCGGCGATATGCTCGCCCACATAATCGAGCACGCCCACGTTGATGGCTGCCGAGCGCTTGATGCCCTCGATATCGGCGGGCGTCTTGTAGAGCGTGCGGGGCAGGACCTCCCAGCCCTCTTCCCACAGGCGCTCAAGGCGCTCATCAAAGGCGCTATGGCATTTCTTATATTTTTTGCCGCTGCCGCAC
>UQUL01000032.1 GCA_900544235.1 uncultured Collinsella sp.
GTATACGGGTGCATCATCGACGTCTTCAATACAGAAAATATCAGTGCGGAATGTTCCGGAGAGAAACCCCGTCACGCTCCCGGATCCCCTGCGTTTACGGCCTTGAAGTCGGCGGGCGGAGAACGTGGTTGTTAGGGGTACGTGTCCCTTTCGCTGTTTCGCGGCTTTGCCGCGAAAGGCGCGTTACTGTGGGATGGGTGGGGAACGTGGTTATTGCGGCAACTGATCCCCACTATTAATTACCTTTGGCATACTTGCGCGAATACCTGCTCGTGCTAGACTTGGAATTGCTGTTTCAGGGCGGGGTGAAATTCCCCACTGGCGGTAAATCGGACGGTGCCAGAGGGGCGCCGTGGCGCAGGCGAGGTACCTGCGTCCGAGCCGATGAGTCCGCGACCCGTGCGTGCGTTGGTTCGCATGTCGGCTGAACTGGTGAGATCCCAGTACCAACGGTTAGAGTCCGGATGAAAGAGGCAGGTGATCTTATGTCTGAACAGTCGCAGCATATCCATTTTGAGAACACGAATAGGTGGAGCACCAAACAGCTCGTTACCATGGCGCTGATGTGCGCCTTGGGCGCCCTGTTTATGTACGTGCAGCTGCCCATCCTTCCTTCGGCGCCGTTTTTGACCTACGACCCGTCGCTGGTGCCGGCGATGGTGTGCGGTTTTGCGTATGGTCCCGGCGCCGGTACTGCTGTTGCCGCTATGGCTATCGTTATTCACGCGCTCACCACGGGTGACTGGGTCGGTGCGCTTATGAACCTGGTTGCCACGCTGGGCTACATTCTGCCCGCGGCTATCGTCTACCAGAAGATGCATACCTATAAGGGTGCCGTGATTGGCCTGGTGTTCGGCGTCATTGCCGCTACGGCGCTGTCTATGGTCGCAAACCTTACCATTGGCGTATGGTTCTGGTATGGCTCGGTCGATGCGATCGCCCCGCTCATGGTTCCTGCCGTGCTGCCGTTCAACCTTATCAAGACCGTGCTCAACTCGGTGCTCACGCTTGCAGTGTACAAGGCGGTCTCCAACCTCATCACGCCTAAAAAGAACCAGGTCAAAGGCCGCGCATGATTGATTGTCGAGGCGTTTCCTTTAGCTATGACGGTGTCACGCCGGCACTCGACGGTATCGATCTGAACATCGAGGATGGCGAGTTTTTCTGCATCCTCGGCGGCAATGGGTCGGGTAAGTCGACGTTTGCCAAGCATCTGAATGCGCTGCTGCAGCCCGATGCAGGCACGGTGCGTATCAACGGCATGGATGCATCAGATTCCGAGTTGGTCTACGACATTCGTTCGACCGCGGGCATGGTGTTCCAGAATCCCGATGATCAGCTGGTGGCAACGCTTGTCGAAGATGACGTTGCGTTTGGTCCCGAAAACCTTGGCGTGCCATCGGCGCAAATTGCGCAGCGCGTACGCGAGGCGCTGAAGGGTGTGGGCCTGGTGGGCTTTGAACGCCACGAGACCCATGCACTTTCGGGCGGCCAAAAGCAGCGCGTGGCGCTTGCCGGCGTGCTCGCCATGGAACCGCGCGTGCTCATATTGGACGAGGCTTCCTCGATGCTCGATCCGCGTGGACGTAAGGGCCTCATGAAGGTTTGCCGCGCGTTGCACGATCGCGGCATGACCATCGTGATGATTACGCACTTTATGGAAGAGGCCGCCGAGGCCGATCGTGTCGCGGTGTTTCGGGCGGGGCGCGTTGCCATGCTCGGTGCGCCCGAGGAAATCTTGACGCGGGCGGACGAACTTGCCCAGCTCAACCTGGATATGCCGGCGTCGTGCTGTCTAGGTAGGGCACTCCGCGAGAAGGGCGTACCCGTTTGCGCGCAGGTGCGTGAGGCGGATATGGTCGCCGAGATTGCACGGGTTTATGCTGAGCGGAGCGGGGCGGACGTCGCTGGGCGGCCCTCCGCATCCGATTCTCGTGTGCTTGACCATGCATCCTCTGCAGCCGACGGGATGGTCGCGTCGGAACCCGTCATCGAGATTTCGCACCTCTCGCATAGTTGGTCGCTGAGCGACCGCGAGCGCCGCCGATGGCGCAAGCGCTCGACCACTGTGGGCGCATCGGGCAAACAGGCTCTTTGGGGCAACGATCCAAACAGCCCCTGGGCGCTACGTGATGTTTCGCTGACGGTGCGTCGCGGCGAGTTTCTGGGCCTGGCGGGTCATACCGGCTCGGGTAAATCAACGCTGGTTCAGCATCTCAACGGGCTGATTCGTCCACAGGAGGGGAGCGTTTGCGCACTGGGGCTCGACCTATCAAGCAAGAAAGGCGCCTCCGCGGTTAAGGCCAAGGTCGGCGTGGTGTTTCAGTATCCCGAGCGCCAGCTATTTGCCGAGACCGTGGCGCAGGACGTGGCGTTTGGCCCGCGCAACCTTGGCTTGCCGCAAGACGAGGTTGTTCGCCGTGTCGCAACATCGCTTGCGCGCGTGGGCCTCGACCTTGCTGCGATAGGCGACAAGAGCCCCTTTGAGCTTTCGGGCGGTCAGCAGCGCCGCGTGGCGTTTGCCGGCGTGCTCGCCATGGAGCCCGAGGTCCTGGTGCTCGACGAGCCCATGGCGGGGCTCGATCCGGCTGCGCGCAGGGAGTTCCTGGGGCTCATCGATCGGCTCCATCGTGAGGGCCTGACCGTTGTCATGGTTTCGCACAGCATGGATGACCTGGCAAATTGTTGTGACCGTATCGTTGTGATGAACGAGGGCGCGGTGTTTGCCGATGGAACGCCCGCGCAGGTTTTTGCGCACGCGAACGAGCTCAAATCGATCGGTTTGGGCGTTCCCGCTGCGCAGCGCATGGCATTGTCGCTCGTGCAAGCCGGTGTGCCGCTCCGCTGCGACAAGCTTTATACGGTTGAGTCGCTGGCCGACGAGTTGGCCGGCATGCTGCTAGGCTGCGCGGACGGACCTTTGAGGGCGTCGCGTCAGGCTGGTTCCAAGATGGCCACGCAAGAGGAGGGCTGCTAATGGAGGCGTTTTCGTTTGGCAGCTACTATCCCGGCGATAGTGCGATCCACCGCCTGGATCCGCGCACTAAGTTGCTCCTAGGTTTCGCATTTCTGATCACTGCGCTCACCGTCGGCAGCTTCCGCGGGCTGGTTCCGATTGCAATTTTTGTCGTGCTGGTCTATGTCGCGGCCCGTGTTCCGTTGCGTCGGGTCCTATCGTCGATGGCACCACTGCTGGCGATTGTCGTGGTGGTCGCGGTGCTCAACCTGTTTTCCGATCAGAGTGGCCGCATCCTGTGGCAGTTTGGCTTTTTGCAGGTGAGCGAGGGCTCGCTGCGTTCTGCGACGTTTATGGCGTGTCGCCTGACGATGATGATGGCCGGCATGAGCGCCATTACGCTCACCACGCCGACGCTCGACCTCACCGCGGGTTTTGAGCGCCTGCTCGCACCATTCGCGCGTGTGGGGCTTCCGGCGCACGAGTTCGGCATGATTATGGGTATCGCACTGCGGTTTATGCCACAATTTGCCACCGAGATGAAACAGACGGCCGATGCACAGGCAAGCCGTGGCGCGCGCGTGACGGGCGGTCCGCTTGGTGGCGTGCGCATGCTCGGCAGTGTGGCGATTCCGCTGTTTACTGGCGTGTTCCGTCATGCCGAGACGCTTTCGGCAGCCATGGATGCGCGCTGCTATCACGGCGAGCGGGGACGCACGCGTCTGCATGCGCTTACGTTTGGCCGCGGTGATGCACTGGCCGCGGTGGCGATGGCGCTGCTGGTGGCATGCGTTGTCGTTATCAATCTTCAACTCGTCTAAGCTCGATTCGAGCGCAAGAAAGGGGTCTCTATGACCGACATCGATCGCACGGTTCAGCTCGAGCGCGTCTGCTCGTATCTCAGACGTATTCCGGCGTGGTATCTTGCCACGACCGATGCAAACGACGGGCATCAGCCCCGCGTGAGGCCGTTTTCGTTTGCCATGGTCGATAACGACAAGCTGTGGTTTTGCACGTCGCGCGACAAGGACGTGTGGGCGGAGTTGAGCAAGAATCCCAAGTTTGAGGTATCGGGCTGGAAGCCGGGGGAGTGCTGGATCGTGTTAACTGGCGAGGCCGCACTCGAGGACGATGCATTCGTGAGTGACAAGGTGCGCCAGACGGGCTTTAAGCACATGGTGGGCATTGGCGAGCAACACGATAGTGCCAACGATGGCCGCCTTGCGTTCTTCTCGGTCCGCAACATCGCCGCGCGGTTTTGCGATATCGACGGCAGCGAAGAGCTCCTCGAGCTTTAATTTCCCAAATTAGCTGCCCATTCCAAAAGACTGGTCAGATGACAGGAGGAAACGTGGACGGATTGAATACGGTGCTGGAGTATCTGACGTCGGTGCCGGCGTGGTACCTAGCGACGAGCGTGGACGGGCAGCCGCATGTGCGTCCGTTCTCGTTTGCGCAGATTCAGGACGGCAAGCTGTGGTTTGTAACGGCGCGCACCAAAGATGTGTGGCAAGAGCTGCTGCAAAACCAGCGCTTTGAGGCCACGAGTTGGTGGCCGGGCCATGGTTGGTTGATCCTGCGCGGACGTGCGGGTCTGGACGACCAGGCTTCGGATGAAATGCGCGAGGCCGGGTGGAAGCATCTTGAGCGCTTGAGCGAGCACTATGAGGGGCCTAACGATTCCACGCTCGTCTTCTTTAGCGTCGAGGACCCCGAGGCTTTTATCTGCAATCACGACGAATGGGTTCCGGTCGAGCTCTAGGCTGCTCTGGGCGACCCTTAAGCTTGGTATTCCGTATAAGGTGGGCTCCGCATTGGCCAGCAGTATGATGCGCTGCGGCTAATGCAGAGCTCGCTTATTTTTTTGTCAATTCTTTCAAGCGAATGTGTCGGGTATGTTTCAATGCATGAAGACACAAATTATTTGCGTAAATATGCATTCTCGGGTGCTAAAGTTTCAACCTACCTCATAACGACAGCTGCGGAATGCGCAACGACGCATAAGACCGCAGACAAGGAGTCCGATATGTCTTTAAAGGTTGGAATCGTCGGCGCGGCTGGATATGCCGGTGCCGAGCTTGTTCGCCTCGTGCTCGGCCATCCCGAGTTTGAACTTGTTGCCATTACGTCCAACGCCGATGCCGGCCAGCTGCTGTCCGCGGTGTATCCGAGCTTTGCTGGCGTGAGCGATCTGGTTTTCACCACGCATGACGCCCCTGAACTCAAGAGCTGCGATGCAGTTTTTCTCGCCGTGCCGCACACGGCTGCCATGGCACAGGTGCCCGCTCTGCTTGCGTCGGGTGTCTCTTGCTTTGATCTTTCGGCCGATTACCGTCTGAGCGACGCGTCTGTCTTTGAGACATGGTATGCCGCCGAGCACACGAGCCCCGAGTTGCTCAAGACACGTGCCTTCGGTCTGCCCGAGTTGTTCTGCCAGGACTTAGAGACCGCTGCTTCCAGCCATGCCGCTGGCAGACCCGTGCTGGTCGCCTGCGCCGGTTGCTATCCCACCGCAACGAGTCTTGCTGCCGCGCCTGCCGTGCGTGCGGGCTGGGTGGCCCAGAGCGGCCCCATAGTCGTCGACGCCATCAGTGGCGTGACGGGTGCCGGTAAGTCGTGCAACACCCGCACCCATTTTTGCAGCGCGGACGAGAATCTGGAGGCCTATGGCGTAGGAAAACATCGCCATACACCAGAAATCGAGCAAATTCTGGGCCTTACCGATCGCGTCGTCTTTACTCCGCACCTGGCACCGCTCAAGCGCGGCCTGCTCTCTACGGTGACGCTGCCGCTCGCAACGCAGGCTCTCGAAGCGCTGACTCTTGAGGATGCCGTCGACCATTACAAGAAGTTCTACGCCGGTCGTACCTTTGTGCGCGTGCTCGATGCCGGCCAGCAGCCCAAGACGGCTTCGGTTGTCGGTACCAATGCCGCCCAGATCGGCCTTGCGCTCAACAAGCGTGCGGGCGTGCTGGTGGCGACGGGCGCCATCGACAATTTGTGCAAGGGCGCTGCGGGCCAGGCGGTCCAGTGCGCCAACATCGTCTTTGGTTTTGACGAGCGACGAGGCTTGCCCACAGTGGCGTGCCCGGTGTAGCACATTCGATTATTAACGATTTGGTAGTCGGGTATCGAGTTTGGCGCCACTTTTAAGCTGGTCTCATGATTGTGGCTGGCATGGCGCACCAACCGATGCCCATTTTTTGTTTGACATAAGGGGTCGTAAAGACGATGAATGCTGAGCAGTTCGATATCAAGATTCGTGCCGTAGAGGGCGGCGTAACGGCGGCAGCCGGCTTTAAGGCGGCGGGCATCCATGCCGGATTCCGCAAGAATCCCGAGCGCCTGGATTACGCGCTCGTTGTGCCCGATAAACCCTGTCCCGGGGCCGGCGTGTTTACGACTAACCGCTTTTGTGCGGCGCCCGTGCAGGTGAGCCGTGCCAACCTGGGCGGTACGGACAAGGGCTATGGCATCATCGCCGGTGTTTCAATCAACTCCGGCAACGCGAACGCCGCCACGGGCGAGACCGGCCTTGCCTGTGCGCGCGAGACGTGCAATATCGCCTCGCAGGTCATTGGCTGTGAACCCCAACAGATTTTAGTTGCCTCCACGGGCGTGATCGGACAGATTCTGCCGATCGACACGTTTGAGACGGCAATTCCGTCCGCCTACGAGGCACTCTCTGCCCATGGCGGCGCCGATGCAGCCCGTGCCATCATGACGACCGATACGCATTCCAAGGAGTATGCCGTTCGCTACCGCAGTGAGGCTGTGGGCCATGTGGGCAACGCTTATACGGTGGGCGGCATATGCAAGGGATCGGGTATGATCATGCCCAATATGGCCACCATGATCGCGGTCATTACTACCGATGCCCCCGTCGAGTCGGCGGCGCTCCACACCCTACTGCTCTCGACCGTTAAACAGACCTTTAATAAAGTGACGGTCGATTCCGATACCTCGACCAACGACACCTGTATCATGCTGGCTTCTGGCGCTGCCGCCGCGGATGCCGAGTCCATCGTCGAGGGCACTGACGCCTTTGACGAATTGGCCTTTGCCGTGCACGAGGTGTGCGAGAGCCTGGCACGTAACATCGCGGCCGATGGCGAGGGTGCGTCAAAGCTCGTGACGGTTAACGTCACCGGCGCCGCCAACGACGAGGAAGCCGATATCGCCGCCCGTGCCGTCGCCAACTCGCCGCTCGTCAAGACCTGCATCGCTGGCCACGACTGCAATTGGGGTCGCGTTGCCATGGCGCTCGGCAAGTGCGGCGTAAAGTTTAATCAGGAAGACGTTTCCATCGACATGATGGGCATGCCCGTCTGCCGCGATGGCCTGACTGTTCCTTTTGACGAGGACGAGGCCCTGCGACGTTTTGAGGCGCCCGAGATCGTGATTTCGGCCGACCTGGGCGCAGGCGACGCGGCAACGACCGTGTGGACCTGTGACCTCACGCACGAGTACATCTCAATCAATGGTGACTACCGCTCCTAGACTCCAGGCACGCTGCGCATCTCGCCGCGATTGCGGGCAGCGGAGCACAGCGCGATAACGATACGAAAGACGAGGCAGATTATGAAATTCGCACGCGATTGTCGTTCGAGCGAATCCAACGAAGCAACTGCGCAGCTGCTGTTCGAAGCGCTGCCGTGGATTAAAAACCTGACCGGCAAGACGGTCGTTATCAAGTATGGCGGGGCCGCCATGGTAGACGAGCAACTACGTCGCGACGTGATGAGCGACATCGTTTTGCTCAAGATTATCGGCATGCGCCCCGTCATCGTGCATGGCGGTGGTAAAGCCATCAACGAGGCGCTGAGCCATTACGATATGCCCGTCGAGTTTAAGAACGGTCAGCGCGTGACCACGCCGGCGACCATGGATATCGTGCGCGAGGTGCTGGGCGGCAAGGTTAACCAAGAGCTGGTGGCGGCAATCAACCACCACGGTAACTTGGCCGTGGGCGTATCGGGCAGCGACGCCGGCACGCTCATCGCCGAGCCGCTCGACCCCGAGCTCGGACGCGTGGGCAAAGTGACGCATGTCAACACCGACTACATCGAGAACTTGCTCGATAGCGAGTATATTCCCGTCATCGCTACCGTCGCGGCGGGGGAGGACGGTGGCTTCTTCAATATCAACGCCGACACCGCCGCCGGTGCCGTTGCGGCGGCGCTCCACGCGCACAAGGCGATCTTTTTGACCGACGTCGACGGCCTGTACAAGGACTTTAGCGATAAAGACTCGCTCATCTCCAACCTAACGCTCGACGAGGTTAATGAGATGCTCTACGGTGGCGAGGTCGATAAGGGCATGATTCCCAAACTGCGCGCGGCCGTCGATGCGCTTGTCGGCGGCGTATTTCGCGCTCACATCATTAACGGTACCACGCCGCATTCGCTGCTCCTGGAGCTGCTGACCGATGCCGGCGTCGGCACCGTGATCCACTCTACCGAGACGGCCTATGAATTTGATACGCACCCGCACCCGCTTTCGACCTTTGCGGCGCGCCTGACCGAGAACCTCGACGAGGTCGAGAAGCTCCAGACGGTCTAGCTGGTTAGAAATCGTCACACCGTTACACCCACAGTCCGCGCCGCCTGGCGCTTAACGAAAGGCATCTCATGTCACTTGCAGCTCAACAATCGCTCGAATCCCACTACGTTATGCAAACCTTTGGCCGCTCGCCGGTCGAGTTTGTCGAGGGCCACGGCATGAAGCTCACCGGCGACGATGGTCGCGAATATCTCGATTTTCTTGCAGGTATTGGCGTATGCAGCCTAGGCCACGGCAACCCGGCGGTGCTCTCGGCGCTCGAGGCCCAGGCCAAAAAGCTCCTGCATGTCTCCAACTACTTCTACATTGAGCAGCGCGGCCAGGTCGCGGCGTTGCTGTCCAAGCTCGCCAACGACGATGCGGACGGTGCGCGCGTGCTTGCCGACGCGATTGCCGCTGGCGACGAGACCACGGCGGCGGCGCTTGGCGCTCCGGCTGCGGGCGAGCAGGTGTGGGAGACGTTCTTTGCCAATTCCGGTGCCGAGGCCAACGAGGGCTCTATGAAGCTCGCGCGTCTGTACGCCAAACGTGCCGGCAACAGTGGCAACACCATCGTGTGTATGCGCGGCGGATTTCATGGTCGTACGCTCGAGACCATTGCGGCGACCATGCAGGATTGGCTGCAGGACAGTTTCCGCCCGCTGCCGGGTGGCTTTGTGGCATGCACACCCAACGATGTAGATGAACTGCACGCAATCTTTAAGCAGTTGGGAAGCGAGATTTGCGCTGTGATGCTCGAGCCGATCCAGGGCGAAAGCGGTGTGCATCCCATGACCGAGGAGTTTATGGCTGCGGCGCGCGACTTGGCACACGAGGTGGGTGCCGTGCTTATCGCCGACGAGGTCCAGTGTGGTATTTTCCGCTCCGGCAAGCCGTTTGCGTTCCAGACTTATGGTGTGGAGCCCGATATCATGAGTCTTGCCAAGGGCATCGCCGACGGCGTGCCCATGGGTGCCGTGGTGGCAAAGAAGGAAATCGCTGACATCTTTAAGCCCGGCGACCATGGTTCGACCTTCGGCGGCAGCTGCTTGGCCATCGCGGCGTGTGCCGCGACGCTCTCCGCGCTTGTGCGCGGTGACTACGCAGACCATGCCGCCAAGGTGGGTGCCTATATGGAGGCAAGGCTCGCCAAGCTGCCGCATGTTACCGAGGTGCGTGGTCGCGGCCTAATGCTCGGCTGCGATTTGGACGATGCTGCGGGTGATGCGCACGACGTTGTGGCTCGCGCATTGGTGGCTGGTACCGTGATTAACGCTACAGGTGCACATACACTGCGCTTCTTGCCGCCGCTCGTGTGCGAGGAAGCCGATGTGGACAGCCTAATCGAGATCCTGGCGGGTGTTTTAGCTTAGCGCCATCAGACATAGCAGTTTGAAGCGGGTTCCAGACCGTCACGTGCCGTTTGGCGCACGATTGGGCAAACTGGAGCCCGTTTTGCTATCGATTTGCCATGGCTGGGATAGGCCGTGTGCAAAAAAGAAAGGCCCCCATCGCTGGGAGCCTTTTCAATCAAGTGGTGGGCGATGAGGGATGTCCGCGTGCGGCTGGCGCCGCCCGCGCCCCGCTTCGTCGCTCCGCTCCTCGCGTGCTGCGCTGGAAAACGCTTCGCGTTTCCTCAGCTCCGCACCCTTGCGGGTTCGAATCCCATGCAACGGGCGCAAACAAAAACGGTCCCCTTGCGAGGACCGTTTCCAATTCAGTGGTGGGCGATGAGGGATTCGAACCCCCAGCCTTGTGCGTGTAAAGCACCTGCGCTAACCGTTGCGCCAATCGCCCGCGGGAATTGAGTATAGCGGAAACCCTGCGGGGTTCACCGCTAATTCATAACGAAATCTAAGCGGAGACTTCGGTGCCCTTGTTCTCGTCGATAAAGAAGCGCTTGTACCAAATGAGGAACGTCAGCGTGGTGTAGATCTTGCGCTGGTTGAGCGCGCGGCCCTCAAAGTGATCGTCGAGCAGCTTCATGAGCGCATCGGTGTCAAAGAAATCGGCAGCCCACGGTGCGGTGAAGTACTCCTTGACGTAGTCGTAGTATTTCTGCTCGCGCAGCCAGAACTTAACTGGCACCGGGAAGCCAACCTTCTTGCGTGTTGCCCACTCATCGGGCAGCGTGCGATTGGCGGCGTGGCGCAGGACAAGTTTGCAGCCCTCTTCGTTGACACGGTAGTTGGCGGGAATATGCTCGGCGAACTCCATGACCTTTTTGTCCAGGAACGGAACGCGGAGCTCCAGGGAGTGTGCCATGCACATCTTGTCTGCCTTGAGCAGGATGTCGCCCGGAAGCCACATGTTCATATCCAGATATTGCTTCTTAGAGAGCTCGCAGCAGTCGGGGACCTGCTTGTAGTACTCTGCGCACATTTCGGAGGCGTTCTTGCCGGTGTCGTAAGCTGGCTTGAGAACCTCGTCAACCTCGGACGGGTCGAACACCTTTGCCTGGCCCACGTACCAGCGCTCGGGGACCTCGGCGCACTTGGTCAGGAAGTTGTGACCCTTAAAGTAGGGGAGATGCTGAACGAGCGAGCCCAGGGCACGGCGCACGCCGAGCGGCACGCGCTTCTTGAAGGATCGCATCTCGGGGGTGTCCTCGTACCACTCGTAGCCGGCAAACAGCTCGTCGGCGCCCTCGCCCGAAAGGACGACGGTAACTTCCTCGGCGGCCATCTGTGCCAGATAGTACAGCGGCACGCTGGAGAGGTTCGATTGCGGCTCGTCCATGTGGTACTGGATATCGGGTAGCGCGTCGAAGAACTCGTCGGCGGTGATCATCTTGCGCACGTTCTTAATGCCAAGCTTGTCGGAAAGCTCGGCGGCGTAGTTGGTCTCGTTGAAGTTCTTGTAGTCAAAGCCGACGGAATACGTGGTGTCGGGCATGAGGCAGGCGGCAATGTAGCTGGAGTCGACGCCGCCGGAGAGGAACGAGCCAACTTTAACATCGGCGATGCGGTGCGCGGCAACGCTCTCGTGCACGACCTTGTCGCACTCGTCCACGTACTCCTCGAAGCTCTTGGAGTTGTCATCGGTAAAGTCGCAGCTCCAGTAGCGCTTGATGTCCATAGTGTTGGTCGTAAGGTCGTACGTAAAGCAATGCGCGGGGGCAAGCTTGAACACGCCCTTAAAGAACGTCTCCTCCGTGGCAGGGAACTGCAGCGTGAGGTAGGGACGCAGCGCGTCGCGGTTGACGGCCTTCTCAAACTTGGGGTGGTCCAGGAAGCTCTTGATCTCGGAGCCAAACAGCAGCGAGCCGTCGGAGGCCCGGTAGTAATAGAACGGCTTGATGCCAAAGATGTCACGGGCGCCGAAGAGCTTGTTCCTGTTCTGGTCGTGAATCACGAACGCATACATGCCGCGCAGGCGGTTGACCAGGTCCTCGCCCCACTCCTCGTAGCCGTGCACCAGGACCTCGGTGTCGGCGTTGCAGTGGAAGACGTAGCCGGCAGCCTCGAGCTCGGCGCGAAGCTCCTGGAAGTTGTAGATCTCGCCGTTGAAGACGATGGTGACCTTGCCGTCATCGCTCGACATGGGCTGAGCGCCAGCCTCGGAAAGGTCGAGAATCGAAAGACGGCGGAAGCCGAGGGCGACGTCATCGACGATGTGCTGGCCACCCATATCCGGCCCGCGATGGATGATGCGATTCATCATGGCCGTGAGAACCAGCTCACTCTGTTCATCTGTACCGGTAAAACCGACAAAACCGCACATGCAAGATCCTTTCTGCTGACGGCTTAGGTGCGCTGCCGCAAGGTTTGCAGCAGTCGATATCAATCAATCCTTACTATCATGCCAATCTTTTGCTTCGTGATGGGGCATAAGCGCCGAGGGGACCGAAAAACCACGGCCCGCACGTTGGGTGAAGCGGCGGGCCGCGACTGCGACGATTACTGTGTGCGAGAGCGCGAGAGGGGCTAGCGCTTGCCGCGCTTGGCAAGGCGGTGCTCTACCTTGGTGACGACGTGGATGAGCGGAATCGTCACAACCAGATAGTAGAGTGCGGCGCAAATGTAGGGTGTGATGTTGCCCGTGGTGGCCGTGAGGTTTTTGGAGAACAGCATGAGTTCCATGACGACGACGCTCGAAAGCAGCGACGTGTCCTTGTAGAGCATGACAAGCTCACTGGTCATCCCCGCATCACGCGCATTTGTAGGGCGGGGGTTTGTTATTCCGAATTAACCGTGTGCTGGTCCTTGCAAGTTTTTAGGGTGCTGAGACACTCGCAAGGTCAGGTGGCATATTAGGATGGTTGATAATACAGGGGCGCGACCGGATTCATCTGAGACGGTTTTTGCTCTTTTAAGGTTAGGTTTAGCGAGAAAGGTCGTTATATGTCGGGTACGACGAAGGAGAAGCTGGCTTTGATGCGCTATGTGGAGCTGCTCGAGGCCGAGGCCCTTGTTGTTTCCAAGCCGGATACTCTTTGCGACCAGCGCATCGAGTTTGCGACCGACGACTCGCGCCAGGTGCGTCCGGGCACATTGTTTGTCTGCAAGGGCCGTGCGTTCAAGCCCGAGTATCTGGTCTCGGCGATTGCCGAAGGCGCCGTGGCGTACGTGTCCGAGGTTGATTACGACGTCGATATTCCCGCTGTGATCGTCAACGATATCCGCCGTACGCTCGCTGTGGTGGCGGACGCCTATTACGGTCATCCCTCGGGCAAGGTGAAGGTCTGCGCTTTTACGGGCACCAAGGGCAAGTCGACCTGCAGCTTTTATCTGCGTGGCATTCTTGCCAACGAGGCTAAGCTCACGGGCCGTCATCGACCAGCCCTCAACACGGGTATCGAGTTCGATGACGGTATCGAGGCCGGTCCTTCTAAGCTAACGACCCCCGAGTCCTTCCTTTTGCAGTCGCGTATCGCACATGCCGCCGAGGCGGGCGCTCCGTGGCTGGTCATGGAGGCGTCGAGCCAGGGCCTCAAATACGAGCGTACGGGCAAGATTGACTTTGAAGTGGGCGCCTTTACCAATATCGGTGAGGACCATATCTCGCCGATCGAGCACCCCACGCTCGAGGATTACTTTGCCAGCAAGCTCAAGATTTTTTCGCAGAGCCGCTTTGCCGTGGTCAACCTCGATATGGACCACGTCGACCGCGTGCTCGAGGCGGCGTCCCGCTGCGAGCGCACGGTGACGTTCTCGCTGACCGATGGACGCGCCGACGTGCGTGCGTTGGCCATTCGCAACGGCGATTGCGGCGTGATCGCCACGGTCCGCACGCCGCGCTTTACGCGTGACATCGTGATTCCCACGCCCGTCAAGTTCAACGTGTCCAATGCGCTTGCCGCCATTGCCTGCGCCGAGGCCCTCGGCATTTCCGAAGAGGGCATCGTCCATGGCTTTGAGGGCGTCTTTGTTCCCGGTCGCATGGAGCTCTATCCGTCTGCATCGGGCAAGATTTTGGGCGTCGTTGACTATGCGCACAACGGCATGAGCCTCGAGACGCTTTTGCGCGACCTGCGCGAGAACTATCCCGAGCGCGAGCTGGCGGTTGTCTTTGGTGCAACGGGAGGCAAGGGTGTCGATCGCCGTACTACGATGGGTATCGCTGCCGGCAAGTACGCCGATCGCATCGTGATTACCGAGGATGACCCGGGCCCCGAGGACGTCGAGGACATCTGCGCCGAGATCGCGCGCAATGTCCAGGCGCAGGGAAACGATAGCTGGCAGATCGTGTGCGACCGCGCCGCCGCTATCGAGACGGCCGTGCGCGAGACCGACCGCCCCGCTGTGGTTATCGTGACCGGCAAGGGCGAGGAGGAGTGCATGCTGCGCAAGAACGGACCCGAGCCCTGCGAGCGTGATGGCTCGGTTCTCAAACGCATCCTTGCGGCGTACGACGCCTAAGCGCCGCTGCCTTTAGGATGGCGTTTGCGGATCCTCGACGCCCGATGATGCGGTGCCTCTCAAGCGTGTTCACCTTAGGGAAAACGCGGTACCAAGATTAAGTCTTTTCTACGTAATAAATGGAGTGACCATGTCCCACAACACCCTGCCGACCGTTGCCGAGCTTTCGGGCGAGATGCGCGAGCGCCTTGCCAAGGTCAAGTACGTCTTTACCGATCTGGACGCCACGATGCTCGCGCCCGGCTCGTGCGTGCTGCGCGACAACGACGGCAATCCCTCGACCAAGCTCGTCGAGGCTGTCGTGGCGCTTGCCCGCGCTGGCATCCAGGTAATTCCCACCTCGGGTCGCAACCGCACCATGATCCACGAAGATGCCCGCGTGCTCGGCCTCAACTCCTACATTGGCGAGATGGGTGGCCTGGTCATGTACGACCTCAAGGCCAACGACTGGGAGTATCTGACCGGCGACATGCCTTACGACCCCGCCTGCGGCCTTACGCCGCACCAGGTGATTGAGCAGACCGGCGTGTGCGAGAAGATTCTCGCTCGCTGGCCGCACAAGATCGAGTACCACAACGACATGTCGACTGGCTATAAGTACCGCGAGGTCACCGTCGGCATGCGCGGCGATATTCCCGATGACGAGGCGCAGGCCATCCTCGACGAGGCCGGCTGCGGTCTGGTCTGGGCCTGCAACGGCCACTTGACTCATCTGTCCAAGCCGACGACCCTCGAGCTCGATCGCGTCGAGGACGGTCGTGCCTTTAACATCAATCCGTCGGGTCTCGACAAGGGCGTGGCGGTCGCGCGTTTCTGCGAGCATCTGGGCATCGAGCGCGACGAGACGCTGGCACTCGGCGACTCCGAGTCTGATTTCTACATGGCCGACCACGTGGGCACGTTCTGCCTGGTCGAGAACGGTCTGACCAGCGCCGGCGCGTCCGAGTTTCTTGCGTCCTGCGATAACGCCTTTGTCACGCGCGGCAGGATCGTTGACGGCTGGGCGGCGACGGCGGAGCTGCTCGTCGCGGCCCGTTCATAGCGCAGTGCTGTTACGCTTGGCCATATCTTTTCGAGAGAGAATCTGGTGAGGTAATGTCCGATATCGAGAATCTGGCCGGTGATACGCGCCCCATCGGCGTGTTCGACTCGGGCCTGGGCGGCTTGACGGTTGCGCGCGCGATTGCGACGGCGCTTCCGCACGAGTCCGTCTACTACTTTGGCGATACCAAGCGCTGCCCTTACGGCACCCGCACCGAGGACGAGGTGCGCTCGTTTGCGCTACAGGCGGGGCGCTGGCTTTCGAGACACGACGTCAAGATCATGGTCATCGCCTGCAATACGGCGACGGCAGCGGCGCTTCGCCTGGCTCAGCAGGTGCTTGATGTCCCCGTGATTGGCGTAATCGCGCCGGGCGCGCGTGCCGCCATCAACAGCACCCGCACGCGCCGTGTGGGCGTGCTCGCCACCAACCTCACCATCCGCTCGGGCGCCTACACGCGCGCCATCCAGGACTTGGATGCCGGCGTGGACGTGTATGGCTGCCCTGCCTCGAGCTTTGTCGAGGTTGTCGAGCACGAGCTCGCCTCGGGCGCGCATCTGCAGGAGCAGTGGCTCGAGAACGAGGATATTTTTGATACGCCAGCCGTTCGCGCGCTGGTCAACGCCACAGTCGAGCCACTGCACGATCGTGGCATCGATACCGTGGTGCTCGGCTGTACGCACTTTCCGTTGCTGGTGGGCCCCATCCGTCATGCGTTGGGGCCCGGGGTGCGCGTGGTGAGCTCCGCCGAGGAGACCACCCGAGAGCTGACCGATATCCTCACGCGCCGTGAGCAGCTGGCGGGCAACACCGCCGAGCCGCAGCATCGCTTTGCCACCACGTCCGACAACATTGCCGAGTTTGCGGTGGCGGGCAGCTTTATCTTTGGCCAGCCGCTCAAAAGCATCGAGCATGTCGATATCGACGAACTCGGTTAGGCACGCAATGTCGCCGGAGTCTTCGCCACATCTTTTGCCGAAAGGATAGTTCCATGGAATATATGCAGGTCAACCGCGCCAACGGCCGCGCCGCAAACGAGCTGCGTCCCGTTAAGCTCACTCGCGGCGTCATGAAGCACGCCCACGGCTCGTGCCTGGCAGAGTTTGGCGACACGCGCGTGCTGTGCGCCGCCACCATCGAGGAGGGCGTTCCGGGCTGGCGCAAGGGCGCCAAGGCCGGTTGGGTAACGGCGGAATATGCGATGCTGCCGGCGTCGACCGGCAAGCGCTGCAAGCGCGAACATGCCAACCGCAAGGGCCGTTCCATGGAGATCGAGCGCTTGATCGGCCGCAGCCTGCGCACCGTCGTCAACATGAAGGCGCTCGGCGAGTACACCGTTACCGTTGACTGCGATGTGATCCAGGCCGATGGCGGCACACGTACGGCGAGCATCACCGGCGCCTGGGTGGCGCTGCACGACGCCCTTGCCATGTGGGTCGAGGCGGGCAAGCTCGAGCGCATTCCGCTTACCGGTCAGGTTGCCGCTATTTCCATGGGCGTCGTCGACGGCAACACCCTGCTCGACTTGGATTATTCCGAGGACAGCCACGCCGAGGTCGACATGAACCTCGTCGCCACCGACTCCGGCGAGATGATCGAGCTCCAGGGTACCGGCGAGCAGGCGCCCTTCGACCGCAAGCGTCTCAACGCCCTGCTCGATCTGGGCGACAAGGGCATCGCCGAGCTCATCGAGCTTCAGCGTCAAGCCCTCGCCTAACCTGCCAAAAGGGGATATTGATTTTGGCGGGTTTAATCTGCGAAAACGCCGAAGTATAAGACTGCCGTTGATTGAGAGGGGAGAGGCCGAGGCCCTCGTCGTCCTCTACACGGCATTGCTATAAGAGACAAGGAGGCCAGCTATGGCACTTGAGAAGATTGACATCGACACCCTCGACCCGGCGGCGACCATTGTTGTGGCCACGGGTAACGCCCATAAGCTCACCGAGATCGAGGCCATTTTGGGCAAGGTCATGCCCGAGGTGCGCTTTGTGGCGCTCGGCCAGCTGGGCGATTTTGAGGACCCCGAGGAAAACGGCACGACGTTTTTGGAGAACGCCATCATCAAGGCGCAGGCTGCGGTCGAGGAGACGGGCCTTATGGCCATCGCCGACGATTCCGGCTTGGTCGTCGACGCGCTGGACGGTGAGCCGGGTGTGTATAGCGCGCGTTATGCGGGCGTACACGGCGATGATGCCGCCAACAATGCCAAACTTCTCGTTAATCTGGAAGGCGTGGCAGACGAGGATCGCACCGCACGCTTTATGAGCGTCGTTGCGCTCATCGACCAAGACGGCCTGGTCACCTATGGCGAGGGCGCCTGCGAGGGCGTTATCGCACACGAGGGCCGCGGCGACCACGGCTTTGGCTACGACCCGCTGTTCCTGCCGGTCGATACGCCGGGCAAAACTATGGCCGAGCTCACAGCGGACGAGAAGAACGCCATCAGCCATCGTTTCCATGCACTCGAGCACCTGTCCGCCAAACTCACGGGCGAGGAGTAGGCCGTGCGTGCGGTGGTGCAGCGCGTGCTCAACGCCGGTGTGACGGTCGACGGCGAGTGCGTAGGCCGCATTGGGCGCGGCTATCTGGTATTGCTGGGTGTGGGCCATGGCGATACGCGTGCCGAGGCCGATAAACTATGGGGCAAGCTCCGCGGGCTGCGTATCAACGAGGACGAGAACGGCAAGACTAACTTGGCGCTTGCCGATGTCGACGGCGAGGTGCTCGTGGTGTCGCAGTTTACGCTGTTTGCCGATTGCCGCCACGGCCGTCGTCCGTCGTTTACGGATGCTGGCGCGCCCGATATCGCCAACGAGCTTTATGAGTACTTTCTGACGCTCGTCGCCCAGGACGTCGACCACGTGGCGCACGGCATCTTTGGCGCCGACATGAAAGTCGACCTGGTCAACGACGGCCCGTTCACCATTGTCCTCGATACCGACAATCTTTAGGTTACGCGGTTTTACTAAACCGCGTAACAACTGGTCATGCGAGGTTGTTGTCTGGTACGTATTTGGGACCGGACTTATTTAGCTACTTGCGTATGGCGGCAGCAGGGTGCTATAGTATTAGAGTTTTGTCTATCTTAGGGGTATTATCCCCTTTTTGAATTACACCTTCTGGAGGCCCTGTTCATGGAAGAGATGGAAGTCAATCACGTCGACGACATCCACGAGAAGCTGACCGATATGGTGGGCGATCGCGTCAAGGTGAAGGCCAACATGGGCCGTACCCGCGTCGTCGAGCGCATGGGCACCATCAAGAGCGTCCACCCCGCCGTCTTTATCGTCGAGGTTGACGAGCGTCGCGGCCGCAAGTCGCGTCAGTCCTACCAGTACATCGATGTCCTCACCGGCCAGGTCGAGCTGTTCGACCCCGAGAGCGGCGAGCATATCTTTACCCCGCTCGGCAATCAGCTCGAGGAGCATTAACGGTGACCGATCGGTCCCTGACTCTTTCCGCGCCGGCAAAGATTAACCTCTACCTGGGGGTTCATACCGAGCGCGATGACCGCGGCTACCACAGGGTCGATTCCCTGATGGCAGCCGTCGGTCTTTCCGATACCGTGACGGTCACGCCGGCGCAGGCGCTGACCGTCCAGACGGTTCCGGCATCAGATTTTCCCATGCAAAAGAATACGGCGTATCGGGCTGCGGTTGCTATGGCCGAGCATTATGGTCGCGAGGCAAACATCTGCGTGACGATTGAGAAGCGCATTCCATTGTGCGCCGGCTTGGGCGGCCCCTCGACGGATGCGGCCGCGGTCATTGTCGCCTTGGCGGAGCTCTGGGGCATTGATCGCACCGACCCAGCGCTCGACGATATTGCGCGGGGCATTGGTGCTGACGTCCCGTTCTTTTTGCACGCGAGTCCTGCGTTCTACGTAGGTGGGGGAGACGTGCTGGCAACTGAGTACCCCGCGCTGCCCGCGACGCCCGTCGTGCTGGTCAAGCCGCGCGAGGCAAGCGTTTCGACAATTGAAGCCTATCGACGTTTTGACGAGGCCCCGGTGCCTGCGGACAAGCCCGGCGCGATAGCTTCTGCCTTGCGTGCTGGTGATGCCGAGACGGCATATGCACTCATCCATAACAACCTCGGTGTCATTTCCGCACAGATGGAGTCGCAGATTCAAACGGTCCTCGACTGGCTGCGTAAACAGGACGGAACCGTTGCTGTAGATGTGTGCGGATCGGGTGCCTGCTCGTTTGCCATTTGCGACACCGCTGCCACGGCCGAAAGGCTTGCCGATGCTGCCCAGCAAAGTGGCTGGTGGGCCTGCGCGACTGAGCTTATTCCCAACACGGTTCAAATCGACGCGCCAAAGAAATAAAAATTTCTCTAGCATGCGGCGAAAATCTTTGTTACTATAGTCGAGCTAACGGGTTGTGGCTCAGTTTGGTAGAGCACTGCGTTCGGGACGCAGGGGTCGCTGGTTCAAATCCAGTCAACCCGACCAGAGCATGAGGAGGGACCGCTTCTTGCGGTCCCTTTTTTTAGCTAGTGTTGTGATACCGCGATACCCGCGGTATACTCATTCGAGCTTGTCTCGCTGTATTGTGGAGGTCTACATGTTTGGACTGAGGGCTCCTGAGCTCATCATTATTCTCGTCGTTGTCCTGATTATCTTCGGGCCCAAGAACCTGCCGAAGCTCGGCAAGTCCCTCGGCTCTACCGTCAAGAATATCCGTGAGGGTATGGAGGGCGACGATAAGGCCGAGACCAAGCAGGCCGAGGAGGTCGTGGTCGAGCAGTCCGAGGAGGACAAGGAGATCGCTGAGCTCGAGGCCAAGCTCGCTGCTGCCAAGAAGAAGCAGGCAGAGGACAGCGACGCGGACGCAGAGTAGTCCCATCCCTTTGGGGTGAGCACCTGACCGGCTTGCCCGCAGGCTAGCCGGTCTTTTTCGTTTTGTTGACAGTTGATTGTTTGATCAGAGTTGGGGAGATATCCGTATGGACGCAAGCCAGATCGTACTGACCGCTGAGGGCCGCCAGAAGCTCGTCGAGGAGCTCGCCTGGCGTGAGGGCGATTACGCCAAGGAGATCGTCGAGGACATCAAGGAAGCCCGCGCGTTCGGCGACCTTTCGGAGAACTCCGAGTACGACGCCGCTAAGGACAAGCAGGCCCAGAACGCCGCTCGTATTGCCGAGATCCAGGCCATCCTCGCCAACGCTCAGGTTGCTGCCACCACGGGCGACCTGACCGTCTCCATCGGTTCCACCGTTTCGCTGATTGATCCCAACGGCGAGGTCATGGAAGTCACGCTCGTCGGTACCACCGAGACCAACTCGCTCGAGCACAAGATTTCCAACGAGTCTCCGGTCGGTCACGCCATCATTGGTCACGGCGAGGGCGACTCCGTCGAGGTCGTTACGCCTTCCGGCAAGACTCGCGTCTACACCATCGCCAAGATCGCACGCTAGACCACGGTCCCGCGTAAAGGTATGTTTTCGCTCCCTGGGACCGAATCCTGGGGAGCGTTTTAGTTTGAGGAGCTAACTTATGGCAGAGAACCAGAACGCCGCCGATCAGGCATCGACGCTCAACGACGAGCGCGCCACCCGCCTGGCCAAGCGCGCCGCCCTGTTCGAGGCGGGCCAGAACCCCTATCCTGAGCACTCTGAGCTTGAGGACTACGTCGCCGATATCGAGACTAAGTACGCCGATCTTGCCGATGGTGAGGACACCGAGGATGTCGTGAAGATCGCCGGCCGTGTGGTCGCCAAGCGCGGTCAGGGCAAGATCATGTTCATCGTCGTGCGCGATGCGACTGCCGAGATTCAACTGTTCTGCCGCATCAACGACATGGACGAGGCTGCCTGGAATACGCTCAAGGCCCTCGACCTGGGCGACATCCTGGGCGTGACCGGCGTGGTTGTGCGCACCCAGCGCGGCCAGCTTTCCGTTGCCCCTAAGAGCGCGACCCTGCTTTCCAAGGCCGTTCGTCCGCTGCCCGAGAAGTTCCACGGTCTTTCCGATAAGGAGACCCGCTATCGCCAGCGCTATGTCGACCTGATCGCCAACGACGACGTTCGCGAGACCTTCCGTAAGCGTTCGCAGATTCTCTCCACCTTCCGTCGCTTTATGGAGTCCGACGGCTACATGGAGGTCGAGACCCCCATCCTGCAGACCATCCAAGGCGGCGCTACTGCCAAGCCGTTCATTACCCACTTCAACGCGCTCGATCAGGAGTGCTACCTGCGTATTGCCACCGAGCTGCACCTCAAGCGCTGCATCGTCGGTGGTTTTGAGCGCGTGTTCGAGATCGGCCGCATCTTCCGTAACGAGGGCATGGACCTTACCCACAACCCCGAGTTCACCACGATGGAGGCCTACCGTGCCTTCTCCGACCTCGAGGGCATGAAGGCACTCGCCCAAGGTGTCATCAAGGCTGCCAACAAGGCCATCGGCAACCCCGAGGTCATCGAGTACCAGGGCCAGACCATCGACCTTTCTGGTGAGTGGGCCAGCCGTCCCATGACCGACATCGTCTCCGACGTGCTCGGCAAGCAGGTCACCATCGACACGCCGGTCGAGGAGCTTGCTGCCGCCGCGCGCGAGAAGGGCCTGGAGATCAAGCCCGAGTGGACTGCTGGCAAGATCATCGCCGAGATTTACGATGAGCTGGGCGAGGACACCATCGTCAACCCGACGTTCGTGTGCGATTACCCCATCGAGGTCAGCCCGCTTGCCAAGCGTTTTGAGGACGACCCGCGCCTGACCCATCGCTTTGAGCTGGTCATCGCCGGCCACGAGTACGCCAACGCGTTCTCCGAGCTCAACGATCCGGTCGACCAGGCCGAGCGCTTCGCTGCCCAGATGGCCGAGAAGGCCGGTGGCGATGACGAGGCCATGGAGTACGACGAGGATTACGTGCGCGCCCTCGAGTACGG
>UQUL01000033.1 GCA_900544235.1 uncultured Collinsella sp.
CTGCGACGACCCACGACACGGGTTGAGCGCCTCCTCAAAAAAGACCACGCCAGATTTACGGCGCTCGTCCGATGATACCGTCCCGCCATGAAGCTTTGATATCGCTGTGGTGAGACAGGGGCCATAGTTCGAGAGGGCATTTGGTTAAGGCTCGAATCGAAGGTGAATGGTTTCCCGCGAAGTGAACGAGTAAATCTGGACCCCTGGAACATGCACACTTTTTTCGAACAAAACTGCAGGATTCTTAGACAAAACCGCAGGAATTGAGTCCTTAAAAATGTCGATGCTACAGGGCGCTGTTTTTACTCGTTCACTTCTCGGAAAAGTATTCACCTTCGATATGCTGACGGTGTCTTTTTGGTTGCCAAGAACTAGACGGCCTGCTGTGAGGGGCGGTGGTGACGCTATGCCGCCTTGTTTCATTGAAAAAATAAGCGGGGTACCACCTAAGCTTTTTTAGCTGTCGATTACAGGTCGCGTGCTCGATAAACCTTGGTGCTGACGGTGCAGCTGATTGCGCATAGCGCGAGGGCCAGCACGGCAATTCCTGCGCACAGACAGCCCAGAACGGCAGGATCGGGATTCGCTCCGGCAATCGACATGAGCCAGTTGCTGATGGGGTTGGAGGAGCTCAACGTGGCCATGGTGCCGCAGCCAAACAGGGCAAACAGGCCAAGGGATAGGCGCAGCGCCTCCATGTGTCCAAATCGAAAGAACAGCGGCTGCGCCAAAAACACCATCATGAGGGAGATGAGCATCGATGCTGCCGAGGCTACTGCAATCTCAAAGATGATCTGTCCCGTCAACGGGATACCCGCGCTGTTGAAGAGCGGGAAGGAGACGATGCTCAGAAGCGCGGCGGCGCACGCCATGACAGCCGAGAAGACAATGATGCTCAGGTAGCGTGCGCAGATGATGTCTTTGCGCGAGAAGGGCAGCGTTGCCCGATAACGCTCCCAACCGTTTTGATTGTCGAAGCCGGCCAGTGAGTTCATGAATATGATGGGCGACATGGCACTGACGGCGCAGGCGCCGGCGCTCATACCGGAATCGCCATCCGACGCGTTGGCGAGCGTCAGCACGACGAACATGAACAGGCCGACACCCGCGATGCTCGGGACAAGTGAGCGAACAATGGCGAGCTCGGACATAAAGGCGCGTTTCATTTCGAAGCCCCTTTCAGCATGAGGCGCAGATAGTCATCAATGGTTGCCCGATCGCAGGGAATCTCGGGAAAGGCCTCGAGCGTTTCGCGACGGTTGGGCACGAGCACGTCCACGCTATAGGCGTGGTGGGCGGCACGGGCGCCTTCGACGCAAGCCATAAGCTCGGCAGCCTGCGATTGGGTGCAGTGGGCGATGCCGGCGCGGTCGGTAATGTCCTCGCGCGGCAGGTCAAAAATAATCGAGCCATTATCGATGCAGATGACGCGGTCGGCGGCGCGATCGAGGTCGGACGTAATGTGGCTCGAGAGCAGCACGCTGCGCTGGCCGTCGGCGACAAAGGCAAGCAGCTCATTGAGCAGCTCCTCGCGTGCCATGGGATCGAGGCCCGCGGTGGCTTCGTCCAAAACGAGCAGCTTGGCATTGTGGCTGAGTGCATAGGCAAGCTGCAGTTTCATGCCCATGCCGCGGGAGAGGTCCTTGACTTTTGTCTTAGGATCGAGGCCAAATCGGTTGATGAATCCGGCGAACGTTTCGCGGTCCCACGTGGGGTACGCCGGGCCTACGAGCGACTCGATCTGGCCCACCTTGAGCGTGGAGGGGAAGGGGCACGTGTCCAGGACAAGACCGACGCGGGAGCGCAGATGGCGCTGCGCTTCATCGGGCGCGTCGGCGCCACAGTGCTGCCCAAACAGGTGCACCTCGCCTGCATCGAGCTTGATAAGCCCGAGGGCAGCTCGAATCGTCGTTGTTTTGCCAGCACCGTTGGCACCAACAAAGCCGACGATCTGACCTGGCTCCACAGCGAGTGTGACATCACGCAGCGAAAAACGGTCGCTCACACGGCGTGAGATGCCTTTGAGTTCTAAAAGGTTTTGCATGGTATAGCCTTTCTTGCAGATGGCTACTGCATGGTTTCGGGGGCTACCAGGTCGAGCATCTCGTGCAGCTTGTCGCGCGTGACGCCCAAGGCTTCGGCTTGGCTTGCCGCTTTCGCAAGCAGCTCTTCGATATGGCAGAGCTGGTTTTCGCGCAAGAGCTCCTGGTTGCCCTCGGTGACAAAACAGCCCTTGCCCTGCACGGTGCAGATAAACCCGAGCTGCTCCAGGTCGGCGTAGGCGCGCTTGGTGGTGATGACGCTCACGCCAAGATCGCTCGCGAGTGCGCGGATGCTGGGGAGTTTGGCTCCCGCAGTGAGTGTGCTCGAAAGGATTTGAGCTTTGACCTGCGAGGATATCTGTTCGTAGATGGGCTTATCGCTCGAATTGGATAGGATGATGTCCACAGCGGCTCCTTAGCTGTTGGGCTACACGTGTATATAACCGGTAAGCACAGTATATATACACTATGCACAGTTCTGCAAGAGGCAAATGCGGATTGGGCCGGTTGCCCAGGCCCCAACTGATGAATTTGTCCTGATAGGCGCCCAAGAGCGAGATTTCGCGGCTACAATAGTGCGGTTACAACGACGTAATGCACTCAATGCAAGAAAGGATCCGCATGGCAAGCCTGTCGGATGAAATCTCGTCGCGCCGCACATTCGCGATCATCAGCCACCCGGATGCCGGTAAGACCACGCTTACCGAGAAGCTGCTGCTCTATACCGGCAGCATTCAGACCGCCGGCTCGGTCAAGGGCAAGAGCTCGGCCAAGCATGCCGTCTCGGACTGGATGGACATCGAGAAGGAGCGCGGTATTTCCGTTACCTCCTCGGTCCTGCAGTTCACCTATAACGGCGCCTGCGTCAACATCCTCGATACCCCCGGCCACCAGGACTTCTCGGAGGATACCTACCGTACGCTTATGGCCGCCGACGCCGCGGTCATGGTCATCGACGGCGCCAAGGGCGTCGAGGCCCAGACCAAAAAGCTCTTTAAGGTCTGTACGCTGCGCCATATTCCCATCTTCACCTTTGTGAACAAGCTTGACCACGAGGCTCGCGATCCGTTTGAGCTCATGGAAGAGATCGAGAATGTCCTGGGCATCAATACGTATCCCATGAACTGGCCGATCGGCAGCGGCCGCAACTTCCGCGGCGTGTTCGATCGTCAGACCCGTCGCGTTATCGCCTTTGAGGGCGACGGCCACGCCAACGCCACCAAGAAGGTCGCCGAGGTCGAGGCCGAGCTGGGCGACCCCGCCATGGACGAGCTTATCGGCGAGGAAAACCATAAGAACCTAATGGACGATATCGAGCTGCTCGATGGCGCCGGCGACGAGCTCGACTTGGATGCCGTGGCCTGCGGCAAGCTGAGCCCGGCGTTCTTTGGCTCGGCGCTCACCAACTTTGGCGTGGAGCCCTTCCTCAAGGAGTTCCTGCGCCTGGCCCCGACGCCGCGCGCCTATACCGATACGCTCACCAACGAGCCGGTCGATCCCTGTCGCGACGACTTCAGCGGCTTTGTGTTTAAGATCCAGGCCAACATGGACAAGAACCACCGCGACCGCATCGCCTTTGTGCGCATTTGCTCGGGCAAGTTCGAGCGCGGCATGGACGCCTTCCACGTGCAGGGCAACCGCAAGCTCAAGCTTGCCACGGGTACCTCGATGATGGCCGATGACCGCGCCATCGTGGACGAGGCGTATGCGGGCGATATCGTGGGCCTGTTCGACCCGGGTATCTTTAGCATCGGCGACACCGTGTGCTCCGGCAAGCGCCACGTGCAGTATCCGCAGATCCCGACGTTTGCCCCCGAGATGTTCGCTCGCATTACGCAGGTCGACACGCTCAAGCGCAAACAGTTCGTCAAGGGCATGGAGGAGCTTGCCCAGGAGGGCGCCATCCAGATCTTCCGCGAGCTGGGTGCCGGTATGGAGAGCGTCATCGTGGGCGTGGTCGGCGTGCTGCAGTTTGAGGTACTCGAGCGCCGCCTCAAGGCCGAGTACCGTGTTGAGGTTCGTCGCCAGCCGCTGCCCTATACGGACATCCGCTGGATCCAGAACGACCCCGACACCATCGATATCCCGGGCCTTTCGCTCACGCGCGACACCCTGCGCGTCGAGGACATGCGCGGCGGCAAGCTGCTGCTGTTCACGAGTCCGTGGAACGTGGATTGGGCAACCGACCACAACCCCGACCTTATCCTGTCGGAGTTTGGCAACGTAGCGTTTTAACGCATCGGCGCGGTGGCCCTGCGGAGCTGCCGCGCCGTTTGCTTGCCTGATGCCGTGTGAGCGGCTATCATACCCACCGTCGTCTCAAGACCGGGGCGTCCGAGCAGTTCGGGTCCGATATCCTGCTCGTTAAACCTAAAACCAAAGGAGTACATAATGATCAAGAAGGTCATGGAGGACTACAAGGTCCTGTTGCGGAGCATTCCCGCGGCAACGGTTTCGCTGTTTTTCGTGAGTGTCATCATGATGAACCTGCTGGCCAACAAAGAGCTCATCAGCCTGCCGTATCTGGCACTCGATTGCGGCTTTGTGGTGAGCTGGGTTTCGTTTTTGTGCCAGGACATGATCTGCAAGCGCTTTGGCGCCAAGGCATCCATCAAAATCTCTATCCTCGCGCTGCTGGTCAACCTGGCCGTGAGCCTGTGCTTTTGGGCATGCTCGCTCACGCCCGGCATGTGGGGCGCCTACTACGACACGGGCATGATCGAGGTTAACACTGCCCTTAACGCTACCATCGGTGGCACCTGGTACGTGGTGCTGGGCTCTTCGCTGGCAATGCTCGTCTCTGCCGTGGTTAACTCCACGCTCAACCAGTCGCTCGGCCGTATGCTCAAGAAGAATAACTTTGCGAGCTTTGCCTTCCGTTCCTATGTGTCCACGGGTGTTGGCCAGTTTATCGACAACCTGGTCTTTGCCATTGTGGTGAGCCACACGTTCTTTGGTTGGACATGGGTGCAGGTCCTTATGTGCTCGCTGACCGGCGCTGTCGCCGAGCTGCTGTGCGAGGTCTTCCTGAGCCCCGTGGGCTACAAGGTCGTGCGCGGCTGGGAGCGCGAGAATGTGGGCTCCGAGTACCTCGAGCGCCACGCAACCGCCTAAGGAGCAAGTATGCGGGTTTTGATCACGGGTGCTTCGGGCGGTATCGGAGCCGCATGCGTGCAGCGCTTTTTGGACGAGGGCCACGAGGTCGTGGGCTTTGATCTGCTGCCGGCGGCGATCGAACACGAGCGCTACCGCCATCTTATCGTTGATGTCCGCGAGCCCGACTCGTTTCCAGGTGACCTTGAGCCTCAAGTAATCGTGAACGTTGCCGGTACGCAGGATTCGGCTGACGACATCGCCGCCAACCTGTGTGGCACCATCAACGTGACCGAGCGCTACGCCTTTGTGGGGGAGGGGCTCGCCGCCAAGCCTGCGCCGGCTATCAAATCCGTGGTCAATGTGGGGTCGGCGAGCGGGCATACGGGATCGGAGTTTCCCGCCTATGCCGCCAGCAAGGGCGGCGTTATCGCCTACACCAAGAACCTTGCAAACCGCTTGGCGCCGCAGGCCATCGCCAACAGTGTGGACCCGGGCGGCGTTATCACGCCGCTCAACCGTTGCGTGATGGAAGACGAACACCTGTGGAACCAGATTATGGAGCTCACGCCGCTTAAGCGCTGGGCCACCGCCCAAGAGATCGCCGAGTGGATCTACTTCGTGGGCGTGACCAACCGGTTTATGACCGGGCAGAGCCTGCTGATCGATGGCGGCGAGGCCGGCCGCACACAATTTATTTGGCCCGAATAGGAAACGCGCCCGATGGAAAGCCGTCGGGCGCGTTTTTGATGTATCGATTTTAGCCGAGGCAAGTCCAGTTGACGGGGGTCGAGCCGTGCTGTTCGAGTAGCCGATTGGCAGCGGAGAAGGGGCGCGACCCCATAAAAGCGGGGAGTTCTGCCGTGGCACGGTTGGCCGAAAGCGGCGAGGGGTGCGTAGAGGCCAGGCAGAACTTGCCGGTTGCCTTGCCCGTGCCGATTGCGGCGAGCTTGCCTTCGACCATCTGCTGGGCAAAGCGACCCCATGCCAAAAAGACTACCGGCTGGGGCAGCTGGCAGCAGCGTTCGATAACGTAGTCGGTCAGGGTGCTCCAGCCCAGTTTGGCGTGCGAGTTCGCGGCATGCTCGCGCACGGTGAGCGTGGTGTTGAGGAGCAGGACGCCCTGTTGTGCCCATGGTGTTAGGTCTCCCGTGGCGGGAATGGGGCAACCCAGATCGTCTTTGAGTTCCTTATAGATGTTGCGCAGGCTCGGCGGCAACTTGGTTTGCGTTGCGGGGACCGAGAACGACAGTCCCATGGCCTGATTGGGACCGTGATAAGGGTCCTGACCCAAGATGACAACTTTGACCTGGTCGGCCGGCGTGTAGGCGAGGGCATTGAGGATGTCGTCTTGTGCCGGGTAGATAGTCTGCTCGGCACGCAAAAGGGCGATGCGCTCGAGCAGCTGGTTCGTAGTGTCACGTACCGGCTGCGGCGCATCGCCCAACCAAGTTGCTATGTTGTGGTCGCGGGTTGCGGTGTCCATGGGGCTCCTTTATGGTAGATGCTCTGTTGGCATCTATTGTACAGGCGCACCGGTTGCCTTTATGACACGGCTGTATGAAGAACGGGGTCTACGAGACGCGCTCGGGCGCTTCTGCCATACGGGCCTGTCCATGTGCACGGAGGCGCGGAAGCTCGACGGTTGCCACCATGACGCCGGTGAGGATGAGGGTGGCGCCAAAGAAGGCGATGGGGTTCAGGACCTCGCCGACCAGGAAGAACGAAAAGACGGCAGAGCAGACCGGCTCGAGCGAGAAGGCGAAGCCGGTGGTCTCGGCAGGCACGTGGGGCTGCACGAGCGTCTGGGTGATAAAGCCGTAGGCAGAGCAGATGAGTGCGAGCGCGACGACGACTACGACCTCGCCCGGCGTGCCGGGAAGCGTGAAGCCGCCAAAGGTGAATGCGGCGATGCCCGAGAACAAGCCGCCAAAGCCCAGCTGCCAAACGCCCAGAGCCAGCGGGTCGACATCTTCGACAAAGCGCTTCGCCACAATGATGTGTCCGGCATAGACAAAGGCGGAGAGTAGCATGATGAGCGCGCCGGGATTCAGGCTGGTAAAGTCGGCGCCCGAGAGCAGCAACATACCGCAGGTGACGATGGCGGTGCCGACGAGCACCTTGCGCTCGGGGGCGCGACGCAGTAGGGCGGCGTTGGCAAACGGCACGATCACGACTGTCAGGCTCTGCAAAAAGCCGGCAGTGGAGGCAGAGGTGAGGCTAGAGCCCAAGCACATGCAGGTGAGCTCGGTTGCCATAATGGCGCCGATGATGGCGGCTCGGACCATAAGGTCGCGGTTGATGCGGAAAGCGCGCTTGTGGAAGAGTAGCAGGCAGGCCACAAAGGCGATGATGCAGCGCAACGCAACGATGCTCGTGGCGTTCATGCTGTCCATGCCGATCTTCATGAGGGGATATGAAAAGCCCCATGCGACGGGAACGGAAAATGAGAGCGCGATTGCTTTTTTGCGATCCATGGGACTCCTTTTGTTACAGAACGGTTTCGTAAAAAGGATTCTGCTCCCAGATTTGGATGTAGTAAAGCGAATGTATCTTCAGTATGATTAAGAAATACTAATGTTGGAAGAAAAAGCCCTGGCAAAACGTTTTACGGCTGCATTGATGTGGAGGCACGATGGCATCGCGGTATCAGATTGTTTGTATGGTAGTCGATCGCGGCAGCCTTAAAGGCGCGGCGGACGAGCTGGGCTATACGCAAAGCGCGGTGAGCCAAGCCGTCAAGGCACTCGAGCGCGAGCTGGGTACCACGCTTATCGAGCGCGGAAAGCAGGGCGTTTCGCTTACGCGCGACGGTAAACAATATCTGCCGTACTTGCGCCAGATCGTGACCGCCGAGGCCGAGCTCGAGGGCAAGCGCCAGGAGCTGCTGGGGCTTTCGTCGACCGATATTCGTATTGCGACGTTTACCAACGTGAGTCGTACCGTGCTGCCGCGCGTGATCCGCGACTTTGGGGCCCTGCATCCGGGCGTGCACTTTACCCTCAAGCAGGGCGATTACACGCGCAACGCCCAGTGGGTGCACGATGGCGTGGTTGACTTTTGCTTTACGGCACGCGGTTTTACCGCTGGGCTCGAGAAGCGCGTGGTCTATCACGACGAGTTGGTGGCACTGCTGCCGGCCGCGCATCCGCTGGCGGCAAAGGAAAAGGTGACACTTGCCGACCTGGCGTCCGAGCCGTTTGTGCTGCTGGATGAGGGCGAACAGAGTCTGGTGCTCGATGCATTCGCGGCGCATGGGCTGTCGCCGCACGTGACGAGCGAGGTGACCGACGACTATACCATCATGGCGATGGTGGAGGAGGGCCTAGGCGTGAGTATGCTGTATCGCCGTACCGTCGAGGGCATGCGGGCCGATATTCACGTGCGTCCCATCGTGCATGCCCCCTCGCGCGACGTAGTGGCGGCCTGGCGCAGCTGGGACACCATGCCCATCGCCACGCGACGCTTTATCGACTATATGAGCTCGCATATTGTCAATTAATGACTGGCGTGGCGTTGAGCGCGGTGTTTAGCGGGCTGTCGCTTTGGCTTGGGTGGCGCGATAGGTGCGTGCCGGGTGGCAAAGTAGTACCGCTACGACCATAAAGAACGCCGTGGTGCCCAGGCTGATGGGGTAGACCATCATGATGTTCGCAAAGGTGCGGAAGTGCGGGAACACGCAGAACACCCAATAGAAGCGGATGCCGCAGACGCAGATCATGGTGATGAGGGCGGGCGTGAGCGAGATACCAAAGCCGCGCAGGTAGCCTGACATGTTTTCGTAGAACATGCTAAAGGCGTACGCCGGGAAGATCGAACATACGCGGATATAGCCGATCGAGACGATGTTGGGATCGCTGTTAAAGAGCGACAAGATCTCGCGCCCCAGGCCGACAATAACGATGATCGTGGTGAGCGCAACGATACCGCCTTCGACCAGGCAGACCTTGAGCGTCTTGGTGCAACGGTCGATCTGGCGGGCACCGTGGTTTTGTCCCACAAAGGTGGTGCAAGCCTGACTAAAGCTGTTGAGCAGGTTATAGCACACGTACTCCAGGCTCATGGCGGCGCTCGATGCCGCCATGACCTCGGTGCCCAGGCTGTTGATGGCGGACTGGATGATGATGTTGGCGACGGCAAAGACAGCGCTTTGGATGCCGGCGGGCAGGCCGATCTTAACGATGCGCTTGAGGGCGACGGGGTCGATAGCCAGGTCGCGCGGGGTGACGCGGACGACGGAGTCGGTCTTGAGCAGGCGAATAAAGAGCGTAGCGGCGCTGACGGTGTAGGCGATGGCGGTGGCGATGGCGACGCCCGCGACGCCCCAGTGGAGTACGGGGACAAAGATGAGGTCCAGGCCAATGTTGAGGACGGTGGACACGGCAAGCGCCTGCAGCGGCATGCGGGTGATGCCGACGGAGCGGAAAATCGCGGCCTCAAAGTTGTAGAGCAAAATCGAGGGCATGCTCAGCAAAGAGACACGTAGGTAGAGTGAAGCGAGCGGCATGGTCTCGGCGGGAACGTTGAGTGCGGCGAGCATGGGCTCGGCAAAGACCTCGCCCAGGGCGATGACGACAAAGCCCACGAGCGCCATTAAAATCGAGGTATGGACGGCGCGTTTGACCATGTTCTGATCGTTGCGGCCGATGGCGTTGGCGATGACCACGTTGGAGCCAAGCGACATGCCAATAAACAGGTTGAGCATAAGACTGGTAAGCGGAACATTGGAGCCGACCGCCGCCATGGCGAGGGTTCCCTGGTCGCCCGAGAAGTTACCGATGATGACCGTGGCGATGAGGTTCGACAGCTGCTCCAAGATGCTCGTGGCGGCCACGGGGAAGGCGAACAGGGGGATATTGCGCCACAGCGAGCCGGTGGTCATGTCAATGTGCTTAGATACGGTGTCAGCCATATGCTCTCAATCTCTAATATGCTCTTTCGTGCTTATTTGCGCAGATGATGATACTCCTAATGCAACCAGTCGGCACGTAGGGACGTTCCTTTTCTGCCGGCAGCTGGGGACACTCCTTATCTCTTCTAACTAGTCATTCAAGAACGTCCCCAATGACTAGGCGGGGAAGGCGTGCGACAATGGTGGGCGTTGTGTTGTTCGCGCTAAGGAGTTGCCATGTTGTTGTGTCCCGTTTGCCATGAGCCGTTGGTGGACGACGAGCGTGGTGCTGCATGCGCGGGCGGACACCGGTTTGACCGTGCGCGCGAGGGTTATCTATATCTACTACGTTCGTCCAAGAGCGGCGACTCCATGGGCGATCCCAAGTCGCAGGCACGCAGCCGTCGTGACTTTCTGAACCGTGGATACTATGCGCCGTTGCGCGATGCGATGGTTGAGCTGGTGCGCAAGCAGGTGTCTGGGCGCGCCGCGTTTACGAAAGATCCCATGACGCTGCTCGATATTTGCTGTGGCGAGGGCTACTACACCAGCGCCATGGGCGCGGTGCCGGGCGTGGATGCTTACGGTTTCGACTTGGGCAAAGAGATGGTGCGCCTTGCCGCCAAGCGCGGCGATGCGACCTACTTCGTGGCCAACATGAAGGACATCCCCGTGGCCGATGGCGCCTTCGATATGGTGACCGAACTCTTTGCTCCCTTTAACGAGCGCGAGTTTGCCCGCGTGCTGGCGCCCGAGGGCTCACTCTATACCGTAGTGCCGGGCGCCCGTCATCTCTTTGGGCTCAAGGAGGTACTCTACGACACGCCGTACCTTAACGATGAGAAGCTGCCGAAGACCACCGAGCTCGAGTTGGTCGGAACGCAGCGGGTGTCTGCGAATATTACGCTTCAGACCCAGGCGGACATCGAGGCGGTGTTCCAGATGACGCCGTACTACTACCGCACGCGCCCTGCCGACAAAGAGCGCCTGGCAAACTTGGACACCCTTCAAACCGACATCGACTTCATCATCGCCGAGTACCGCCACAGCTAACAACCTGCCAAAAAGGGACAGGTTTATTTTGGTAGGTTTTATCTGGGCAAACGTAAAGGGCCGACCGCGGAGATGCGCGATCGACCCTTTTTAGCTGCTTGATGGCAGAGGCTATGGGAGACAGGTGCCTACAGGCGGTCCTTGTTTTCGGCCTTAACGGCGTGTGCCTGCTGAACAAAGAACAGGTCGTACACCACGATGACAAAGGCGCCGATGTTGACGGCGCTGCCGCCGAGTGCGGGAAGCGTGAGCACCGCCTGGAGGAGCGTGGCTGCCGCGGCAACGATACCGAGCTTAAATGCGCCGTCTACCTGCGAAGGCTTGTTGGCACCCTTGATGCCCGCAACGCCCGCGGCGAGATCGATGAGGCCCTTGGCGATAACCACGACCGCGGCGAGCATGGCGTTCGATCCGTAGGTGGACTCGAGCTTGCCGGTCGTGATGCCGACGATTCCAATGACGAGACTGGCGATGCCCAGAACAAAATAAATCAGGGCAAGGATTTTGAGTGTCTTGCGAGCGGCGCTCATAGCTGGTCCTTTCGATGCGGGCGCGGAGAATCTGTCGCACCCAGGTTGCGGCACATATCGTGAAGCACATTGTAGTTCAACGGGGCGATGCATGCGTTTGAAAGCGTCTCTTGCCCGCACGGTCCAACCTTTCAAAAAGGAAAGCTGGGCGTAAGTCAAATCGATGGCAGCGTATGCGCGGCGCTGCGATGATGGGGTCATGGTAAGAGCTGGACCGAAGGAGAAGCCATGATGTACGGAGCAGGGCAAGTGTGTGAGCCGCGGTCGTTGGGAAGGCGCATGGGTGATTCCGTGATCGCTGCCGTGTGCACGGGATTGATGGCGGTGCTTTGCATTGGGATGCTGTGGGCCATGTCGCATGTGGGACAATAGCGGACGGTGGGGTGCCGACACAAACGGCGCTCACGTATTCGTTTTGCTTGCTAAGGAGTACCCATGGGCGTAGTCGATCCCTTTTCTGTTGCTCGGGCCGCGGGGCTTGAGCTGGCCGGGAAGTCCGAGGGACTCACGCTCACCGACGGCACGATGGAGCTGCGCGCCGATTTCACCCGCATGCATCCGCGGCTCAAGCAGGGCCGTTTGCAGCAAGAGCTGCTGGTAAAGGCTGCGCGCGCAAAAGGCATCGAGTGCCCATGGGCGATTGATGCCACGGCAGGCTTTGGCGAGGATTCGCTGCTGTTGGCGGCCGCGGGCTTTACCGTCGATCTGTATGAGCAGGATTGCGTGATCGCGGCACTCCTCAAGGATGCTTTGGATCGCGCGGCAGATGATCCGGCGCTTGCGACAGCCGTGGCGCGCATGCGCTTACATGCGGGCGAGGACAGTATTACCGGCCTTCGCCATACAGCTGAGCTGATCGGGCAGGGCGAGCTCACCGCTCCCGACGTGGTGTATCTGGACCCCATGTTTCCCGGGCGCACCAAGAGCGCGGCGGTTAAAAAGAAGTTCCAACTCTTGCATCATCTGGAACAGCCGTGCGCCGATGAGGAGACGCTGGTCGAAGCTGCGCTTGCGGTGCATCCGCGCAAGGTGGTTATCAAGCGGCCGGTGAAGGGGCCGTTGCTTGCCGGCGTTAAGCCGAGCTATCAACTTGCGGGCAAGGCAGTTCGTTACGATGTTTTAGTGCCGCCGCGCCCGTAACTTGCGTGCGATTACCGGCGCTCCGTCAGTGCCGTGCCGATGTGGGGTCTATTTCCAAGGGTGCGACGTCAGGTGCCAGCCGCCGCAGTATTCGCATTTGTAGCAGGCTAAGCCGCGCCGCCCGCGGTTTTCGCAGTCGGCCATAACTGCCTCGGCCTCGGCGCGCGTGTCGTAACGGTTTTTGCGCTCGCACGACTTGTAGCGCCAAGCCTCATCGCGCTCGGCGTCCAAGGCGTCGCGACGCTCGTCCTCGCGCGCAAACAGGTCGCTCATATCGCCGCCGGTGGCAGCGCCCAAAAACTCGCTTTTGGCCTTTGACCAGGCGGCTCGCTTTTTGCTTCCCATCTGCTTCGCGCCCCTCTTCAAACGCTGGTATCATTGCTCAATCAAAGTGATACCAATAAACGTGAGGCCGCCGCGTGATGATCAGAAAAACCCTCGATACCGACATTCCCGTCGTCATGGCTATCTACGACGCTGCCCGCGCCTTTATGCGCGCGCATGGCAACGCCACGCAATGGCCCGAGGGCACGCCTTCTGCCGAGCAGCTGGCTGCCGATATCGTCGCCGGTGGCAGCTATGTGTGCGAAGTCGACGGTCGCGTGGTAGCGACGTTTGCCTTTTTACCGGGCCCGGACGAGTGCTATGACGTAATTGAGGATGGTCAATGGCGCAGCGACACTCCGTACGCCGTGCTGCACCGTGTGGCATCCGATGGCGCCGTACACGGTATCGCGGCCGCGATGTTTGCCTTTGCCAAAGAGCGTGCCGATCACCTGCGTATCGACACGCATCAGGACAACCTGCCCATGCAGGGTGCGAGCCTCAAGGCCGGGTTTAAGCGCGCCGGCATCGTCTATGTGTCCGACGGCACGGCGCGTGTCGCGTTCGATTGGCTGCGCGAGGTGTAAGAGCGACGCCTCATATCAATAATTCGTGCGAACGAAAATGGTCCCACCCGGGGCCATTTTCGTTCGCTGCACTGTTTTGAAAGCCGGCTTTCGCAAGGCGCGAACCTACGAAAATCGCCGCGCGGCAACGCGGGGCGATGAGCTTGGTCGGGGGATAGGGCCCGCTTCGCCCGCCGGCCCGTAAATTGTATCATCCAGTGTGGAGCGTGAACGCCCGTTGCCGCGTACGATGGGCTTGTATATAAGAGGAGAGTCATGTCGAAGCAAACGGTCGTTGGAATCTTGGCGCATGTCGATGCCGGCAAGACCACGTTGGCC
This sequence comes from uncultured Collinsella sp., assembly GCA_900544235.1. Lineage (GTDB taxonomy): Bacteria > Actinomycetota > Coriobacteriia > Coriobacteriales > Coriobacteriaceae > Collinsella. Next base: position 13,979 of record UQUL01000033.1, read on the forward strand.
GAGGCCATGCTGTTTAACGCGGGTCGCATTCGCAAGCGCGGGCGTGTAGACGATGGCGATTCGCATCTGGATACGAACGAGATTGAGCGCGAGCGCGGTATCACGATTTTCTCGTCGCAGGCTGTGCTCGACCATGGTGACACCCACGTTATGCTCGTGGACGCTCCCGGCCATGTCGATTTTTCTGCCGAGGCGGAGCGCACGCTGCGCGCACTCGACTACGCGATTTTGGTTGTGGGCGCCAACGACGGCGTGCAAGGGCACACCGAAACCCTGTGGCGCCTGCTTGCGCGCTATGACATCCCGACGTTCATCTATATCAACAAAATCGATTTGGAGAATCCCGGCCGCGATGTTTTGCTGGCACAACTTAGGCAACGTCTTTCCGAGGGCTGCCTGGATGCCAACGAACTGCTGGCGGGCGGCGCCGTTCAGGAGGACGCTGCTGCGTTGGACGAGGCGGCGCTCGAGGAGTTTTTTGAAGCGGGCGAGCTTTCTGTCGCAACGCTGTCGCGCATGGCTGCCGAGCGCAAGCTCTTTCCCTGCTTTGCCGGCTCGGCGCTCAAGGACCAAGGCGTGGACGAGCTGCTGGATGGCATATGCGCGCTGATGCGCGAACAGGCGTGGCTCCCGGAGTTTGCCGCGCGCGTCTATCGTGTCAGCCGCGGGGATCGCGGCGAGCGCTTGGCATGGGTTAAAGTGACCGGCGGCACGCTGCATGCCAAGCAGATGATTGCCGGACGTTCCGGTGCCGAGGCATGGGAGCAGAAGGTCGATCAGGTACGCATCTATAACGGCGAGAAGTATGAGCTTGCCCAAGAAGTTGCTGCTGGCGGTATTTGTGCCGTGACGGGTCTTGCGCACGTTCGCCCGGGGGATGCCCTGGGCGCGGAGCCTGCGGGCGATGCGCCTGTCATTGCGCCGGTCCTCACCTATACGGTGCTTCCGGGCGAACACGATGTCCACGCGGTGTTCAAAGCGCTGACTGAGTTGGCGGACGAGGATCCCATGCTCGGCGTAAGCTGGAATACGCATCTTGAGCAGATTCATTTGCAGTTGATGGGCGCCGTGCAGCTCGAGGTCGTGCAGCGGGTGCTGGCCGATCGCTTCGGTCTTTCGATTGCGTTTGAGCCCGGCGGCATTCTCTATAAGGAGACCATTTCGCAGCCGGTCGAGGGCGTGGGGCACTTTGAGCCACTGCGCCACTATGCCGAGGTGCATCTGCGTCTGGAGCCGTTGCCGGCGGGTTCGGGCGTGCAGTTTGGCACCGTGACCTCGACCGACGAGCTCGATCTTAACTGGCAGCGTCTGGCACTCACCAACGCCATGGAGCGCGATCACCTGGGCGTGCTGACCGGCTCGCCCATCACCGATGTGCGCATTACGCTCACGGGCGGCCGTGCGCATGCCAAACATACCGAGGGCGGCGATTTTCGCCAGGCCACGTACCGCGCGATTCGCCAGGGTTTGATGCAGGCGCGTGAGGCCGGCGCGGCGGTGCTGTTGGAGCCGTGGTATCGCTTTGAGCTCGAGGTGCCGGGGGAGTGCGTGGGCCGGGCGCTCTCGGATGCCACGCGCATGGGTGCCGAGTACGAGCCGCCGACGATGGCGGGAGACCGGGCGAAGATTGTGGGTCGCGTGCCGGCATCCGAGGTGCAGGATTATGCGCTGGAGGTGGCCGCCTACACGAGCGGTCGCGGGCATCTGTACCTGGAGTTCGCCGGCTATGCGCCTTGTCATGATGCCGAGCGCGTCATCGAGACGGCCGCCTATGGGCCCGAGGCCGATCTGCCCAACACGCCCGATTCGGTCTTTTGCTCTCACGGCGCCGGTTACACGGTCAAATGGTACGACGTACCCGCCGCGGCGCACGTAAAGGTCGATCCCGCCACCTTCCGCCCCTGGCGAGCAGCAGGCGCCGAGTTTTTCGGCCACATGTGACAAAGGGACAGCTCCTTTGTCATATGCTATTGGTATAACTCGGTATAAGTTGGTATAACTATTACCAGGGTTTGCCAATCCGAGGAGGCCGACATGAATCCAAATCCCTTTAAGCCCACGGCTGGCAAGCGGCCTCCGATACTCATCGGCCGCGAGTCGGTCATCGAAGATTTCGAGGAAGGGCTCGATAACGGCGCCGGAGCGCCGGGTAGACTCATGCTCATTACGGGAAACCGCGGCTGTGGCAAGACGGTTCTCCTACGGGAACTGCAACGTCTAGCCAATGAGCGCGGATGGGCGGTTGTCTCCGATTCCGCTTCGCTTGGCTTATGCGACCGCTTGGCCGACGCGCTTCGCTCGAATAAACCCGTTGTGACGTCAATGGAGTTCGGTCCGTCGTTTGACCGGATGTCGGTCGAGGCGGCGCGGGCAAAGGGCGAGACGTTGCGAGGGCTGGTCAACGAGCGCCTCAAGAGGCTCGGTCCAGGCAAGGGCATACTGTTTGCGATTGACGAGGCGCAATCGGCGTCTATCGAGGAACTGGCGGCTCTTGCCGTTCTCTATCAGCAGGTGCTCGGAGACCAGGATGCCACGGGCTTGCCCGATAGCGACCAGCGCGGTCTTGCGCTGGCGTTCGCCGGCTTGCCCAGTATGGTTGACGATCTGCTCGAAGAGCCGAGCGTGACGTTTTTGCGGCGTGCCCAGCAGCGTACGTTGGGGGCGATATCTTTGCCCGAGGTGCGCGATTCGTATATCCAGACGGTCAAAGACGCTGGTCTTTACGTTGACGCGGAGACGGCGGACCTTGCGGCGCGCAAGAGCATGGGGCATCCCTACATGGTTCAGCTGGTGGGATATTACATGTGGCGCTCTGCCGTCCGGCGTGGCTCGCAGGTCATCGAAAGGCGCGATGTCGAGGATGGCCATGCGGATGCCGTCTCCGAGTTCTACGAAGCGGTTGACGCGCCTCTGTATTACGGGCTGCGCAGTCCACAGCGCCTCTTTATCGAGGCCATGGCTGCTGACGAGGGTGAGCCGACGCGCATGGCGGATATCATTGAGCGCTGCGACCGTACTCAGAGTTGGGCGAGTAAATATCGCGCAAGCCTGATTCGCGAGCGCGTCATCGAGGCTGCCGGATACGGCCTCGTCCGGTTTACCGTGCCCATGCTGGGCGCGTACATTCGCGATCGAGTTTTATGGCATGAGTAAGGTGATAAAGGTGACGGAACAGAAGATGAGCCCGCAGGCTATCGAGGTACGCGGCGCGCGCGTCCATAACCTCAAGGACATCGATATCGACATTCCGCTGGGAAAACTCGTGGGCATTGCCGGCGTGTCGGGCTCGGGCAAGAGTTCGCTGGCGCTGGGGGTTCTTTATGCCGAGGGCTCGCGTCGCTATCTGGAGGCGCTCAGCACCTATACCCGCCGTCGTCTGACGCAGGCCGAGCACGCCCAGGTGGACGAGGTGCTGCACGTGCCGGCGGCGCTCGCATTGCATCAGCGCCCCAGCGTGCCGGGCGTGCGTTCCACCTTTGGCACCATGACCGAGCTCAACAATAGCCTGCGTCTACTCTTTAGCCGCTGCGCCCATCACGTGTGCCCGCATTGCGGGGCGCGTGTGGAGCCGAGCCTTAACGTGGCTGCGGGCCTGTCGCTCACGTGCCCCGCATGCGGCCGCGAGTTCTACGCGCCGGGTGCCGAGGACCTTGCCTTTAACAGCGGCGGCGCGTGCTCTACCTGCGGCGGTACCGGTGTCATGCGCGAGGTGGACGAGGCGAGCCTGGTGCCCGACGAGTCAAAGACTATCAACGAAGGCGCGGTGCTTCCCTGGGGTACGCTCATGTGGGATCTGATGAAGCAGGTGGCAGGCGAGATGGGCGTGCGCACCGACGTGCCGTTTAACCAGCTCACGCCTCAAGAGCGCGACATCGTGTTTCATGGTCCGGCGGTTAAGAAGCACATTCTCTACGTCCCCAAAAACGGTGAGGGCGCCACGCCACTCGACTTTACCTACTACAACGCCGTCTATACCGTCGAGAATGCGCTCGCCAAGGTTAAGGACGATAAGGGGCTTAAGCGTGTAGCTCGCTTTTTGTGCGAGAGGCCATGCCGCGACTGTGGTGGCACGCGTCTCTCCGAGGCTGCGCGCCAGCCCCAGGTGCGCGGCATCAATCTGGCGCAAGCCGCGGCCATGACGCTAGGCGAGGCGATTGAGTGGGTGCGCGGGGTGCCTGCATCCTTGCCGACTGAGATGCAGCCCATGGCAGCGGATATCTGCGATTCGTTTTTGAGTGCGGCCCGTCGCCTGGTCGACCTGGGTCTCGATTACCTTTCACTCGACCGCGCCGGTGCCACGCTCTCCACGGGTGAGCGCCAGCGCGTCCAGCTCGCCCGTGTGGTGCGCAACCGATCGACGGGCGTGCTCTATGTACTGGACGAGCCTTCGATCGGCTTGCACCCTGCCAATGTCGACGGCTTGGTGGGCGTAATGCGCGATCTGGTGGATGATGGCAACACCGTGGTTGTTGTCGACCACGATACGCGCGTACTGGCGGAAGCCGACTATCTGGTTGAGATGGGTCCCGTTGCTGGAGCAGGCGGCGGCAATGTGATTGCTGCAGGCACGGTAGACGAGGTCGAGCAATCGCGGGGCAGCCGCATCGCTCCGTTTTTGCGCGCAGAGCCCAAGCGCTTGCGTCCGCAGGTGACTGACGACGACATGTTCGACCAGGGACATATCCGCATGGCGACCGATACCATCCACACCGTCAAGCCGCTCGAAGTCGATATCCCGCGCGGTCGCCTTGTCGCGGTGACGGGCGTTTCGGGTTCGGGCAAGACGACATTGGTGCTCGAGACGCTCATTCCGGCACTCAAGGCGCAGGCAGCCAGTGGGCGCCTGCCAAAACATGTGCGTTGGGTCGACGCCGAGGGTATCGCCCGTGCCAACCTGATTGACGCCACGCCCATCGGCGCCAATGTTCGCTCGACGGTGGCAACCTATGCCGACATCCATGATGAGCTGCGCCGCGCCTTCGCCCGTACGCCCGAGGCCAAGGCAGCCGGCTACAAGGCGGGTGCCTTTAGCTACAACACTGGCGCCTTGCGGTGCCCTACGTGCGACGGCACGGGATCGATATCGCTCGACGTGCAGTTTTTGCCCGATGTCGAGATCGTCTGCCCGGCATGCCGCGGCTCACGTTATGCAGACGCGGCTTCGCATATCCATCGTGAGGGCAAGGACGGGAGCCTGCTTACGTTGCCGCAGCTCATGGATATGAGTGTGGACGAGGCTATCGACGCCACGGTGGGGCTCAAGAAAGTTCAGACGCGTTTGCAGACCTTGCACGATCTGGGCCTGGGTTATCTCACGCTTGGCGAGCCCACACCGGCGCTTTCGGGCGGTGAGGCACAGCGTCTAAAGCTTGCGAGCGAGATGGGCCGCGTGCAGGATGATGCTGTATTCGTGTTCGACGAACCCACGATTGGCCTGCATCCGCTCGATGTTCAGGTACTGTTGAACGTGTTTGACGGTCTCGTTGCCAAGGGCGCCACGGTTATCGTGATCGAACACGATCTCGACCTTATCCGCAATGCCGATTACGTGATCGACATGGGCCCGGGCGGTGGCGATGCGGGCGGGCAAATCGTCTGCGCCGGCACGCCGGGCGACATCGCGGCCTGCTCCAAGAGCATTACCGGTCGCTACCTATAGGCAATGTGACAAAGGGACTGCCTCTTTGTCACATTGATTTCTATTTCACGCATTGAGCCGCGAGATAGTCGCGGAAGAATGGCAATTCAAATGCGACGAGCCCTCGTCCTCGTTCTCCGATGATGCCGGCATCTATCATGCGGCGTCGGTAGCGGGAGACCTGCTGCGGCGAACGCTTAAGGCGCTCGATAAGGTCGGCGGTGGTGGACTCTTCTTCGTCATCGAGCATGGCGATGAGGAACCGCTTGTCCTCTGCGGTGAGTTCCCGATAGGTTGCCGCGAGGATTCGGTCGTCCATCTCGTCGCGCGCGATTTTGATTCCCAGGTCAAAGTCGCGTGACGAGATTTCCTTCGAATCGCTTGTGAGATCCCAGGCACGGTAGCCTACGAGTTGCAATAGGAAGGGAAAACCAGAGATCGAGCGAACGGCTCTATCGATTCCCTCAGCATCTGCCAGGCGATCGTTTTCCTGGATCGTGCGAATCAAGGCCTCGCGTACGTCATAGTCGGCAATGCGACCCAGATGATATTGTTGGGCGCGGCGAAGGAACGAGACCGTCTTGTGGTTCAGTAGCGTCGATACGTTGTTGGGAAGTCCCGCCATGAGCAGGGCGACGCGTTTCCCATCGGTCACAAAGTGCTGATACGTGGCTGCGAGCTGGATCATCTCGTCGAGTGTCGGGTCTACCTCGTCAACCGTGACGAGCAGACCGGTGCCAGCCTCGTTGAGCTGGTCGATGATGTCGCTCATGCGATAACGCCAGGTTGAGGCATCGTGAACGCGATTGACCTCGATGCTGCCGAGCGGTGCAATTCCGAGACCGGTGACTTCGAAGTGGTTGGACGATTCGATGAGATGGGCTGCGGCGCGTTTCGTCCCGAACTCGATTTCCTCAAGCATTCCCGGCAGCGCGGTCGTCTTTACGGCTATCCAGCCGTGGGATTCCGCCCTTGTCGCGAGCGACGACATGAGAGCGGTTTTACCGGTTCCACGCGCGCCTGAGAAGATCGAGGTCAATTCTGGGCGCCTGCGCTGACTCAAGAAGGCACGGTCCAAATCCCGAATAATCTGTTGTCTGCCAGCGAGATGGGCAGGAACCTCACCAAAACTGGGGGTAAACGGGTTCTCGAGATATTTCACAAGGCTCTCCTTTCACACCGCCGTTTAACTTCATTTTACTTTAGTTAATTCTGATTAAAAGTGAGGGCTCTTTATCTAGAGCATCAATTAGGCGTGTGTGCCATCGGCGCGGCGCTTGAATGTGACAAAGGGACAGTTCCTTTGTCACATTCCCGGAAAGCCTGTTTGGCGTAGGGCCTCGTAGAGGACGATGGCGGCGCTGTTGGAAAGGTTGAGGGCGCTGATGCGGTAGTCGTCGGGATTGACGAAGTTGCCGCAGATATCCTGCCGAAGGATGGCCTCGTGGCTGTCCTCGGTATGCCCCAGCGATTCCTCGTGAGCTTCCCATGCCTCGGCGTTATCGAGCGAGTCGCAATCGCGCAGCATGGGGATGCGCTCGCAACGCTCGGGCGCCGCGGCAAGCAGTGGCTCGGGAATGCCCGAGCTCTCGCTGCCAAAGACCAAGTAGTCGCCATCGCGGTAGGTACTCTGCGCATAGGTTCTGCGCGCCTTTTTGGTCAGCAGATGCAGGCGCTCGTCGGCAGGGGAGAGGCCGTTGCGCGCAAGGAAATCCTCCCAGCCGGCATAGGTCGTCACGTCCAAGTCTGTCTCTTATACACATCTCCGAGCCCACGAG
>UQUL01000034.1 GCA_900544235.1 uncultured Collinsella sp.
TCTACACTTCTAGCTTCGTCGGCAGCGTCAGATGTGTATAAGAGACAGTCCATGAGATGGTCGAGGCCGTTGACACCGAGACGCCGTCCATCATCTCGCTCTTTGCCGGCCGCATCGCCGATACCGGCGTCGACCCCATTCCGTTTATGACGGAGTCGGTCAAGAAGGCCACCGCAAAGCCCAACTGCGAGGTCCTGTGGGCGTCCACGCGCGAGCTCATTAACATTTACCAGGCCGAGGCCTGCGGTTGCCAGATCATCACGGTGCCCAACAGCATCCTGGCCAAGCGCAAGAACATTGGTCGCGACCCGTACGAGGTCTCGCTCGATACCGTGCGCGGTTTTGCCAAGGATATCGCCGCTTTGGGCTTCCATATTCTGCCGTAACGCGAACACTGGCTACGCCGCGGGCTGCTCGCTCCGGCCTTTCCTTTCCCTATCGCTCACGCGCTTCGCGAAGGTCGCGCTAGGCAAAGGAAAGGCCGGGGCTGCCGGCACGAGCTTGCCAGTAGGTTGGTGATTGGCTTCCATATCCTGCCGTGGACAAAGGTACCCCCGCCTGCGACGTGCAAAATTGAGAGTATTCAGCAAGGTAAAGGTCTTTATCAGTTAACCGAAGCATGAAACGGCCCCCGTTTTGGCTCTGACGACGCTAAAACGGGGGCTGTTTTTTTTGAGGTTATTGTCTCTGAGGGGCATCCGGAACGGTGGAATTTGCAGAATACTCGCGATTTTGCACATTGCTACAGGGGGTACCTTTGCTTTGGCGGTTTACTTGCCCTGCACCATGGTGAGCGAGATCTTCTTGCGGTCGCGATCGACCTTTTCGACCCACACCTTGACCGTGTCACCGACGCGCACGACGTCGCTGGGGTGCTTGACAAAGCGGTTGGCCAGCTTGGAGATATGCACGAGGCCGTTCTGGTGCACGCCCACGTCGACGAAGGCGCCAAAATCGACGACGTTGCGCACCGTGCCCTTGAGTTCCATGCCGGGCTCCAGGTCGTCGATGGAAAGCGCCGAGCGGCTAAAGACCACCTCGGGCGCGTCGTCGCGCGGGTCGCGACCGGGCTTCTTGAGCTCGTTGACAATGTCGATGAGCGTGAGGGTGCCGCAGTCCAGGTCGCTTGCCAGCGCCGAGATGCTGCCCAGACGGCGCTCGATGTCGGGCACGCCGCCGCGGCTGAGCTCGCTTGCTTTAACGCCGGCGCGTTCCAGGACGGACGTGGCCACCTCGTAGCTTTCGGGGTGGACGCTCGTCGCGTCGAGTGGGTTCTTGCCACCGCTAATGCGCAGGAAGCCCGCGGCGTTGAGATATGCCTTGGGTCCCAGCTTGGGGACCTTCTTAAGCTGACGGCGATCGGTAAAGGCACCGTTTTCCTCGCGGTAGGCCACGATGTTTTTGGCCACGCTCGGCGTGATGCCCGATACGTATCCCAGCAGGCTCGCGCTCGCGGTATTCACGTCGACGCCCACGCGGTTGACGACGTCCTCCACCACATGGCCCAGGGTGCGCGAAAGCTCGGCCTGGTCAAGGTCGTGCTGGTACTGGCCCACGCCGATAGACTGGGGCGGAATCTTGACGAGCTCTGCCAGCGGGTCTTGCAGGCGACGGCCCAGGCTCATGGCGCCACGCACGGTGACGTCCAGGTCGGGATATTCCTGGCTGGCGAGCTCGGAGGCGGAGTACACCGATGCGCCGGCTTCGTTAACGATGGTGTATCGCAGCCCAGGCGCCTGCTCGGCAATGAACTCCGAGACGACTTCCTCGGTCTCGCGGCTGGCGGTGCCGTTGCCGATGACGATGGTGTTGACGCCGTCCTTCTTGACGAGGCGGGCGAGCTCGCGCTTGGTGCCGGCGACGTCGTGGCGCGGCTTGGTGGGGTAGACCACGCCGTGGTCGAGCAGCTTGCCGGTCTCGTCCATGACGGCGACCTTGCAGCCGGTTCGGTAGCCTGGGTCGAGCGCGAGCACGCGGGCGCCGCGGACGGGGCGCGCCGAGAGCAGGCCTTCGAGATTCTTGGCAAAGACGTTGATGGCCTCGGTCTGCGCGCGGACGGTGAGTTTGGCGCGGGCCTCGCGCTCAAGCGAGGGGGCCATGAGGCGCTTGTAACCGTCGGCGATGGCGGCGTCAAAGACGGGCGCGAAGACGCCCTGGCGTCGGGGCCAACGGCTGCTGAGGCGTGCCGTGGCAGCGGCGCCGTCGACGTTCACGCGCACGCGGAGCTTGCCCTCGCGCTCACCGCGGTCGATAGCCAGCACGCGGTGGTTGGGTATACGGCGCAGCGGCTCATCATAGCTGTAGTACGGCTCGTAGGGGGTCTTCTCGGCGGGGTCGGTGGCCTCGACGATGATGTCGGCGGTGTTTTGCGTAAAGGCGCGCAGGTCGGCGACGTTCTCGGGGTCTTCGGCCACCGTCTCGGCCACGATGTCCGCCGCGCCGGCGAGCGCCTTCTCGGGCGTGTCGAAGCCGGCTTCCTCGTTGACGTAGGCCGTGGCGGTGTCGAGCGCGCTGCCCTTGGCGGATGCCTGCATGATGATCATGTTGGCAAGCGGCTCCAGGCCTGCCTCGCGGGCCTTCTGTGCGCGGGTCATGCGCTTTTTGCGGTAGGGCTTGTAGAGGTCCTCGGCACGCTGGAGCTGCGTGGCCTCGCGAATTTGCTGCTCGAGTTCGGGCGTGAGCTTGCCCTGGGCGCCGATGAGCAGAATGACGTCCTCTTTGCGCTGCTCAAGATTGCGTAGGTAAGACAGGCGCTCGTCGAGTGCGCGCAGGGCGACGTCGTCCATGCCGCCTGTGGCTTCCTTGCGGTAGCGCGAGATAAAGGGGATGGTGTTGCCCTCGTCGATGAGCTTGACGGCCGCCTCGATGTTGGCGGCCTTAAGGTTGAGCTCGTGGGCGAGCTGGGCGATAAGATCCATGGGACTCCTTGCGTTTAAGGTGCGTTTGCAGCACAGGGCTACCAAGGATACCACCCGTTTCAAAAGACTGTTTCGTGGCGAACGAACCAAGCTGAGGCGCAAAATAGCCCCCGTCTCAGAAAAATCGCCGGCAAGGTAGCAAAATGCCCCGCGGGCAGAAGGCTGCTCGCGGGGCAAAGAAGAGGGGCTTGTTGGTGGCGGACCGAAGGGTTCGGCATGGGGTTTCTGCCGCGGTCGCTCTTAAGGCATTACAGCTCGACGAGCTGGCCGGTCTCGGCGGCCTCCTTGATAGCGTTAAGCAGCGTGAGCGTCTTGACGTTATCGGCGGGGGTCACGACGGGCTCGACCTCGCGGCGGACAACCTTCACAAAGTGCTTGAGCTGCATCTTGTGCGGCAGTGCCGGGTCGACGGCCGGAATCTCCATCTGCAGCGGCTTATGCCAGTTGGAGGCGCCGTCGTAGGAGAACTGGTGCAGGCGGGGCAGCGACAGGGCGCCCTTAGTGCCGCCGATAAAGTAGGCGTCGGCGTCGAAGGGGCGGTACTGCGGATCCTCGCGAGCGGTTGCCTCCCAGTTCCAGGGGCTGGCGGTGGCGTCGGAGATGGTCATGCTTGCGAGCGCGCCATCGGCAAAACGGACGTTGACCACGGCGGAGTCCTCGGTCTCAAAACCGCGGGCGGCGCTGGACTGCATACCCTGGACGGCAACGGGCTCGCCCAGCAGATAGCGGAGCAGGTCGACGTCGTGAACCAGGTTGACCAGGATCGGGCCGGCACCCTTCTTGCGGCGCCACTCGACATCGAAATACTCGTCGTTCTTATAGATCATGTAGTGGAGGCTCGACACGGTGAGCTTGCCTAGCTCGCCAGACTCGATGATCTCCTTGGCCTTGTTGACGAAGGGGTTGTGGCGACGGTGCTGACCCACGAGCACGGGCACGCCGGCGGTCTCGGCCTCGGCGGCGAAGGCCTGGGCATCCTCCAGGTCGTTGGAGATCGGCTTTTCGATCAACGGCACGATATTGCGCTTCACAGCCTCGCGGGCAACGCCCAGGTGCAAGTCGTTGGGGGTGGCGATAATGACGGCCTCGGGTTTGACCTCGTCCATCATCTGGGCGGGATCGGTGTAAAACGGCACGCCGGCGGCCTCGGCCGTGGCGCGAGCGCCCTCAAAGGCGTCGGCGATGGCGACGAGTTCGGCCTCGGGTTCCTCGGTGACAAAGCGGATGTGGTTGCGGCCCATGGCGCCGGCGCCGATAACGGCAATGCGGACGGGGTTGAGCTCAGACATTTCGACTCCTTAATACTGGTGACCGGTGGGATGCGACAAAGGGGCTGTCCCTTTGTCGCATCGGTAAAACTAGGCGGACTTCTTCTTGCTGTCGGAGACCATCATGTAGACGGTGAGCACGACGGCGATGGCGGCGATCACAATGGCGCCGTAGAAGGACTGCTGGTAGGCGGCGCTGCCGGCCTCGGCGTGATACAGCACGGCGGTGATGGGCTGGCTGATCCAGGTGGAAGCGGCATAACCCAAAAACATGATGCCGTAGTTGACGCCGATGTTGCTGGTGCCAAAGGCGCCACCGGTGAGCGGCGGGTAGATGACGAGCAGGGCGCCAAAGCTAAAGCCGAGCAGGGCGAGCGCCACAAAGAACATGCCCTGCGTAAAGCTCATCGACATGATGACGAGTGCGACGATGGTGACGACAAGGCTGATGAGCAGCGACTTATAGGCGCCGAGCTTGTCGATGATCTGGCCAAAGGACAGACGGCCGACCAGGTTGGCGCAGGTGTTGACGGAGACGACCACGCCGCCGAGGGCGACGGCCGCGGCGCTCGTGGGGTCGGCGAAGAGCTGGACGGCGGCGATGGAGGCAACCTTGCCCACGAGCAGGGTGCCCGCGGTGGCGGCAAAGGCGAAGGTGACGATGAGGACCCAGAAGCGCGGGGTCTTGACCATCTCGCCCGGGGTGAGGTCGCCGAAGGTGCCGGCATGCGCGCCGCCCTTGGGGGCCTCGAAGCCCTCGGGCAGCCAACCGGCCTCAGGGGCCTTCAGGAACAGGGCGGAGGCGGCGATCGTCACAAAGAAGATGACGCCGAGTGCCTTGAGGGCGTCAAAGATGCCCAGGCTCGGGATGAGCAGCGAGGCGAGCACCGGGGACAGTACAGCGGGGCCGGCGGTCGAAGCGGCCAGGGTGATGCCGGAGGCGAGGCCCTTCTTGTCGATGAACCACTTTTGGCCGGTGGTGAGCGCCGGGTTGTAGCCCAGGCCGTTGCCGATGGCGGCGACGAGCGAGAACCACAGGTAGAACTGCCACGGCTCGGTGACGGTACCGGACATGAACCAGCCCAGGCCGTAGCACACGGCGGCGGCGATCACGACGTTGCGCGGGCCGATCTTATCGGAGATGCGGCCGGCGAAGATGCCCGTCACGGCCATGATGGTCTGAAAGACCGGGAAGGCCCAGGTAAGAGCGCTGGACCACTCGGGGTAGACGGCGAGCAGGTTCTTGCTCACGACGGAATACAGCGCGATGGAGCTGATGAAGAACATGGTGACGCACGCGGCGGAAAGCACGACGGCGCGACCCTTGTTGGAGTTGGTGGAAGCCATTGGACTCTTTCTAATCGATACGGGGGAGGAGCAGGCGTATTCGCGGGCCTCTCTGTTAGGTTGGTTTACTGGTCAGTCGGCTTGGCGACGCCGGACTCATCGGACCAAAGCTCGACACCCTTGTTCTTAAGGTAGTTGTCGGCATAGGCTCGGCGGCCGCCGGGCTTGGCGGTGAGGTCGCCCATCATGTTAGAGAAGCCGCCGTCGACCTTGATGGCGTCGCCGGTGGTAAAGTCCGAGCGCTTGGACGCCAGGAACATGACGGCGTTGGCGATATCGCTGACCTCGCCGATGCGGCGCGTGGCGATCAGACGGCTGCGGCTCTTCTCGACCTCGGGGTCGGCGTAGAAGTTGGCCGACATCGGGGTCTTAACGAAGCAGGGCTCGACGCAGTTGGAGCGCACGCCGTAGGGGCCCCACTCGGCAGCCAGCATCTTGGACATCATGTTGACGCCCGCCTTGGTGGAGCTGTACACGCCCGAGAACGTCTCGGGGGAGTGACTGGCGACGGTCGAGATGTGCACCAAGCGGCCCTGGCCGGCCTTGATCATCTCGCGACCAAAGCGCTGCGAGGTGATGAAGTAGCCGGTGAGGTTGACGTTGAGCACCTGCTCCCAGTCGCTCAGCGGCAGGTCCTCCATGGCGGCGAAGCGCAGAATGCCGGCGGTGTTGACGAGAACGTCGACGCGGCCGAAGTCGGCGATGGTGGCATCGACGGCGGCCTGAACCTCGGCCTCGTCGGTGGCGTTCATCTTGTAACCCTCGGCGTGGATGCCAAACTCGGCGGCGAGGTCGGCGGCTGCGGCCTTGACCTTCTCCTCGTCCAGGTCGAGCAGGACGACGTTGGCGCCGTTGCGGGCGAACTCGCGGCAAATCTCGACGCCCATACCGCCGAGTGCGCCAGTCACGGCGCAGACATCGCCCTCGAGCTTGAGCCAATTGCTCATAGGAACTTCCCTTCTTGTGCCTCCCGGTGGGTCGCTCCCATTAATCGACCCACGTGGTTTTCGCTGGTTATCGTATGCTTTGCATTTGCGCAGGTGAATTGCATATTTGTTAGAATGGCGTTAACCGTAGGTTTACACTGTGCGATGCGGTATTTCCTCAATTAAGCGCGTGGCCTGCGAAAACAACCCCCTGTGGCATCATGTGGCCACAGGCGCGAAAACGGGAGATTGACGTGTACGATCGACGACTTGAGGCCATATCGGCCGCCGCGGAGCTGGGAAGCTTCTCGCGTGCGGCGGCAAAATTGCGCGTGTCGACCCCGGCGCTCGTCAAACAGGTGTCGGGATTCGAGGCCGAGTTCGGCATCACGTTGTTCGAGCGCTCGCATTCTGGTGTTAAGGTGACGCCGGCAGGTGCTCTGCTGGTAGACGATGCACGTTCGATCATGCGGCAGTCCGAGGACGCGCTACGCCGTGCCCGACGCGCGGCGGGCGATGGCGGGGCCGTGCGTCTGGGCGTGTCGATGATGTGCCCGGGGCGCCAAACGCTGTCGATGTGGTCGGGCATTCACGATCTGGAACCGTCGCTGCGATTTGAGATCGTGCCGGTAAGCGACCTCTATGACGAGCGCGAGACCGTCATGCGCAGCCTCGGTCGCGAGGTCGATGTGGTGCAGTCGAGTTTTTCGACCCCGCGCTGGGGTGACGCCTGCCAAAAGCTTCGCATTGTCAACGTGCCGTTTTATATCGACCTGCCGCGCACGAGCCCGCTGGCGCGCAAGAATCGCATTACGGTCGCCGACTTGGAGGGTATGCGCCTGCGCGTGCTCCGCCACGGCAACGACGCTATGGACAGCCTGCGTATCGATCTTTTGGCAGACGGCGGCGTGGACGTGATCGATGTGGATAGCTTCGACTTTGCGCTCTTTAACGAGGCGGAGGAAAAGGGTGACGCGGTGCTCACCTGCGGCGCATGGTCGGGGGTGCACCCGGCCTTTGTGGGCGTACCGTTCCTGTGCGGCCGCGAGGTGCCGGTCTTTTTGCACTATCCGCTCGAGCCGACCCTCCAAGTACAAAAATTCATCAACGCCATGGCACAACTTCTCAAATAGCCAAAAGAGTCCCGTCCCAAATTAGCTACCCTTTGCTACGGGTTTAGCGGTCCTCGCGTTGCGGCCCGGCTGCCTCTGCTGTCTTTACGCGGTTCTTGTCGATGTACATGTTTTTGTCGGCCTGGGAAAAGAGCTCGCGCATCGTAGGCGGTTCATCAAAATCACTGGAAAGCGCATAGCCCACCGCATAGCTGATAGGCATGTCGGGATGAGTCTCGGAATACTCGTTCACGTTCGCGTGAACCCGAGCGAGACAGGACTCCACGGCAGCTCGATCGGTATCTCGCAGCACCGCGATAAACTCATCGCCGCCGTCGCGGCCCACAAAGCAGGTCTCCGACGCCACGCGCCCCAGCTGCTGGGCAAAAGAACGGATGTATTCGTCGCCCTTCTCGTGGCCGAAGCTGTTATTGACCGTATGCAGATTGTTAAGGTCGAAGACGCACACCGCAACGGGCGCCTCCGCGGAGACAGGCTGCTCCTGCCCCAAGACCTCCTCGCACTTGTTCTTGTTGGGCAGTCCTGTGGCTTCGTCGAGATAGACTTTGTTCTGCAGTTCGCGATTGAGCGCGGCAGTTCGCACCGCGCGAACAAGTTCGACCGCAAAGGTCGCCACCAAGCCCATGATGTCGATGATCACCAGGCCCTCGAGATAGTTGAGCGCCGACGCCTTCTCCTGAGAGTAGTCCTCTGCGAGTCGCGTAGCATCGTCGCAAATGCCAAAGAACTCCTCGCTCATGGAGATGATGTCGGTGTTCTCATAGCCGACTTCGCGCACGCGGATGATCTCGGTGCAAAGCTCATCAAAATAATTTGCAAGCTCGGTCATCTTTGCCTGATACTCATCGTCGTCGAGACGGACGAGGTTGAGGTCGTCACTTCCGTAACGCAAACCGTTGATGTATGAATCCACGGCTTTGAGCAGGTCATCTTGAGGCTGGCCCGCATCCTCGAGCTTAACGATTCGCTGCGTGGTACCGCGCACCAGACCGGCGTAGTTGACCACACGCGCCGTGCCCTGGATATCGGAGACGAGCAGCATAACATTGATGAAGAAGAAGATGAGAACTGCCGTGAGCACCATCATGAGCAGGCGCACCGCCTGGCCGGCCTTCTTGGCGACAGAAGTATTCACAAGTTCACTCCCCTAAATGACAAAAGAACAGGTAGCACGCAGTGTGCTGAAATTCATGGGTGGTTAACTCTACCATATGGGCCAGCAGCCTCAAACTGCAGCAGACGCTCGTCCAAATTGGCGTGACGCTTGCCTTGTTGTTCTTGACCTGGCCGCGCTATCGGACATGCTTCTGGTCTTGGATCACCATGGGAAAGCTCATCCCGTTTTGTGCGTCTAGAGTGGGATGCGGCTTCCCAAAGGTGCCGTTAGGGGAAATCACATCCCGGTTTACTCCCTTGAACTGGGATGTGATTTCCCGGAGGGGTCCAGCGGGAAACGGCATCCCATTTTGGGCCCGAAAAGTGGGATACGGTTTCCGGCCGGCATGAAAAAGCCTCCGCAGCTCGTGTGGCTGCGGAGGCTTTATTCGTTGCGGCGCATTGTGTTTGGGTCGCTGAGATGAGTCGATTTGCCCCGAAAGAGGAGGGCATTGACCTTAGGGTCATGCCCGACGAATGAGCGGCAAATCGGCCATCTCGGCGAGCCGAACTACTCCAGCTCAAACGCTCCGGTATAGAGCTGGTAGTAATACCCGCGCTTGGCAATCAGCTCGTCGTGGTTGCCGCGTTCGATGATGCGGCCGTGATCCAGACAGATGATCGCGTCGGAGTTGCGCACGGTGGACAGGCGGTGCGCGATGACAAACGTCGTGCGGCCTTCCATGAGCTTGTCCATGCCGGCTTGCACGATGGCCTCGGTGCGGGTATCGATGCTCGACGTGGCCTCGTCCAGGATCATCGCCGGCGGATCGGCGACGGCGGCGCGTGCGATCGAGATCAGCTGGCGCTGGCCCTGCGACAGCTGGGCGCCGTTGCCGGTGAGCATCGTGTCGTAGCCGTCGGGCAGGCGGGTGATAAAGTCGTCCGCGCCGGCGAGCTTTGCTGCCGCGATGCACTCCTCGTCGGTGGCATCCAGATTGCCGTAGCGGATGTTATCCATCACGGTGCCGGTGAACAGGTTTACGTCCTGCAGCACCACGCCCAGCGAGCGGCGCAGGTCTGCCTTGCGGATCTTGTTGACGTTGATGCCGTCGTAGCGAATCTTGCCGTCGGCGATGTCATAGAAGCGGTTGATGAGGTTGGTGATGGTCGTCTTACCGGCACCGGTGGCGCCGACAAACGCGACCTTCTGGCCCGGCTTGGCAAACACGGACACGCCGTGCAGCACCTCGTGGTCGGGCGTGTAGCCAAAGTCGACGTTGTCCATGACCAAGTCGCCACGCAACGGCACGTACTCAATCTCGCCGGTTGCGCGGTGCGGATGTTTCCACGCCCACATGCCAGTGTGGTGGTCGGCCTCCTCGAGCTGCCAGGTATCGGGGTTCACCTGAGCGTTGACAAGCGTCACATAGCCTTCGTCGGCTTCGGGCTCCTCGTCGATGAGCTCAAAGATACGGTCGGCGCCGGCGAGGCCCATGACCACGGCGTTGATCTGCTGCGAGATCTGGCCGATCTGTCCACAGAACTGCTTGGTCATGTTGAGGAACGGCACCACGACGGCGATGGACAGCGCCATGCCCGAGATGCTCAGGTTGGGCACGCCCAGCGCTAGGAAAATGCCGCCGGCCAGTGCGACCAGCACGTAGAGCAGGTTGCCCAGGTTCATAAGGATGGGCATGAGGATGTTGGCGTACATGTTGGCCTTCTGCGAGACCTCGAAGAGCTTTTCGTTGCGCTCGTCAAAATCGGCTTCGGCGGCAGACTCGTGGCAGAATGCCTTGACGACCTTCTGGCCGTTCATGACTTCCTCGATATGGCCCTCGACAACGCCGAGCTCGGTCTGCTGCGCAATAAAGAAGCGCGCGGAGTTGGAGCCGAGCAGCTTGGTCATAAAGGTCATAAAGGCGACGCCGGCAATAATGACCAAGCACATCCACACGCTGTAGTACAGCATGATAAAGAACACCGTGACGATGACGATGACCGTCATGAGCAGGTTGGGCAGCGACTGGCTGATCATCTGGCGCAGCGTGTCGATGTCATTGGTGTAGTGGCTCATGATGTCGCCGCGCTGGTGCGTGTCGAAGTAGCGGATCGGCAGGTCCTGCATGCGGTTGAACATCTTCTCGCGCAGCTTCTCCAGCGAGCCCTGCGTGACGATGGCCATGGCGCGGTTCCAGAAGAGCGAGGACAGGATGCCGATGCCGTAGATGCAGGCGAGGGTGGTCACGAGCTGTGCGATCTTGGGCTGCGCGGCTCCCCAATCGCCCGACTGCCACGATTCGCTAATAATCTGCAGGGCGCTCTGAAGGAAGGTCGCGCCGATGGAGTTGATGATGGCGCAGAGCACCACGCCGGCGACGACGAGGGGCAAAAGCACGGGGTAAAAGCCAAAGAGCGTCTTGATGAGGCGCGACATGGTGCCGCCCTTGCGGTTGAGCGCGCGCTCGGCGGTCGTTGCCTTACTCATGTGCCTCGCCTCCTTCCTGGGTCTGAGCTTGCGTTACGGATGCCTCGGTGTCGGCCTCGACGGCCTCTTCGCCCTCGGCAGACATCTTGTTCTGCGAGGTAAAGGTCTCGCGGTAGATCTCGCTCGTCTTGAGCAGCTCGTCGTGGTTACCGATCTGCGCGATGCGGCCGCCCTCCATGACGATGATGCGGTCTGCGTCCTGCACGGAGCTAATGCGCTGGGCGATGATGAGCTTGGTCGTGTTGGGCAGATAGCTTGCCAGCCCTGCGCGAATCTTGGCGTCGGTCTTGGTGTCGACGGCGCTCGTGGAGTCGTCCAGGATCAAGATCTTGGGGCGACGCAGCAGGGCACGCGCAATGCACAGGCGCTGCTTCTGACCGCCGGAAACATTGGAGCCGCCCTGTTCGATCCAGGTGTCATAGCCCTTGGGGAAGCCGTCGACAAACTCGTCGGCGCAGGCCAGATGCGCGGCCTCGCGGACCTCTTCGTCGGTGGCGTTCGGGTCGCCCCAACGCAGGTTCTCGGCAATCGTGCCGCTAAACAGCACGTTTTTCTGCAGCACCATGGCCACCTGGTGGCGCAGGGCGTCCAAGTCGTAGTCGCGTACATCCACGCCGCCCACGCGCACGGTACCCTCGGTGGCGTCGTACAGGCGGGCGATGAGGTTTACGAGCGTGGACTTGGCCGAGCCGGTGCCGCCGATGATGCCGATGGTCTCGCCGCTCTTAATGTGCAGGTCGATATCGTCGAGCGCCTGGCGCTTCGCATGCGCGGAATACTTAAAGCTCACGTGGTCAAAGTCGATGGAGCCATCGGCGACCTCGAGCACGGGCTCGGCGGGATCGGCGATCGTGGGCTCGGCGGCCAGCACCTCGGTGATGCGGTGCGCCGATTCGTCGGCCATGGTCACCATGACAAAGATCATCGATAGCTGCATCAGGCTCATGAGGATTTGGAAGCCATAGGTAAAGATCGAGGAGAGCTGGCCCACGTCGAACAGCGTGCCCTGGCTCGTGATGATGAGCTTGGAGCCCAGGTAGATGATGACGACAAACGCGCCGTTGACGCAGATGTTCATCATGGGGTTGTTAAAGGCAAGCAGCTTCTCGGCGCGGGTGAAGTCCATCTGGACGTCGCGTGCGGCGGTCGCGAACTTCTCCTTCTCAAAGTCTTCGCGCACGTAGCTCTTGACCACGCGCATGCCGGTGACGTTTTCCTCGACGGACTCGTTAAGGGCGTCGTACTTGTGGAACACGCGCGAGAAGATGGGACGCACCTTAAAGATGATAAAGAACAGCCCAAAGCCCAGCAGCGGAATGATGACCAGGTAGACCATGGCGACGCTGCCGCCCATGATAAATGCCATGGTAAAGGCGAAGATCAATACCAGCGGCGCGCGCACGGCGATACGGATGATCATCATAAAGGCCTGCTGCACGTTGTTGATATCGGTGGTCAGGCGCGTGACGAGCGAGGAGCTCGAGAACTCATCGATGTTGGCAAAGCTGAACGTCTGGATCTTGTAGAACAGGTCGTGACGCAGGTTCTTAGCGAAGCCGCAACTCGCATGGCTGCAGGTGACGCCGGCAGCGGCGCCAAAAGCAAGCGACGTCAGCGCGATGAGCACCAAAAAGCCCGCGGTGGGAAGCATCTCGGCTACGGTGGTGCCATCTTTGATGGCGTCGATCAGGTTGGCGGTGATAAATGGAATCAGCATCTCGCAGAGCACCTCGCCAAGCACGAGCAACGGCGTGGCAACGGTGACTTTTATATAGTCGCGGATGCTGCCCATGAGGGTTTTAATCATCCAGTTCCTCCCAGGTTACACGGATTTTCTCGAGCATTTCGGCGAGCTGCTCGCGCTCGTCGTGGGTGAGGGCACCAAAGGCCTGCTCTCTAAAGCGAATGCGGGCTGCCTGGTCGATGCGGGCGTTTTCCCGGCCGGTTTCGGTCAGGCGAATGGTGAGCTGCCGTCGATCCTTGGGGTTACGGCTGCGCTCGATGAGGCCGTTGAGCTCGAGTTTGGACAGGATCTCGGAAAGCGACCCCGGCTTGAGGTCAAAGTGCATGCCGAGTTCCTGCTGCGACATCTCGCCGCCGGGTTGCTTGGCCAGCAGGCAGATGATGGGCGCCTTGCCGGACACGCCTCCGCCATGAAAATGCATGTAATGGCCGCAAAAGCCCAGGCCATTGAGGATGCGCTTGGCAAGCTTGTCTTCTGAGCTAACCGCTTCGGGTGCATCCGCCGGCTGTGACGGGTCGCCGCCGGGCTCGTGCGAACAAAGGTTAAGAGGTTCATCGCACATGAATTAGTGTTGCTCCTTTCTTTAGTTAGGTAGTGGAATTGTTTTGTGCCTAACCAATCTAGGAGCATGAGAAATGAATGTCAAGGTACCAAACTTATTAAGTTACGGCGTTTTGCCAAACGCCGTAACCGCTCGACGCTGCAAACGTTCCTAAGCGGCAATCTGGCGTTCAATCGTCGGGCATGGCCACAAGGCCTATGCCCTCCTCTTTCACGCCACCTTGCTCGCTTAGGAACGCTTTCGCTGTCCGTCCTCAATCTGCAGCGCTGCCTGGGTTGGCATTTGAGTGATCCGTGGGGGACGGAGGATAACGGATCATTTTGGGCTGCGGTGACACCCTTCCGAAGCTGCTTTGCCCAAAACTATGCTGGATTACTACGATGAATTCGAAATCTCAGACCTCGGCATTGTTTTTCGGAAAATCACAAGCTGTCTACCTGCGGTTTTGCTGGAGTGCAATTTGTTGTGGTTGGAGACTGGCGGTTTATCGTAGTAATCCGGCATAGTTTTGGAATGGTAGTAAATAGGTGGCAGCTACTGTGCCGCTACTGCCGTGATTTGCCTCCCATTTCCGAAACCTTTCCGCAACAATGCGCTCTTCGCGACCCTAGTGACTGCTCACGACGCCTCCTGCGCTACACTTAGTTGCACTGTGGCGCCGTTGCGCCGCGCCCGACCCAAGGGGGACTCTCATGAAGAACACTCAGCTGCTGTTGATCAACGATATGTGCGGCTACGGCAAGGTCGCGCTTTCCGCCATGCTGCCGGTGCTGTCGCATATGGGCTATCGCATCCACAACCTGCCGACGGCCCTTGTTTCCGATACGCTCAACTACCCCAAGTTCTACATCCACGACACCACGGAGTACGTGCGCCAGAGTCTTGCCATCTGGGAGGAGCTCGGCTTTGAGTTCGACGCTATCTCGACCGGCTTTATCGTGACCGAGGAAGAGACGCGTATCATCTCGGACTTTTGCCACCGCCGTGCGCAAAAGGGCACCAAGGTGTTCGTCGACCCCATCATGGGCGACAACGGCAAGCTCTATGCGGGCGTGCCCGAGTCCACGATTGGCCTTATGCGGCACCTGCTGGAGTGCGCAGACTACGCGGTGCCCAATTATACCGAGGCGTGCCTGCTTGCCGATAGGCCTATCGCCGAGCAAATTACGCCCGATGAGGCTCGCGCCCTTGTGGACGCCGTGCGCGAGCTGGGTGCCAAGTCGGTGGTCATTACGAGCGCCGTGGTCAATGGCACGAACGCGGTTATCGGTTACGACCATGTAGCGGGGGAGTACTTTACGATTCCCTTTGAGCTCATTCCGGTCTATTTCCCGGGCACGGGTGACACGTTCTCGGCGGTGCTCGTCGGCCGCGCTATGGCAGGTTGGAGTTTGCAGCGCGCGACGTCCGATGCCATGCGCGTGGTGGCTGAGCTTATCGAGCGCAATGCCGACCAAGAGGATAAGTCGGCTGGCCTTCCCATCGAGGCCTGCCTGGACGTGATTGACCATGAGTAATGCTGGCGAGGGCGGCGCCAAGCCTGCGGGCGGGGGCAAGCCGCTCGGCGCGCCGCGTGGCAAGCGTCCGCGTATCCGCGTGAGCTGCGTGGACCAGCTGGGTGCGTGCCGCTGCCACCATGGTCACAAGCCGGGCGACGTCTTCGACTTTGACCGCGACCGCGGCAAGATGTGTGCCATGGCCTGCCATGTGGGCTTTCCCTATATCGATATCCTGCGCTATGGCGGAACCGTGCCCGGCAACGAGCCTGGTACGGCAAAGTTCTGCTGTCCCGAGGTCGATACGCTGAACGTCTGGCTTGCCGAGATCGTCGACGAGTAGTCGAGCGCAATGTGACAAAGGGACAGTTCTTTTGTCACATTCGCCGGTGGTGCCCCTTCTATTATGCTTGTAATCTCAAATCTCTGCATTTCATCCGATTTTAGGTTCTAAAAATTTTGCGTTTCATCGATAATCAAGCGTATAAAACTTTGCATTTAATTTGATGACACTGAGGGGAGAGCCTATGCTGCGCAGGAAAATAGCGGTAGAGCTGGAGCGTTGGCTGAAGTCTTCCGAGCAAAAGGCCTTGTTCATTACGGGTTCTCGCCAGATCGGCAAAAGCTATTCGATTCGCGCATTTGGCAAAGCCAACCATGCAACCTACATCGAGCTTAACCTCATGGAAAATCGCCAGGCAAAAGATGCTCTTCTCGAGGCGCGGGATGCCGATGATTTCATCAGCAGGGTGACGCTTCTTTCGGGAAAGTCGATTGCGCCAGGCAAAACGCTTGTGTTTATCGATGAGGTCCAAGAAGCCCCCGACATCATGACGATGGCAAAGTTCCTTGTTGAGGATGGGCGCTGCCACTGGGTGTTTTCGGGGTCAATGCTCGGGACCCAGTTCAAGGGCGTCAGGTCCTATCCCGTGGGGTATGTCCACGAGCTTAGGATGTTCCCGCTCGATTTTGAGGAGTTTTGCTGGGCAACCGGAGTGAGCGAGGGGGCTCGCCAAACGATACGTGACGCGTGTATCAGCGAGAGGCCCATTCCTGATTACATTCATGACGCGATGATGGCAAACTTCAGGACCTATACCGTTGTCGGCGGAATGCCGGAGGTCGTGCAGCGTTTCCTTGACACGCAGGGCGACCTTGCCTCTGTTCGTCAGCTACAGTCCGAGCTCAACGAACAGTACCGACGGGATATTTCCAAGTATGCAAGCGGGCGTGCCCTTCAGGTGCAGAGCATCTACGATCAGCTCCCCATTATGCTTGAGGGCGAACACAAGCGTTTCGTGCTCAATTCCATTGACCCCAAGGCGCATTATGAGAAGTACCAGCGAGATTTTGTCTGGCTTGTCGATGCCGGCGTTGCTCTCAAAGCCGATATCGTAACCGAGCCAAAGTCGCCCCTGCTCAAGACGGCACGGCCATCGCAGTTCAAGCTATACCAATCGGATACGGGCATGTTGATGGCGCGCTACCCCGTTGGAGTCGCCCAAGCGGCGTATCTTGATAGCAAGGAGCCCAATCTGGGCGGCATTTACGAAAACGTGGTGGCCCAGCAGCTGGCTGCCCAAAATCGCCAGCTTTACTACTATCAGACAAAAAAGCGCGGTGAAGTGGACTTTGTGGTCGACGGACCGGATGGGACGGCTGTTCCGATCGAGGTTAAATCGGGCTCCTATTACCACGCGCACGCTGCGCTCGGTCATGTGCTTGATACGGCTGAATATGGCGTAAGGCTCGGGATTGTTTTCTCGAGAGGCAACGTTGAGCGCAACGGAGCGGTTCTCTATTTGCCGCTATATGCGACCTGGGCCCTTTCGGATGTTTTGGGCGACTCCTGTGCCGAGGGGATAAAGCTGGAGGTCAAGCCGGTCTAGGGCCAGTCCCGGATGTGACAAAGGGACAGTCCCTTTGTCACATTCATGAGTGTGGATTTTCTCCCGTTTAGAGCGCACTCGAACGCTCAAAGCGGGAGAAAATCCACGCTCGTTTCGCGCCGGAGACGTGGCTCGCGACCTCGCTTGTCTACAGTTGCTCGAACATAGCGGTGCAACCGTCGAGCACGTCGCGGTAGGTGGCATCGAAGTTGTCGGTGTACCAGGGATCGGCCACGTCACCGGGGCGCTCGGTCCAATCGAGCAAGCGTGTAACCTTGCCGTCGGGGTCGTCGCCAAAGATGCGCCGCAGGCCGCGGGCGTTCTCGTCGTCCATATAGACAATGTGGTCCCAGTCGCCATACTCCGCGCGACGCACCTGGCGGGCACGGTGCGCAACGACGGGAATCCCGACTTCACGCAGCTTGGCGACCGTGCCATGATGCGGCGGGTTGCCGATCTCCTCAGTTGAGGTCGCAGCGGAGTCAATGACAAACTCGCCCGCGCGCCCGGCGCGCCGCACCAGCTCGGTAAACACGGACTCAGCCATCGTCGAGCGACAGATGTTCCCATGGCAGATAAACAGTACACGTTGCATATGCGGTTTCCTTTCGATCGCCATCATCGAGCTCGAGTATCGCATCTACGCCTGCGCCATCGTCCTCTTGCGTTCCCAGCGAGCCAACTTAATCGTCACCAGCGTGAGCGCCCAGGCCACAAGCGAGAACACGGCACCGACCGCGCCTACATATGCAATGCCAACGCTGCTTACCACGGCGCCGCCCACTGCGGTGCCAAACGAGATGCCGACGTTAAACGCCATGGGCTCAACCGAACTTGCGAGTACCATCGACTTGGGATGGCGGCTGCGTGCCACGTCCATAAAGTGCGTGATGCACGACACCGAGAACAGGTACATGAGCAGCGCCAGGCTAAAGACAAAGACCAGCGCGAGCGGCATGGTGCCGCCCACAGCAAACAGTCCGAGTAACGCTGCAGCCTGCAGCACAAACGTCACGAGTAGCGCCTTCATGCCAAAGCGCGCATCGATCCATCCGCCCAGGATGTTCGAGATCAGGCAGAACACGCCGTAGGCCATGAGCGTGGTACTGGCTTCGACCGTGCCCATGCCCAGCACCTGCTCAAGATAAGGCGTCACGTAGCCGTAAAAAACGTAGACCGACCCCACGCCAAACAAAAAGATGAGCATGCCGGTGATGATGCTCGGCTCGCGTAGCAGACCCGCCTGTTCGCGAAAAGTGGCGGGCTCGTCGGTTTGCCCAGCGCGCGGCATAAACGCCACGAGCGCTCCGCAGATCAGAACGGCAAAGGTCAGCGTGCCGTACATGGCCACGTGCCAGTCGAGCGTGTCGGCCACAAACTTGCCGATCGAAGTGACAAAGACCATTGCCACGGAAAACGCGCCGTACACTACCGAGATGGCGAGTGAGGTCTGCTGCGGGGACAGCAGCTCAGGGATGTACGTCACGCCCACGGCGAGCAGCGCACCCGAGACGGAGCCCAGGACAATACGCGAGATAAACAGCACTTGAAAGTTGGGCGCCAGCGCCATAACCAAATTGCCGAGCACAAAGACGATGCTGTAGCACACGAGCAGCTGGTAGCGGCGAAAACGCCCCGTGCTGAGCGCAAGCACTGGCGTCGCGATGGCGTAGACAAGCGCAAACACGCTAATAAGTTGGCCTGCGGTGGCAAGCGATGCGCCGAGTTCCGTTGCCAAGTCGCTTTCGATGCCGATGACCACGAACTCGGAGCAGCCGAGCGAGAATCCCAACAGCACGAGCAGCGCCAGGCAGAGCTTGGTGCGCGCAGGGGAGAGCGCGGCGGCGGTTGACTTACTTTTAGGCGTGGTTGCGGCGGTCAAGGTTGTCACTCCAATGTCGCATGAATAAGCGAGATTCAATCCCTGCAACTCTAGCAGAATGTGACAAAGGGACAGTCTCTTTGTCACATTGCGCTGCCGGCCGGTCGCCCAAACCGTCACAACATTCGGCGAAAATCTCGAAATCGAGGAAAAGCGTCGAATGTTGTGACGGTTTTCGTGTCCGGCGCGGGTGAGCTTCGGTGCCGTCTGGGGGTATAAGACTAGCGAGTGTTTATTTGCGAGGCCTAAGGGGCGCCCCGTATGGATATCGATAACTTTGAATGGTGGTATAGCGAGGGCGAGGCTCCGGACGAGGAGTGGGACGAGCCCGCGCCGCGTGACGTGTCGAGCGACGAGGACGAGACCGGCAACGATGCCGCTGTCGAGCCTGATGCCGCCTCCGATGCCGCCGAGCCCCTGACCTTTGAGCAGGCTTGGGCCCAAGCCGAGGCCGATGAGGCTAAGGCCGATGCCACGGCCACACTCGGTGAGCCGGCGGACATGTCCATCTCGCCGGCAAAGATCCCGCAGCCGCGTCACACCATCGACCCCGACAGCACGGCATCCTTCAGCATTCTCGACGTGCCCGCGCAAGGCGCCCAGGCGCCTGCGCCCACACATCGCCCCGACCTGGCTCGTGAGGAAGACGCGGGCCGCCGTTCTCCGCTCGGCCCCATCCTCATCGCCTTCATGGCCGGCGTTATCGCATGCTCGGTGATTGGAAACGTCTGGAGCCATGTTGAACAACAGCGAAAAGACGCCGCCAAGGTCGAGATGTCTATCGAGCAATCGCTCGGCCGCACGCGCTCGGTACATGTGTCGGTCGAGGTCAAGGACGGCGCGACGTGGGACACCGCGCGCGGCGACAGCCAAATGCTCATCCACATCGCGGGCCGCACGCTCAAAGGGCAGGCGATTGACGAGTATCAATATGTCAACTCCGCTGGCGACGGCATCGAACTCAAGCCCGGCGACTACGAGCTCACGGTTGACGAGCCGCCCGTCGCCACCGATGGCACGCGCTTCCGCGCCTCAAAGCGCATGGTTCCCGTGAGCTTTAACTCGCAGGCGCCCGATACGGTCGACAGCACGCCGCAGGGCGGGTTTGACCTTTACGCTATTGCTCAATAACTGCGCCTGTCGCTCAACCCCGCCGCCAAGAGTGGGACAATAGCCCTCGACACTATTGTTTACTTTTGGAGGAAGTAGCATGTCTACCGTCACTACCATCAAGCGCGGCAGCCTCACCGCGGCCATCGATTCCATGGGCGCCCAGCTCACGAGCCTTGCCCTCAACGGCAACGAGTATCTGTGGCAGGGCGACCCCGCCTTTTGGGGCAAGCATGCGCCCATCCTGTTCCCCATTGTGGGCTCGCTGCGCAACAACACGGCGACGTCTGCGGCTGGCACCTGCGAGATGCCGCGCCACGGCCTCGCGCGCATCGTCGAGCACAAGCTGGTCGAGGTTTCGGAGGACGGCTCCTCGGTAACGTACGAGATCACCGACACGCCCGAGTCGCTCAAGGCCTTTCCGTTCCACTTTAAGCTCAACATGACCTATGCCCTGACCGGCGACGCCACCCTCACGCAGACCTTTGCCGTCACCAACACCGGCGACGTGGACCTGCCGTTCTCGGTGGGCGGCCACCCCGCGTTTAACGTACCGACTCCCGGTGCCGAGGACGAGGCATTCGAGGATTACGAGCTGGCGTTTACCGAGGCTTGGACTAATGAGGCTCCCATCATCACGCCCGACGGTCTTATGACGTTCGAGGGTAGTTACAAGGCTCCCGATAACTCGGACGTGCTGCCCATCACGCACCGCAGCTTCGATAACGACGCCATCATGTTCACCGATACCCCGGACTCCACGCTCACGCTGCGCGGCCGCAAGTCGGGCCACGGCGTCAAGATCGACTTTGAGGGCTTTAAGTACATCGGCGTGTGGTCTGCCGCCAACGACGCTCCGTTTGTGGCGCTCGAGCCCTGGACCGGTCACACCACCATGGACACCGAGGACGACGTTTTTGAGCACAAGGCCAACACCATTACGCTGGCGCCGGGCGAGACGGACGTCCGCAGCTTTAGCGTCACGTTGCTCTAGAGGTTCCGCCGTTCTAATGAACGGCGGGCCGGTCGACGCTGCGTGCCGCCCAGGGCGACAATTTGTCATTCAAAAGGCAGGGCATGACCAGAAGGTCTATGCCTTGCCTTTTTCATGCCTAGTCGTTGGGGACGTTCTTGTTTGACTAGTCGTTTAAGAACGTCCATTACAGTCGAAATTGTCAGCCCGGGACCGTCTCGGGCTACGATTGAGGCGCGCCCAGAACGGGCCGCCGACCGGGCGCCCGCG
>UQUL01000035.1 GCA_900544235.1 uncultured Collinsella sp.
GGTTCCCGGTTCCACCGGGCCGCGCGGCAAGGAGATATATTGCCAGACCGGAGGGCCCCCGCGGGCGGGAATCTGGGCGTACACATTTCCTACACATCTTGGGATCCGACTAACGTTTGCCAGCCGTTACCTACCGCTCGCCGAGCATCTCTTTATATAAGGCAGTCTCATGGTTAAAGCGGATACGTCCCCTTAGCTAAAGCACAGCCAGCATCGAGCAACTCATCACGTTCTTCCACCGAGAACCCCTCGGCGTAGACGCGCACCACTGGTTCGGTCCCGCTAGGACGGACCAGCAGCCACGTGTCATCCTCGAATGCCAAACGCAAGCCATCCATATGACTAACGTTTTGCGGCACCTTGCCACAAATCGACTTGGGGTTAACGCCCGGCAGCAGGGTTCGCAACGTTTCGGCATCTTCGGCCTCAAGGCGCAAATCGCGTCGACCGTAACTCGTCTTACCAAAACTGGCCTCGAGTTGGTCGACCAGAACGCCCAAAGGCGCATCCGTCTTTGCCATAAGCTCACACAAAATCAGACAGGCGAGGATTCCATCGCGCTCGGGCATATGCGCGGCGATGCCGATACCACCGGCTTCTTCGCCGCCCATGAGGACGCCGCCCTTCTTCATCTCCGCCGCTATATATTTGAAACCGACTGGTTTGACGGTCACGCGGCAGCCAAGCGCCTCGGCAATGCGACGCACGAGCGTCGAGCATGAAAGATTGACGACGACGCGCCCCTCCAAATTGCGAAATTGAACCAAGTCGCCCAAAACGAGCGCCATGATCTGATGCGGATGTATATATCTGCCGCGCTCGTCAACCGCGCCGATACGGTCGGCGTCGCCGTCGGTCACCAGGCCAGCGCAAGCTCCGTCCTCGATAACCGTGCGCTCGCAAGTGTCCACCCAAGGCTCAACGGGGTCGGGGCAGATATCTTCTTGATCAGACGCCTGCCCGGCGTGAATCTCGTGCACCTCAACGCCAAGCTCGCGCAGCAAGTCGGCTAGATAGCCCTGGGCTGCGCCGCCCATGGGATCGACAACCACGCGCAAGTGCGCGGCGCGGATGGCTTCGGCATCGACAAACGATGCCACCGCCTGCATATAGTCAGGAATAATATCCGCGGTGCGATATTGCCCTTCGATCCCCATTGGCTCGGGAGCCATGGTCTCTTCGAGCTCTTCGATGACATCCTGGTTGGCGGTCGAGCCGTCACCCATGCGAATCTTGAGGCACAGATAACCCTGCGGATGATGGGACCCCGTCACCATGAGCGCGCCGCACGCCTCACCGTCATAAGCCGCCGCCCACGTAAGGGCAGGGGTCGGAACAGGTCGCGAAGCGAGCACGGCGTCCAGCCCGTGCGCTGCTAGCACGCCCGCCGCAAGCTCAGCGAACTCGCTCGCCAGGGGCCGGGTGTCGAACCCTATATATACCGTTTTGCCCGGATTGGTCTTTTGCCACAACTCGCCGACGGCATCGGCGATACGGGCAACGTTATCGGCAGTAAAGTCCTCATCGACGCGAGCGCGCCAACCGTCAGTTCCAAAATGAATTATCGCGCACACGCGCAGACACCTCACAGTGTTTGGATCATGGTACGCATGGGGTATACCCGCAACATGCACTCGGCAACCTGCCGGCACCAGCATTCACCATTTGGGCAAATGCTGCCGAGGACATGCAGGCAATAAAAAAACCGCCCCGTATGGAGCGGTTTTACCCTTTATATATCGAGCGCCTCGGCCATCGCTGCCGTAGTGATTGCCGTGGTTCCACAACAACTGCCCACCATTGCGGCGCCGGCATGTCTCCATTCGATGCATGCGCGCGCGAAAGCTTCGGGGTTCTCGTGCCATACGGGGCCATCCTGAGTCTGGACCGGATCGCCTACGTTGGGACGCACCGTGACGGGAGTAGTCGCCGATGCAACCATCCTGGGCACCGCCGCGTTCGCGGCCGCAAGCGAACAGCAATTAACACCAACCGAGTTTGCGCCGTGTTTTTCGGCGTACAAAACGGCTGCCTCGATGTTGAGGCCATCGCCCAACAGGTCGCCTTTATCGTCAACGACAAAACTCACCAGAACAGGCATGCCGTCGGCGGCATCTCGAGCGCCGGCAAGCATGGGCTGCAAATTACGGATAGACGTCACCGTCTCGATCAGCAGACCGTCAACGCCGGCATTGAGCAAGGCGCGCGCCTGTTCGCGCGCAATGCCTCGGATTTCACGATACTCGGCAGAGTCCTCGGCAAACCACTCAATACCGATCGGGCCCATCGAGCCTAGCAGCAGCTGAGGGTGCGCCTGGCGGGCATCGTCGACAGCCCCGCGATTGACCTCCGCCACGGACGGCGCAATCTGGTCGTGCTTGAGGGCATAGCTCGATGCCTGAAAGGTGTTGGTAATGAGCACCTGCGCGCCGGCGGCGACATACAAGCGATGGATACGAGAAACGGTCTGCGGCTCTGCCAGATTCCAAAACGCCGGTGGAATGTCGGCGGCATCGTACTCACTCAACAGAACACTGCCCATGGGACCCTGCGCCAACAAGGTCTCGCTCGACAAGCGGCGCGTAAGTTCCTCGGCACCAAAGCGGTTGTAATAACTCGTATCCATAATATATCCCGCTATTCCTCGACGCTGATTCCCTGCTTTTCGAGATAGGCGAGCCAGCGGTTCATCGTGTCCTCGGAAAGCGCATGCTCCATCATGCAGGCCTCGGAATCGGCTCGCTCAAATTCGACACCGAGCTCCTGAACCAAAAACGTGCGGATGAGGCGATGACGGTACCAGATAGCCGTACCAACCTCGCGGCCACGATCGGTCAGGACTACCTTGCCGTAGTGTGATTGCTCGACAAGTTCGGATGCCTTGAGCGCCGAAACCGCTTTATTGACCGATGCCTTGGAGACGCCAAGGCGCTGCGCGATGTCGACCGATCGCACGCCGTTGGTTTCCCCCTCTTCGCTTTCAATGCGAACCATGCACTCCAAGTAGTCTTCGTTCGCCACCGTCAGATGTAGTTCGCGCGAGCTATTTGTCGTATCCATGATCTTCCGTCCCTTCTGCATTCAATGGCTGATTCTACCCCATCCAAGCGTCGTGGTATGCCGTGGCATACCGTGCTAGAGTTCTTGTTGCACACGACGACCAAGATTGGAGCGGTCTTTATGGAAAACACCACCACGAGCCCCGATGTCCTCGAACGCTTTTTGCGCTACGTCCAGATCAACACGCAGTCCGAGGATGCAAACTGCGACCAGGTACCCTCGAGCGCCGTTCAGTTTGACCTTGCCAACGTGCTGGCTGAAGAGCTGCGCGAGCTTGGTGCGGAAGATGCCCACGTGACCGAGCACGCCTATGTCTGCGCGCATATCCCCGCAAGTGCGGGCGCTGAGGACAGGCCCGCCCTGGGCCTGATCGCCCATCTCGACACCACCGAAGTTGCACCGGGCGCCGGCGTGAAGCCGCACATCGTACACTACGAAGGCGGCGACCTGGTCTGCGGCACGGTTGACGGTAAGCCCGTTGCCATGAGTACCGCCAAGCTTCCCGCCCTGAATGACCTCGCGGGTGAGGACCTGGTCTGCAGCGATGGCACCACGCTGCTGGGCGCGGATGACAAGGCAGGCGTCGCCGAGATCATGTCGCTTGTCGCGCGTATCGCTCAGGACCCTTCTCTGCCCCATCCCGCACTCGGCATTTGCTTCTGCCCTGACGAGGAGATCGGCCACGGAGCCGAGCTGTTGGATATCGATACCTTTGGCTGCAAGTACGCCTACACGGTCGACGGCGGCCCCATCGGCGAACTGGAGTGGGAGTGCTTTAACGCCGCCGAGGCGACCGTCCGCTTTGAGGGCCAGTCCATCCACCCGGGCGACGCTAAGGGCCGTATGGTCAACGCAGGCAATCTGTTCTGCGACTTCAACGCGTTGCTCCCCTACGTGCAGCGACCGGAGTATACGGAAGGCTACGAGGGCTTTTATCACCTTGAGGGTGTATCTGCGACCGTCGATCACGCCACAGCGCGCTATATCGTCCGCGACCATGACGCCGCCAAGTTCCAGCAGAAACTCGACCTTATTGATGCCGCCGCCTCGATGCTCAACCAGCGTCTGGGTGAGGAGCGCGTGACGGTCGAGATTAAGCAGCAGTATCGAAATATGGCCGAGATCGTTCGTGACTATCCCGAGCTTATTGATGTTGCCAAGGAAGCCTACCTTGCCTGCGGCGTTGAGCCCCAAGTGCTGCCGATTCGTGGCGGCACCGACGGCGCTCAGCTGTCGTTCCGCGGTCTGCCCTGCCCCAACCTTTCCACCGGCGGCTATTGCTACCACGGCGTCAACGAGTTCGTCCCGGTCAGTTCGCTCGTCAAGATGACCGACGTGCTCCAGGAGCTCGTCGCCCGCTTTGCATAAGCCTGGCTGCACAAGTCCAAAAGACGAATCGCCCCGTCCTCAAGCAAGAACGGGGCGATTTTTTTGCTGCAATGAGAACAGGTTGACGCACGCCAGCCTCTTAACGCAAGGAGTGTCCCAAACTGCCGGCACAAAAGGAACGTCCCCAAGTGCCAAGTGTTCCGGCAACGCCGATGTTTTGGCGCGGACAGCGAAAACCCGCCAGAGCGAGCAAGGTGCCTTGAAACAAGGCGGCATTGACCTTTTGGTCATGCCGCCGAAGTTGAAAGGCAGATTGCCGCTCGGGCGGGTTTGCAGCGTCAAGCGGTTACGCGGTTTGGTAAAACCGCGTAACTCTAGTAGTTAGCTTCGTAGCCGTTGCCGTCGCCGGTGGGCTCTTCGTAGTAGTCCGAATCGCTTGAATCGCTTGAGTCATCGGAATCGTCAGAGCTGACCGATGAGGTTGCGGTACCGTTTGCGTAGTCGTCAGACGTGTTGTTGTTCAGGTCGCCAATCGTAGAGCTGGAACCGTCGGAAAGACCCATGGTGTTGGGACCCTTGGGATCCTTGCCGGCATCGACGCGCTCCATCATTTCCTTGAGCTCGTCCTCGTAGACAAAGACGTAGCTCACACCGTCGATCATGGTGCTGTCGTCGGCGTACGAGGGCAGGTTGGCCGAGTAGATACCGTCGACATCCATACCGCGCATGGCATTGACCGTAGCCACGATATCCTGAACGCTCATATCGGTTACGAGCATATCGGACAGCGAATTAACCAGGCCAAAGATCTTCGTGGCATCGAAGTTATTGAGAATCTGGTTGGCAAGGGCGCCAAGCACCTGACGCTGGTGGCGCATGCGCGTGTAATCGCCGTCGGCATAGGTGTAGCGGCAGCGGGCATAGGTAAGGGCGGTGGCGCCGTCCATATGTTGCTGACCAGCGGTAATCTTAATATCCAGGTGCTCGGGGTCGTCAACATCATCGGTTGCGTTAATGTCGATACCGCCAACCGAATCAATCAGCGCCTGCATACCGTCGAAGCTGACCTCGGCATAGTGGGAAATCTGAACACCGCACAGCTCGTTGACAGCCTCGACCATGGCCTCGGCGCCGCCAACGGTATGGCAGGCGTTGATCTTCATGGTCTCGCCCTTGTACTCGACCTTGGTGTCGCGCGGAACGGAAATGAGCGTCGCCTGCTTTTGCGTGGGGTCGATGCGTGCCAGGATAATCGAGTCGGCGCGATACGTATCCTCGCCCGGACGGCCGTCGGTGCCAAGAAGCAGCACGTAGAACGGATCCTTTGCCTCATCGGTGTCAACCAGAACCCGACGCAGATTGTCGGTAATGACATTAGAATCGCCGAGCTTGCCCATAATGGTGGCAAACCACAGGCCGGCAGCGGTAGTAGCACTCAGCAGCACGCCAAGCACGACAATGAGCGCGACGTGACGAATCGTGTGGCTACGACGACGTTGGCGAGCGCGCTCGGAATAGCGAGCCACGTTATCGCGACTGTAGATCTTGGCCTGTGCACCAGTTGAGGGTCTTCGGGCGGTGGTATCCGCGAGGGGCTTTTTATTAAACATAGGCAACCTGTATTAGTAGATGACGGGATCGGGGACGGTAGCATGCTCGACATGCGCGCCGAGCGCCTGCAGCTTTTCGACAAACTGCTCGTAGCCGCGCTTGATGTGATGGATGGCCGAAACCTCGGTCGTCCCGTCGGCGATCAAGCCCGCTACGACGAGGGCCGCTCCGCCACGCAGATCGGGCGAGGTAACCTGTGCACCCGAGAAGCCCTTGACGCCATGAATCATGGCATGATGGCTCTCGATACGAATGTCGGCACCCATGCGCACCAGCTCAGAGGCAAACATAAAGCGATTCTCGAAGATGTTCTCGGTAATAACGGAACTGCCGTCGGCGAGAGCGGAGAGCACCATAATCTGCGCCTGCATGTCCGTCGGGAAACCGGGGAACGGAAGCGTCTGGATGTCGACCGGCTTGATACGCTCGGCACGGTTTACATGGACGCCATCCTCGACGCGCTCGCAGTCGATACCCATGAGCTCCATCTTCTTGAGCACCATGCCCAAGTGAATGGGGCAAAAGCCCGTGACATCGACACCGCGATCGTCGGCCATCAACGCACCGGCAACGATAAAGGTACCGGCCTCGATGCGGTCGCCCACTACGCGATGGGTAACAGGATGCAGCTCTTCCACGCCCTCGATGGTCACGACAGGCGTACCGGCGCCAACAATCTTGGCGCCCATCTCGTTGAGCATGTTGGCGAGATCGACGATCTCGGGCTCGCGGGCGGCATTGTCGATAACCGTGGTGCCCTGCGCGCGCACGGATGCCATGATGAGGTTCTCGGTCGCACCGACGCTGGCGAACTCGAGCGTGACGGTGGTACCGCGCAGACCTTGGGGCGCATTAGCGTTGATGTAGCCGTGGGCGGTATCGAACTCAACGCCCAGGGCCTCAAGACCAAGAATGTGCATATCGATTTTGCGAGCACCCAGGTTGCAGCCGCCCGGCATGGCGATCTTGGCGCGATGGAAGCGACCCAGCAGGGGTCCCATCACGGCTGTGGAAGCACGCATCTTGGCAACGAGCTCGTAGGGGGCCTCCCAAGAATCGACCTGAGAGGTATCAATCTCGAGCGTGTGCTCGTCGAGAACATCGATCGTAGCGCCCATGCCCTTGAGCACCTTGCCCATCACGTGAACATCGGAAATATCGGGCACGTTCTGCAGCGTCGTCTTGCCCGGCGCCAGAAGCGTTGCCGCCATGAGTTTGAGCGCGGAGTTCTTGGCACCCGAGACGGGCACGGAGCCTCCGATGGCGTGGCCACCCTCAACGCGGATAATATCCAAGGTCTACCCTTTCAAAAAGCATGCCCGGGGTGGCTGGGCCATCCCGGGCATGATGTGTTCGCAGATGGTCGAACGCTAAATCGTTTGACTATTGGGCAAGCTTGAGCTTACACCATGCGATTTCATTATAGAGGTAGGCGCGGCGTGCATCATCCTCCGACAAATTACCCAGCTTCTCTTCAAAACCTTGAATATCAGCTTTAAGCTTGTCGGCATCGACGGTCGCCAAATCGCAAGCGCGCTCGGCGAGAACGGTCACGACATCGTCCGCAACCTGGGCATAGCCGCCGGCCACGGCAAACGTGTGGTCGACAGTGCCCATGGCCTTATCGGAAACGCGAACGTAACCGCGGTCGATCGTGCAGATCTCGCTGGAGTGAGCAGGCAGAACGCCAAACTCGCCATCCGTGGACGGAATCGACACAAACGCAGCGTCGCCCTCATAGGCGCAGCTCACGGGGCACACGATGCGGATACGCATAACCTACTTCTCCCCCATCTTGCGGGCGCGCTCGCGCACGTCCTCAATCGTGGAAGCATAGCGGAAAGCCTGCTCGGGCAGGTCATCGGCCTTGCCGTCGACAATCTCGGCAAAAGAGCGGACGGTATCCTCGACGCGGACGTAGACACCGGGGTTGCCGGTGAACTTCTCGGCGACGTGGAAGGACTGCGAGAGGAACTGCTGAATCTTACGGGCACGGTTGACCGTAAGGCGCTGCTCCTCGGACAGCTCGTCCATACCCAGAATGGCGATGATGTCCTGAAGGTCGGAGTACTCCTGCAGGAGCTCCTGGACCTTGACAGCGACACGGTAGTGCTCCTCGCCGACGATCGAGGGATCGAGAGCGTCGGAGGAAGACGCGAGCGGGTCGATAGCCGGGAACAGGCCGAGCGACGAAATGCTACGCGAAAGAACCGTGGTGGCATCGAGGTGCGTAAACGTCGTGGCAGGCGCCGGGTCGGTCAGGTCGTCTGCGGGGACGTAGACAGCCTGGACGGAGGTAATGGAGCCCGTCTTGGTCGAGGTAATGCGCTCCTGGAGGTCGCCCATCTCGGTTGCCAGCGTGGGCTGGTAACCAACGGCGGACGGCATACGGCCCAGCAGTGCGGAAACCTCGGAACCCGCCTGGGAGAAGCGGAAGATGTTGTCGATGAACAGCAGAACGTCCTGGCCGCGATCGCGGAAGTACTCAGCGGTGGTAAGGCCGGCCAGACCGATGCGCAGACGCGCTCCGGGCGGCTCGTTCATCTGACCATAGACCAAGCAGGTCTTGTCGATAACGCCAGACTCGCTCATCTCGAGGAACAGGTCGGTGCCCTCGCGGGTACGCTCGCCGACACCGGTGAACACCGAGGTGCCGCCGTGCTCCTGGGCGAGGTTGTTGATGAGCTCCTGGATCAGAACGGTCTTGCCGACGCCGGCGCCGCCGAACAGACCTGTCTTGCCGCCGCGGATGTAGGGCTCGAGCAGGTCGACGGCCTTGATGCCGGTCTCGAAGATCTCGGTCTTGGTGGTGAGCTCGTCGAAACGGGGCGCTGCATGGTGGATGGGGTAGAACTCCTCCACCTCGGGCATGGGCTTGCCGTCGACGGGCTTGCCCATGACGTTCCAAATGCGGCCGAGCGTCTTGGGACCAACGGGCATCTTCATGGGCTCACCGGTATCGGTGGCGATGAGGCCGCGCTGCAGGCCGTCGGTCGAGGACATGGCGACCGTGCGGACGACGCCGCCCGGAAGCTGGCTCTCGACCTCGAGGATCGTGCTCAGATGACCGATCGGGGTCTCGGCCTCGACCGTGAGCGCGTTGTAGATCGGGGGCACCGCGCCGTCAAACTTGACGTCGACGACAGGGCCGATGATTCGCACGATGCGACCATCACCGGCAGTCGTCTTCTTGGTGGCTTCCTCGACCGCAAGCTTTACGGTGTTATTAGCCATTACTGTTCCTCCAATGCTGAGGCTCCGCCGACGATCTCGTTAATCTCGGTCGTGATCGAAGCCTGGCGCACGCGACTATACGTGCGGGTAAGGGTCGAGATGATCGCGGTGGCGTTTTCCGTCGCGGAGTGCATGGCCTTGCGGCGTGCACCCTGCTCGGCAGCCGCCGAATCGATCAGGGCCTGGTAGATGACCGTCAGGATATAAGACGGCACAAGCTTGCCGAGAACATGCTCGGGAGAGGGCACGAACTCGAACGTGGACGAGATGCGCTTAGGGGCGTCGGTCTCGTTCTTACGCGGACCGTGGGCCATAGCGATCATCTCGGGGTCGAGCGGCAACAGATGCTCGACGCGAAGCTCCTGATCCACGCGGTTCTTGGCGTGGTGGTAGACAAGCTCGACACGGTCAAGCTCACCGGCACGATACGCATCGCAGATATGAGAGGAGATCATGCGGGCCTGATTGAAATCGGGCTCAGAGGAGTTGCCCTCAAAGTGCATGACAACGTTTGCGCGGTCACAGAAATACGTGGCCGGCTTACGCCCGCACGCGATGATCTCGTATTCGATGCCGTCGTTCGCCCAAGAAGCGGCGAGCTTTTCGGCCGTGCGCTCCACCGTCGTATTGAAACCGCCGGCAAGGCCGCGGTCCGAGGCAATAACGACAATCAGGCCATGCTTGACGCTCTCATGCTTCTGCAGCATGGGATCGGTGCCCGAACAGGAGGCGTCGCCGGCGACCGTCAACATGACGTCGGTCAGCGCCTCCTTATAGGGCTCGGCCTGCTTGGAGCGATCGAGGGCACGACGAATCTTGGCCGTAGAGACCATCTCCATCGTGCGCGTGATCTGCTTGGTCGTGGTAACCGAGGAGATTCGCTTCTTAATGTCGCGAAGGTTGGCCATGGGGCTTAGTTCTCCTCTGATCCAGAAACATCCGAATGGTGCTTGGCCATGAACTGCTGCTTGAAGTCGCCGATGACGCGCAAGAGCTCAGCCTTGGTGTCATCATCGATCTTCTTGGCGCGAACCTTGTCGAGCAGCGAACCAAAGCCATTGTCCATGTACTCGATGAGCTCGGCACGGAAGGGCAGCACGTCGGCGATCTCCAGGTCATCCAGGAAGCCCTCGTTGCCAGCGAACAGCGTAACGATCTGCTCGCCAACCTCAAACGGCTTGTAACGCGGCTGCTTCAGGAGCTCGGTCATGCGAGCACCGTGGGTCAGCTGCTTCTGAGTAGCCTCGTCGAGGTCGGAGCCGAACTGCGTAAAGCCAGCGAGCTCCTGATAGGAAGCGAGGTCCAGACGGAGGTTGCCGGCGACCTGCTTCATGGCCTTGGTCTGCGCATCGCCACCGACGCGGGACACGGAGATACCCACGTCGACTGCCGGGCGCTGACCCTGGAAGAAGAGCTCGGACTGCAGGTAGATCTGACCATCGGTAATGGAAATGACGTTGGTCGGAATGTAGGCCGAGACGTCGCCGTCCTGGGTCTCGATGATCGGCAGTGCCGTCATGGAGCCGTAACCGTTCTTCTTGGACATCTTGACGGCACGCTCGAGCAGACGAGAGTGCAGGTAGAAGATGTCGCCAGGATAGGCCTCGCGTCCGGGCGGACGATGCAGCGTCAGCGACATCTGACGGTAGGCCACAGCCTGCTTGGACAGGTCGTCGTAGATGACGAGCACGTGGCCGCCGGGGTTGGTCTCGCTGGCGGGCTTGCCGTCCTCGCCGTTGTACATGAAGAACTCGCCAATAGCGGCACCGGCCATAGGCGCGATGTACTGCATAGGGGCGGAATCGGCAGCAGTGGCCGAAACGATGATGGTGTAGTCGAGCGCACCGTGCTGAGCGAGGGTCTCACGGATGTTGGCAACCGTGGAGGCCTTCTGGCCGATGGCGACATAGATGCAGACCATGCCCTTGCCGCGCTGGTTGAGGATAGCGTCGATGGCGATGGCGGTCTTACCGGTCTTACGGTCGCCGATGATGAGCTCACGCTGACCGCGGCCAATAGGCACCATGGAGTCGATAGCGAGCAGACCGGTCTGAACCGGCTCGCACACCGGGGTACGATCGATGACGCCGGGAGCCTTGAACTCAATGGGGCGACGGTGCGTGGCGACGATGTCGCCCAGGCCGTCGATGGGCTGGCCGAGCGGATTGACGACGCGGCCGAGCATGGCACGGCTCACGGGGATATCCATAATGCGGCCAGTGGTGCGGCACTCGTCGCCTTCCTTGATGGAGTCGACGGCACCAAACAGAACGGCGCCGACCTCGTCACGGTCAAGGTTCTGGGCAAGGCCGAAGACGGTCTCACCGGTATCGGAGCTCTTGAACTCCAGAAGCTCGCCTGCCATGGCGCTCTTGAGGCCGGAGACGCGCGCGATGCCGTCGCCTACCTCGTCGACCGTTGAAACCTCATGCGTATCGACCGTCGCGGAGAGGCTCGTGAGCTGCTCCTGCAGTTTCTTGGCGATATCCTGGGCATTGAGGGTTTCGGACATTAGGCTTCACCTCCGTACGAATTAGCAGAGTTTGCGAGGGTCTCCTGCGCGATGCGCAGCTGCGTCTTGACGGAAATGTCACGACGCTCGCCGCGGGCCTCGAGCACCAGGCCGCCCACGATAGACGGGTCGACCTGCTCGATAAGGAATACCTTGCGGCCGAAGTCCTGCTCGCATTTCTTAGTGATGGTTTGACGCAGCTCGTCGTCGAGCGGGATCGCCGTGGTGACGGTCACGCCCACTACATCCTCGTCTTCCTCGGCAACATACTTAAAGGCAGCTGCCACCTTGGGAAGAAGGTCGAGCTGGTCGCGCTTGGACATGGTGTCGAGCACGGCGATGATCTCGGGGCTGGCAGAAGCCAAGCGCTCGACCATCTCGAGGTCCTCGAACACATGGTTCTCGGCCTTGGCGGCTTCCAAAAGGGAACGCGCGTAGGTCTCGAGCACCTTGTCCTGATAGCGGCTAGTCGGCATTCAGGCTACCTGCTTCCTGGATGTAGCGCTCGATGAGCTTCTTCTGCTCGGCATCGTCCTCGAGTGCCTCGCCCACGATCTTGGTGGCGACGGCAACGGACAGGTCGGCGATGGAGCTCGCGGCACCGGCGTAGATGGACTTGCGCTCGTCCTCGACGGTCGTATGGGCCTTGGCGATAATCTCCTCGGCCTCCTTGTGAGCAGCCTCGATGATACGGGCACGCTCGGACTCGGCGTCCTTACGGGCCTCGAGAACGATGTCGGCAGCCTGACGACGGGCGTCGGTGACGATCGAGTCGGACTCAGCGCGCTTGGCGATAGCCTCCTGCTTGGTCTTCTCGGCCTCGTCGAGGCTCTCCTCGATCTTCTTGCCGCGCTCCTCCATGGTTTTCATGATGCCCGGCAGGGCGACCTTGGCCAGCACGATCCAGATAATCAGGAAGGCGATAAGCGCCGGGATGAACTCCGCCATCTTAGGGATGAGGATGTCCGCACCGGCGGCGCCGTCCTCGGCGAACGCGGAAACCGGCATGAGCAGCGCGGCCGCGGACGCGGAGAGTGCGATCGCGCTCTTCTGGGATGAAAGATTCATACTTGACGCTCCGTGCTATTTAACGATCAGCGCGACAACGAAGCCGATCAGAGCCAGAGCCTCGCCGAAGGCGGAGCCCATGATGAAGACGGTGAACACGCGGCCCTGGACCTCAGGCTGACGGGCCATAGCACCCGTAGCACCCAGAGCAGACAGGCCGATAGCAAGACCAGCGCCGATAACACCGAGACCGTAACCGATAACTCCCACGATTCCTCCTTTGTCGTGCGTGTCTTATTTCACGCAGGATAACCTTTTTATAACTGCCGGGCTCCATGGGTACGGGCACCGGCGGTTTAACGAATTGCCTTACCATTAAGGCGCGAGCGGAAGACTACTCCTCCTCCGCGACCTCCTCTGCCTCGGAGACATACACGGCGGTAAGGACCGTGAAGACGTAAGCCTGGATGGCGCCGACCACAAGCTCGATCGCATAGATCAGGATGAGGATGGCAAGCCAGGCCAGCGAAGGCAGGGCGCCGACGGCGTGGGCCGCGGAAACCTGCTGAAGCAGCGGCTGCATGAACATGCTCGCCATGATGGCGAACGAGCCCATGACCACGTGTCCTGCGAACATGTTGCAGAACAGACGGACGGCGAGCGTGATGAGGCGCAGGAAGGTCGAGAAAAGCTCGACGACCCACACGAGCACGTTCATCGGGAAGCTCACGCCCTGCGGGGCGAGGCTCTTGATGTAGCCGATCACGCCGTGAGCCTTGCATCCGTAGTAGATGAAGTACACGAAGGCGAAGATGGCGAGCGCGGCGGTGGAGCCGATTGCACCGGTGCCGGGCTTCATTCCCGGGATCAGGCCGATCATGTTATTGATCAGGATGAACAGGAAAAGCGAGCACAGGAACGGGAAGTGCTTCTTCCAGTTCTCACCCACGACGCCCTTGCCGATATCGTTCTCGACGTACTCGATGATGTACTCGAAACCGTTGACGAAGAAGCCCTTGGGAACCAGGGTCTGCTTCTTCTTGAACACGGCCAGGACGATCAGGAGCACGATCGTGGAGACGATCAGCCAAAACGAGTACTGCGTGATGCCGCAGCTCAGATCGCCCACGACAGGGGTGGAGCTGAACTCGCTGACCAGATGATTAATCTCATCAGGCAGCTTTTCAAAAATTTCCACGACTTACCTTTCGACCTCATGAGGATCTCGCAGCGCCTTGGCGACGCGAACCGTGCAGGCGGCCATAAAGGCCACGAAGCCGATCGCCTCGCCCAGGAGGAACATGCGAAATGCCTCTCCGAACAACACAAACACAACCAAGGTAAAGACGAGCAGGGCGATTGCCGAGACCGCCAGACTCACCATACCCTTGAGCATGTCCGCATTCTGTTTATCGTCAAGAACCGGCTTGAGCGTAAAGACAAAGGGAAGGAAGGCAATTGCGCCCGCGATGGCGCCTGCAACGATAGCGAGCAGATCGGCTATCTGAAACATTGGCGTCCTCACTTTCCTTTTTTAACGCCTCACAGAACAGTTCCCGCCAAACATTGGTGACTATTGTACGAGCCAATCGCTAAAGTACAACCGAAAAAGCATCGGTTAATACGCACCTGTTCGTTTTCTTAAGACCTTCTTTATGCCGCAGGTACGGTAATACGTTTTTCTCGAACCCTGCAGGGCAAAACGTCCGTTAACAGGAGTGCGCGTGGACGTCTTTTGCTCGCCCGCGCGCACCATTTCTTCGTATTTTCGACGTTAGCCGGTATGGCCCAGAGATTACAGCGTGCCGTAGATGCGGTCGCCGGCGTCGCCCAGGCCGGGAACGATGTAGGCAGCCTCGTTGAGATGGTCGTCGATAGCGCAGGTATAGATATGCACATCTGGGTCCTTCTCGGTCAGCGACTTGAGGCCCTCGGGGGCAGCGACGATGCACAGCATGCGGATGTCCTTGACACCGCGCTCGCGCAGGTAGCTGATGGCCATCTCGGCCGAACCGCCCGTGGCGAGCATGGGGTCGACGACCAGGCAGATGCGCTGGTCGATATCCTTGGGCATCTTGCAGTAATACTCATGCGGCTCATGGGTAACCTCGTCGCGTTCCATACCGATGTGGCCTACGCGAGCGGAGGGCACCAGGTCGAGAATGCCGTCGACCATGCCAAGGCCCGCACGCAGGATGGGCACGATGGCGAGTTTCTTGCCGGCGAGCTGTTTGAACGTGGCGGTAGTGATGGGGGTCTCGACTTCGACGTCTTCCATAGGCAGGTCGCGCATGGCCTCGTAGCCGTCAAAAAGCGCGAGTTCGCGCACGAGCTGGCGGAACTGGTTGGTGCCGGTGTTTTTGTCGCGCAGGATCGACAGCTTGTGCTGGACGAGCGGATGATCGACAAGCGTCACACGGGACGCATCGTAGGTGACGGTCATGGGTTGATTGCCCCTTTCGTTGCGGCCGCAAAACGGCCTTGCTGACAAGGCGCGCAGCAATGTTGCCGCCGCACGCCATGCATAAGTTTAGCGGTTTGTTGTATCGAGCAGCCCATCGCAGCCCTACTGTGCGGTACTGAGCGAGCGCTTGACTGCATCACGCCAGCCCGCAAGGTTTTGCTCGCGACGCTCGGCGGACATATGGGGAAGGAAGGTCCTAACGATCTGGGCATTTTGCTCCAGCTCTTCAAGGTCTTCCCAATAGCCGACGGCAAGACCCGCCAAGTATGCGGCACCGATTGCCGTGGTCTCCACCGTCTCGCATTGCAGCACGGGGATATCCAGCAGGTCGGCCTGGAATTGCATGATGAACTCGTTGCGTGAGGCGCCGCCATCGACGGACAGGCGCTCAATCGAAAGTCCCACGTCCTGCTCCATGGCGCGCAGCACGTCATAACTCTGGTAGGCCATGGACTCGCAGGCCGCACGCACAATGGTCGCGCGACTCGAGGCACCGGTCAGGCCGCACACGATACCGCGGGCATGCGGATCCCACCAGGGAGCGCCCAAACCCGCAAAGGCGGGAACGAAGTAGCAGCCCTCGTTGTCGTTGATTGAAACGGCGAGTTGCGCGGACTCGCTCACACTCGAGATGATGCCCATGTTGTTGCGCAGCCAGTTCATGGTGGAACCGGCGGCAAAGATAGAACCCTCGAGCGCATAGCTGATCTTGCCGTCCGCGGCGATACCGATCGTGGAGACCAGACCGTTCTTGGATTCGACGACCTCGTCGCCGGTGTTCATGAGCATAAAGCAACCCGTGCCATAGGTGTTTTTGGTCTGGCCGGG
This sequence comes from uncultured Collinsella sp., assembly GCA_900544235.1. Classification (GTDB taxonomy): domain Bacteria; phylum Actinomycetota; class Coriobacteriia; order Coriobacteriales; family Coriobacteriaceae; genus Collinsella. Next base: position 16,047 of record UQUL01000035.1, read on the forward strand.
ATGGAAGCAGCAGTGGCCGAACAGCGACGCCTGCTGATCGCCCGCCACGCCCATGATGGGCGGCATGTTGGTCATGATGTCGCTCGCGACGCGGCCGTAGTCGCCCGAGCTCCAACGAACCTCGGGCATCATGGAACGTGGAACGTCAAAGAGCGCCAGCAGGTCGTCGTCCCAATCGAGCGTATGGATATTAAAGAGCGCCGTGCGGCTGGCATTGGTGTAGTCGGTGGCAAAGACCTGACTGCCGGTGAGGTTGTAGATGAGCCAGGTGTCGATGGTGCCGAACATGAGGTCGCCCGCCGCCGCGCTCTCACGCGCACCGTCGACGTTGTCGAGGATCCACTGCACCTTGGAAGCCGAGAAATACGGATCGAGCGTGAGTCCCGTGCGGGAGCGCACCAGCTCTTCTGCGCCTCGCTCGACCAGCTCGTCGATCAGAGGTGCGGTGCGACGGCATTGCCACACGATGGCGTTATAGATGGGTTGGCCGCTTATGCGGTCCCACACCACCGTGGTCTCGCGCTGGTTGGAGATACCGATGGCGGCGATGCGGTCAGAATGGATGCCGCTCTTAAACTGGACCTCCATCATCACGCCGATCTGGCTGGCAAGCACCTCCATGGGGTCTTGCTCTATCCAACCGGGACGCGGGAAGCTGGTTTTGACGCTACGACGTGCCTGCGCGACGATGCAGCCGTACTCGTCGACGATGGTCGCAAGTACCGAGGTGGTGCCGCAGTCGAGCGCCATGATGTAGGAACCGCCAAAGTTAAACGAGGCATCTTCCATGCCCAGGCTGCCCAGATTCAACGACATCGCTTACACCTTTCTATTGCATCGGGTCGGACAGGACCCGTTCGATCTCTGATGCGGGAAGTGCACCTTGGCGCAGGATCTGGAGCCCGCCGTGCTGGAACGACACGATGGTCGAGGCGTCGCGACACGGGGTCTCGCCGGCGTCGACGGCAACATCGACCCCCTCCAGGATGCGACCTTCGACGGCGGCAAAGCTTGCCGGCGAGGGCGCGCCGTGTGTGTTGGCGCTCGTGCAGGCAAGGGGACTGCCGCAGGCGCGGATGAGCGCTTGGACCACGGGAGAGGCCGAAGCGCGCAGGGCCACGGTGTCGTCGGCAGCACGCATAAAGGTCGGCACGCAGGGAGCCGCCTTGACCACGATAGTCAGGGCTCCCGGCCAGCATCGTCGCGCAAGTACGCGGGCATCTTCCGGGATATCCACGCCATAGCGGTCGAGCGCCTCGACACCATCGACCAGCCAAGCGACGGTTTGCGTGAGTTCACGTTGCTTGAGAGTGAAGATACGGCGGTAGCCGGTACCGAGCGCAGGGACCGCGGCGCCATTGACGGCAGCCTGCGGATCGCGCGGCCACGATGGGAATTCGCCTGTATCTTGGGGCACGGCGTCCGAGAAGGCGTTGACCGCCACGGCGACACCGTAAACCGTCTCGGTCGGGATCAGCGCCAGGCCGCCGCGGCCGAGCACCTCGGCCGCGCGCTCGACGGCAAGCCGATGCGGCTCGCGCGTTCCCTCATATACCCGATAGACCGTCTGCATGTGTATGCCAGCCCCTTACGCTCTGGTGCAAGTTTGTTTACTGTGGGGCATTCTCGCACGAAACGTTCAACCTATTTGCCCAGAGCGCATGTTGGTTTGGTGAGCGGCTCTAGTAGTCGGTGAAAGTGAGGGGGTTATTGGACTGCGACGAACTTCTTTGGCCTGCCGGCGTGGCGTCTTTGGGCGGCGTAGCGCTCGATGCTGTCTATCGTTATCATCCGACGGCCGTCGACGAGTTCAACATCGAGTTTTCCGGCTTTGACCAGCGCGGTAATCCGCGGAGCGGAGACTTTGAGGTCCAGCGCTGCATCTTTAAATGTTCGGCACGCCGCTTCCCGAGCGTCCTCGTGGTCGATTTCGACTGAAAGGGCCACGACCTCGGCCGAGCGTTCGTACCCTGCCGGAGTCAAACCGTTGTTGAGGTCGTCGGCCAAAAACGCCATCAGCGCCTCGGTGGCATGGGTAATCGCTTCTTCGCGCGTATCGCCATCGGCAAAGGCGCCGGGAAGCTGCGGGAAGCTGGCGCAGTAACCGTCGTCTTCTTTTATGAGAACGCAGTCATAGGTAAATCGCTGCCTCATTTTGCCTCCAACTACCATCCAGCTTGGCGACGAATACTTGCCCACGTGCCCTTCTTTGGTCGATCACCACCAGAGCCGTTCACGGTGACAACACGATCGCCAGAAACATACTTAGCATGACTACCGACTTGCGCGACCTTCACGAATCCATCGTGCTTGAGTAGGGCAATGATTTCCCGAAAGGTAGGAGGTTGCATGGGCCGACCTCTTTCAGCCGTCCTAATTATAAACTACTTTATAATTTTTGTTAACCAGTTAATAAATATTACTGGCGCTGCTTGGGCTCGGTGACGATGGCTCGGACGATGCGGGGGCGATCGGTGAGGTCGCGGACGATGCGCACGTCCGAAAGACCCGCCTGGCGGCAGAGATCGGCAGCAGCGTCGAGAGCGCCCTCGTAGAGCTCGCAGGCAAACAGGCCGCCGGCGCGCAACATGTAGGGCGCCGCATTGAGCAGGCGGCGGAAGATATCGAGGCCGTCGGCGCCGCCCTCGAGCGCCAGGTCGGGCTCAAAGTCCTTGACCTCGTGCGGCAGCGAGCGCATGACGCCGGTCGGGATGTAAGGTGGGTTGGAGACAAGCACGTCGAAGGTGCCCCACTCCTCGCGGGGAATGGAACTCACCAGGTTCGTGAGGCTAAAGGCGACCTCATCGGATGTGAGACCGAGCGCGTCGCGGTTTTTGGTGGCCAGATCGATAGCGCGCGGCTCGATATCGGTGGCGGTGCAGGTAACGTGGCCGCGGCGCTCCCAGGCAAGGGAGAGCGAGATGCAACCCGTGCCGCAGCCGACCTCGAGAACGCGGGCGATGCGGGGCTCGGCTGGGGCAGGCGAAGCGGCATCCTGAGCTGAAGCCGTCTCCTGGTCGGCACCCTCGATGGCGATGCCGTATTCGTCGAGCTCGGACTCGGCGGCTTCCGTGGCTTCGGCTTCTGCTGCCTGCGCGGCGGCTTCCTCGGCCTCGCGGTCGGCCAGCTCCTCGGCATAGGCACGGCTGCCCAATACGTCGCCGCCTAGCGCCGCCTCATCGGCAGCCGTCAGGTTAGCGGCACGGCGCTCGGCGGTCGCGCGTTCGTCTGCCAGCGCGGCCTCGGCCTTGCGTGCCTCCTCGACCTCATCGTTCCAAGGCAGCTCAACACGCTGACGGGCAGCAGCCTCGGGGCTCAGCACCTCGGCATCCAGATAATTGAGGACTTCCTCGACGAGCATCTCGGTCTCGGGGCGCGGAATGAGCACACCGGGGGCGCACGCGACGTCGATCATGCGAAACTGCGTGCTGCCCGTGATGTATTGCAGCGGCTCGCCCTTAGCGCGGCGGACAACGGCCGCATGCATGGTCTCGAGCTGGGACGCGTTAAGCGTCTCGTCCATACGCATATATAGGTCAATGCGCGCCAGGCCCGTGGCGGCGCACAGCAGCCACTCGGCAGAAAGACGGGGGTGCTCCTCGCCGCGCTCGGCCAGGTACTCCTTGGTCCACTCGAGACAACGCTTGATGGTCCAAATCTCGTTTGCCATGGGGCCCTCCCCTCTTAAGCGCCGGACGGCGCGCGAATGTCGGAGCAGATTGTACGCGAGGCCAGCGCTTGGCAAGGGACGATTGAAGGCGATTATCGAGAATCAGCCCAGATTTTTGCACCGAGCTCGCTCAAAGTGTTCATTCGTCGACGTCTAAATCTGCATTCGTCAAGCTTTTGGCAAGGTTGACCCAAAACTGACCAATATCTAACCAAGAACTTGCCAAATCACTTGACGTGCGACGCATCAAAAAATGCACTGCGACTTCTTGAACGATTTTTTGAGCATTATTTTCAATAGCAGATAAATGCCGCTAATTTCTTTGAGCAGGTAGCCGGCTTCATGGCCATCAAAGCCGATTGAATAACATCTCAAAGCAATGTGCCCAACCTAGTCATTTAAGAACGTCCCCAATGACTACCTCTAAGGCGCCGCAGGTTGAGCATACCGCATCCGGAGCAAGGCAGCGCCGCAGGTAGAGGACGGACAGCGAGCGGGTCGCATTTGAGACAAGGTGACGTGAAACGAAAGGGCGCT
>UQUL01000036.1 GCA_900544235.1 uncultured Collinsella sp.
CTAGCTTCGTCGGCAGCGTCAGATGTGTATAAGAGACAGAATCGAAACTTGCCGAGCGCACTCCGTTTTTTTGCCAACAAAACCGCAGGTCGCAAGAGTCCAAAACCGGGGTCTGGTCGGCAGACCTCATTTTTTCACCGCACTTCCGAGTTCACCTGTCGATAATATGCGGCAGCCTCTGGAATCCCCGAGCACAACGGCTTTTCCGCATAAAGTATCCGCAGGTAGAAGCATTGCGGCATTCCGGAGCGCTCGGCACGCCAGGGATTTGCCACATACTTCTAAGTTTTGGGCCTTGTATCCTTTGCTCCAGATGCTGCAAACACTTGATTGATGCTATTTAAGGTCTATAATCAAATAAAAACTCTGATATACCTTTTTAAAACAATGAAAGGAATGTTGAGTGCCATGCTTTGCCAGTTCACCTTTAAGAACTATCGGTCCTATCGCGACGAGGCGGAGCTTTCCATGCAGGCGACGCCGATGAAGGAGTTTGAGCGTTCCCTCATCGAGTGTCCAGACGGGCAGAGTTTCCTTCCGGTGGCTGCGGTGTACGGGCCCAACGCCGGCGGTAAATCTAACCTGCTCGAGGCTCTCGATTACGTTCGTTCGGCGGTGGCCAGACCGATCAGATTACTGTCTGCCAGCGCTGATGCGCCAGAGGGTGATCGTCCTTCGATACCCCGTTGTTCGGCGTTTGAGTTCGATGACGTGTCTGCTGCCGAGCCCACCGAGTTCGAGCTCTATTACCGCGCGGGTGAGCATGAGTACCGCTATGTTCTGTCTGTACACGCCGATGAGATCGTGTCCGAGGGGCTGTGGCGGCGTAAATTGGGAGCGTCGCGTACGGCGATGCTGTTCGAGCGCGAGGATACAAAGGTTGAACTCGGCCCCACACTGCGTAAGCTTGTGACGGCTGCGAGGTTCAACCCGAGCCTGCCATACCTATCGTTCCTTTGCATCAACTTCGAAGCGCCGGTGGTCCAGGAGGCGGCTAGCTGGTTTCTCGACGCTGTGTTTCTCAACTACAACAGTTCCTACCTGGAGCGGATGCTCGAGCAAATGCTCGACGAGGGCGACTCGCGCGAGGTCACGCGTTTCCTGCGCGCCGTTGATGTGCGTATCGATGGCTTCAGAGTGGAGAGAGCGCCGGAGTGGCGCGGCCAGCGCGTCTTCGTGAGGCACGAGGTGGGCGGCAAGGCGTACGAGCTGCGTTTATCCGAGGAATCTGCCGGAACCCAGAAGCTCATGGGGTTGGCTGCGTATCTGATGACAGCGCTTGAGCGTGGTGGCACCGTTGTGGTAGACGAGCTCGACGCCAAACTGCACCCGAAACTTCTTCGCTATGTGATTCTGTTGTTTAAGGATCCTGAGGTCAACAAGAGTGGCGCGCAGCTCATCTTCTCGTCCCAGGATGTGTCAACCATGCGAAACGATGTGTTCCGCCGTGACGAGATATGGTTCGCTGCGCGCGGCGAGGGGGAGGCGAGCCAACTGTGGTCTCTCGCCGACATCCACGAGGCAAACGGTAATCTGGTAAGCAAGAACGCGGCTTTCGACAAGCAATACCTGTCCGGTCGCTACGGCGCCGATCCGTATCTCACCCGCATCGAGGAGTGGGATTAGCATGGTGGCGAAGAAGTCGAAGGGCTGGCGTAGCGGCAAGCGAGAGGGCCGCTCGCGCATGGTTCAGATGACGCGTCATCTTGTAGTGAGCGAGGGCAAGGAGACCGAGCCTCGCTACTTTGAGGGCGTGCGTGCGGCGTTGGGCGCGGCGAATGAGCGTAAGGTTGCCATTGTCGTTAAGGGGACCGGCAAACACACGCTTGACCTGCTTGACTTCGCCGTCGAACACTGCCGCTATGCGCCCGAGACGTTCGATCACGTGTGGCTCGTGTATGACAAGGATGACTTCCCTGCGTCCGACTTTGACGCGATGGAGTGCAAGTGCAACGAGCTCTCCGATGGTTCGAGGACCTTCCATGCGTTGTGGTCGAACCCTTGCTTCGAGCTGTGGCCGCTTCTGCACTTTCGCTACACGACCGCGCATATGTCCGCGTCCGACTGCCAGCATGCTCTCGCGCAGGAGATGTTGAAGAACTTGGGCATCGAGTACCGCAAGAACCTGGACGGGATGTTTGGGGCAGTGGATGATAGGCGAGGCGAAGCATTGCAGCGTGCTGGGCGCCTCGTCGCCTACCATAGGGAACTGGGTAACATTAAGTCATCTGCGCAAAACCCTTCAACTAAGGTGGGCGAGATATTCGATGTGATTGGGCCGTATCTGGTTGGATAGCCGAGTTCGATCGGGCTCGATAGGACTGGAGATTCATGAAAGATGTTGTTTTGGGCTGCCTGCCGTTTTTAACTGGATTGACCTTTTGGGACCCTATAGGAGACTAGGGCGAATCTAGCGGTATTGACGCAACCAACCTACGGGCCTGCGTCCTACGGAAAGGCGGTTGTTCTTCCGAATGGCCGTCTTTCTTCATTACGCCTATGACGAGAGGCTTTATTGAAGAGTATTCGGCGTAAAAATCATATCTAAGTGATTCGCCTAGTTAAACGCGCTAACAGAGTATCTCGAGCCAATCGTCGCGAACGGAGACCTGATGGCCGCCGCTAATACAAAGCCGTGGCTTACGGCGTCCGAGCAGATTGACCGTCTCAAATCGAGAGGTGTCCATTTCTCGCTGATGAGCGAAGACGATGCCAGAGCTTACCTGGAAAAGAACAGCAACTATTTTCGTCTGCGTGCTTATTGACTTGGGTTTCCTAAAGTTGAGGAGGGAAATCGCAAGGGAGAGTATGCAAATCTAGACTTTTAGGCGGAAACGGAAACGAGCGATACCCATGCCTATGAGCAAGCACTAGATATTGAGTTTATTGTTCATAGCGAGATGCAGCGCTCGGGCTTGAGTAAAAGCGAGCTGGCAAAACGTATGGGCGTGAGTCTTCAGTCGCTTTCGAAATTGTTGAATTCTCAGCCCAACATGACGCTGAAAACGGTCACAAGGTTTGAGCTTGCGTTGGGTATCAAAATCATTCCTCAGGTCATTTCCGGTTATTCGAATGAGGCACCGTTTTTTCTCTCCAATGCGATTTCCATGGCGTATGGTCACGCTAAGAGATATCTGATGGTCGTTACTGGACTTTCGCCCATGGGGGCTTTGACGCTGCCGGCAATTCTTCCTTCGGAATTAGCGGCGGACAGCGATGCGCCTTTCCAAAGTGAGCAAGTTGTTCTCGAGTTGGCTTTTGCATGCTACTGCGTGCAAATGTAACGGGGTGCCGAATCGGTAGTTTGACTGATTTGATACTTATATTTCGAAGTTTCTAGTTGAAGCCCTGCGATGCCCGTGCTACGACAGCTAAATTGACCGTGACGTCCTGTCTTGCGACACGCATGTCGCTCCGCATGGGTATCATGGTGAAAGCGATTTCAATGACAGGGGTGCTCGTGGTAAAGATGAAAGATGTGGCCGAGTTGGCGGGCGTTTCGAGCGCCGCCGTCTCGCGCTACCTCAACGGTGGATATATATCGGCGGATAAGGCCGAGCGCATTAAGCAGGCGATTGAGCTGACCGGATACGTGCGGTCCAGCCAGGCTCGCGCGCTGCGCACCGGTTCCACCAAGCTCATTGGCGTCATCGTGCCCAAGATCAACTCGGAGTCCGTGAGCCGCATTACCGCCGGTATTGGCCAGGTGCTCGGTCGTCGTGGCTACCAGATGCTCCTTGCCAACACCGACAACGCGGCCGATCGTGAGCTCGAATACCTCGATTTATTCCAAAACCACCCGGTCGATGGCATTGTGCTGGTGGCAACTATGATTACCGATGAGCACCGTCGGGCGATTGAGTCGTGCCGCGTGCCCATCGTGCTGATCGGCCAGAATGTTGAGGGCACGGCTTGCGTCTATCACGACGATTACGAGGCTGCCTTTGAGTTGGGCCGTGCGCTTGCGGGTCGCGTGGACGGCAAGATCGCCTACATCGGAGTTACCGAAGAGGACCGCGCGGCCGGTTATGACCGCTGTCGCGGTTTTGAGGCGGGGCTTCTTGCTGCGGGCGTGGCGCTTGATTCGAGCTTGATTCGCCAGGGATCCTTTACGCTTGACTCGGGCTATCGCGCTGCGCGCGAGCTGCTTGCCGATGCCCCCGATGTTTCGTTTATCGCATGCGCAACCGACACCATGGCGGCGGGCGCACTGCGTGCCATCGATGAGGTTCGCGGCATGGGCGAGGGCATACACCGCGTGAGCGGTTTTGGCGACAACGCGTTTTTGCGCGCGCTGACGGGAGGTATTCCCACCGTGCATTATGGTTACCTGACCAGTGGCGTCGAGGCGACCAATATGTTGCTCAACGCGCTCGATGGCGAGGAGGGGGAGCGCGGTCTCAAGACGCTCAAGCTCGGCCATCAGCTTATGAATGTCTAGGCTTTGGGCATGTCTGCCTGCCTTTGAGGTCCCTGTTTCGCCTCAAAACTACCATTCACCGGCCATTTTCTACCGTTTACCGCTATATGAAAACGATTGCAGACATATGAAACTGAAAACGATTACAGTGTAAGTGTCAAAGATGGCCGGGTGTAAATGCGCCCGTTGGAGGAAAGGGAAGTCATGGACTACCGCAAATCAGCCCAAGAGGTGCTCGACAACATCGGTGGCGCCGACAACGTTGTTTCGGCCGCGCACTGTGCCACGCGCCTGCGCCTGGTGATTGCCGATAATTCTAAGGTTAACAAGGAGGCCATCGAGAATGTCGATGGTGCCAAGGGCGTCTTTGAGGCCCAAGGCCAGCTCCAGATTATTTTTGGCACCGGCACCGTCAACAAGGTCTACGAAGAGTTCATCGCGCTCAGCGGCGTCGAGGCTGCCACCAAGGCGGAGGTCAAGGAGGCCGCGGCACAGCAGCAGAACATCTTTATGCGTGCCATTAAGGTGCTCGGCGACGTCTTTGTCCCCATCATCCCCGCCATCGTGGCTTCGGGCCTGCTGCTGGGCATTATGAGCGCCCTCAACTTTATGGCCACTAACGGCTTTATCGCGCTCGACACCAATAGCTTTATCTACAAGATTGCCGACCTGGTCTCGGGCACGTCCTTTGGCATTCTGCAGATCCTGATCGGCTACTCCGCGGCTAAGGCCTTTGGCGCCAATCCGTACCTGGGCGCCGTCGTCGGCGGTGCGTTTATCAACTCCTCGCTGCAGAGCGCCTACACGGTTGCCTCCGAGGGCGTGCAGACCATGGTCACCGTCATCCCCGGTGTGTACAGCTTTGAGTGGGTCGGCTATCAGGGCCATGTGATCCCCATCGTTATCGCCTGCGCCATTTTGGCCTTCCTCGAGAAGCGCCTGCACAAGATCGTTCCCGAGATGTTCGACCTTTTTGTGACCCCGCTCGTCTCGGTGTTCGTGACCGTGCTCGTGACGCTCGTTGCCGTCGGCCCCATCTTTGTCTGGGCCGAGAACGCCATCCTCGGTCTGATCCAGGCCCTGCTGACCCTGCCCTTCGGCATCGGTTCCTTTATCGTCGGCCTGTTCTATGCTCCCACGGTCGTTACCGGTATCCACCAGATGTACACCGCCATTGACCTGGGCCAGCTCGCCCAGTACGGCGTGACCTACTGGCTGCCCATCGCCAGCGCTGCCAACATCGCCCAGGGTGGCGCCGCGCTCGCCGTTGCCTTTAAGACCCGCGATGCCAAGATCAAGGGCCTGGCGCTTCCTTCGGCCCTGTCCGCCTTCATGGGCATTACCGAGCCTGCCATCTTTGGTGTGAACCTGCGCTTCTTTATGCCCTTCATCGCCGGCTGCATCGGCGGCGGTTGCGGTGCCCTGGTCTGCGCGCTCACTTCGCTGGCTGCCTCCGGCACGGGCGTTACCGGTATCTTCGGTATCCTGCTGTGCCTGGCCCAACCCGTGCAGTACGCGATCATGTTCGCGGTTGCCGCGGTCGTGTCCTTTGCTATCTCGTTTGTCCTGTACAAGGACGAGCCCAAGGCTTCCGAGCAGGCCTAAGAGCTTTTGATTGAGGGGTTCCCGCGGGCTGTATGCTCGCGGGCGTTTCCCGTATCTGGTGCCGGTCTCTGGCGCCTTGTTACTTTCGATCCGTTAGGACTTTGATATGTCTAATGCACTTGGTCGCGACCTTGCAAAGCTGGTTGCTGCTGTTGACGCTGCCGCCTCTGAGTGCGGTCATGGCGCGTATGGCCAGCACTTCCATATTATGCCGCCGACGGGTTGGCTCAATGACCCCAACGGTCTTTGCCAGGCAGATGGCGTATTTCACGCGTACTTTCAGTATGCCCCGTTTGATGTGAACGGCGGCGTCAAGATGTGGGGCCATGCTACAAGCCGCGACCTTATGAACTGGGAATATGTTGGTGCGCCGCTGCTTCCCGACGAGCCGTTCGACTGCCATGGCGTGTACTCGGGCTCGGCTTTGGTCGAGGACGGTCGCATTCGCGTGCTCTATACCGGCAACGTTAAGCTCCCCGACGCGGACGGCGTCTTTGACTATGTCAACTCCGGTCGTCTTGCCGACACCGTGTATGTCGAGAGCTCCGACGGACAGACGTTTAGCCAAAAGCGCGTGGTGCTGGCGTCCGAGGATTATCCCGAGGATTTGACCTGCCATGTGCGCGATCCCAAGGTGTGGCGTGACGTGGACGGGCGTTATCACATGGTGCTGGGCGCGCGTCGTCGCGTGGATGGCCCGCATGTCGATAGTCGATTTTGCGCCATGCACGGCGAGGGTGCCGGGCGCGATGTGGGCGAGATCCTGGTGTATGGCTCGGCCGATATGCTGAGCTGGGAGCTCGAGAGCCGTGTGTCTACGCCCGAGCGTTTTGGCTTTATGTGGGAATGCCCTGGCTATATTGAGCTCGATGCGAATGGCGATACCGCTGCATTTTTGTCGTTCTCGCCCCAGGGCCTTGAGGGCGGTCGTTGGGATCGCGGCAATGTGTATGCCGCTGGCTACATGCCTGTATCGGGCGACATTACGGGTGGCAAGGACGCTTATGAGCTGGGCGAGTTCCGCCTGTGGGACGCCGGTTTTGACTTCTATGCGCCGCAGGAGTTCACGGCCGAGGACGGTCGCCATATTCTAATCGGCTGGATGGGCATGCCCGATGAGCCGACCTATAGCAACGCACCGACCGTGGTGTGCGGCTGGCAGCACTGCATGACGGTGCCGCGTGAGCTTACAGCCGGTGACGGCGGCGTGGTACTGCAGCAGCCGGCGCGCGAGATCGAGCGCCATTATGCCTCGGTGCGTGTGGGGGAGGGCTCGTTGGAGGTTGCCGGTGATACCTGCTTTGACGTTGTTGTTGACGGTGTCGATGGCGCGTTTACCGCGACCGTTGATGACGAGCTGAAGCTGGAGTTTGTGCCCGCCGAGGGCGAACTGCCCTCGCGCTTTGAGATGCGATTTACCGATGAGGGTCGCGCTTCTGCCGGCTGCGGTCGTACCGTGCGTTGGGAGCCCGTCGACGAGGTTCGTAACGTGCGCATTGTCGGCGATGTCTCGTCGGTCGAGGTGTTTGTGAATGATGGCTCGCTCGTGTTTTCGACGCGCATCTATCCCGAGGCCTATGGCGTGACCGTTGATGCTCCGGGCACGAGCGTGAACTATCACACGCTCAACATCTAAGCGATTCGTCGCATATCGGCGCTATACTGCAGCCGTTGCCCACGATGCGGGGAACACCCGCATCGTGGGTTTTTGTTTTGAAGGGACGGTGCCGTATGGGCGTACAGCAGCTAGAAGAGGCCTGGGCTTTGAGGGCCGGCGCGCGTGAGGCGCGTCTTGTTGCGGCCCCGCATGTGCCGGCAGCGCTGTCGCAGCTGGGGATTGTGCGTCCCGGTGACCGCCTGGTGGCCTTTGCGGATGACTTTACCGAAGCATTTGCGCACGGCTTTGATGGCCGCGATGTTGCGCTGGCGGGCTCGCCGTCCGCCGATGCGTTTACCGCCGCGTCCGAGGTCTTTGATGCTTCGTTTGATGCCGAGGGGCCGCACCTGTGGTGGTTCGTCAACTCCATCGGCGGGTTTGGACTGCGCGTGCCCGATCTGCGTACGCTGGGTCGAGCGGCTCGCGAGGCCCATGCGCTGCTGGTTGTGGACAACACCGTGGCGTCGGCTTTTGGCTGCGATCCGTTGCGCTTGGGTGCCGTGCTGTCGCTCGAAGCGCTCGACCGTGTGTGCGCCGGTAACGCTTCACGCAAGTTGGTTGCCGTATCGGTCGCGCGCTCGCAGCTCAGGCGCCATCGTGTGGATGCCGCGGCTGAGTGCGTGCACGTCCTGTTTGAGGGCTGTGGCTTGGGCAAGCTTGATTTGCCTACTGACGAGGCTGGTGTGCTGGAGCGCGGGCTGGACTCGCTCGATACCCGCATGCAGGCACACTTCGACCGCGCCCGTGCGCTGGCCGAGTATCTGGCCGCCAACGAGATGGTGCGCAACGTGCGCTATCCCGGGCTGAGTTCGCATCCCGACCATGCGGTTGCAACGGGAATCCTCGAGCACGGCTTTGGCCCGGCAGCTGAGTTTGATCTTATCGAGCGCAGTGCGGGCGATCTCTTTGATGCTTTGCCGGGGGAGTTCCGCACATCGCCGGCTGGCGGCGCAACGACGCGCCTTTCGGCCCCACGCGGCAAGCAGGGGAGCACCGTCCGCCTCTTCGCCGGCACCGACGACCCCCTGGTCGTAGCGTCCGCCCTAGACAACGCCCTCCGTAAGTAGCTAATTTGGGATGGGGCTTTTTTAGCTACCCAATGTTAATTTTGGCTATGAGTCAAGAATGCTCTGGATGGGTAGCAAAAAAAGCCCCGTCCCAAATTAGCTACTCATTGATGCTTGCGATGAGGTCGTTTGCTTTGGTGGCAATGACCTTGTTTATGTCGGCCTGCAGCTCCTCGTAGGCCGCTATGGCTCGCTCTCCGGCGGGCGTGAGCGTGGATCCGCGGGCGCCGTCGCGCTCGATGAGCTTGCAGCCCAGCTGACCTTCGGCCTCGTTCACAATGCGCCATGCCTTGGAATACGCCATGCCCATGCTCTTGGCGGCGCGGTTGAGCGAGTGCTCGCGGGCAATACCCTGCAGCAGCAAGACGCAGCCGTGGCCGAACACGCCCGGCAGATCCTTGTCGCACGCTTGAATGACCAACTTTGCCGTCGTCTTGTACTCCATGTGCTCCACGTCTCCCCGCTAAAGTGTTTGCTGGGCAAACGCAAAGCCTGCGTCAAACCCTCGTGTGCTCTTCTTAAAACATGCATTGTAGCAGTCAAAGTGCGTTAAGATACTTCCCCAGTATTGGGCGCCCAAGGTTGGGCTGGGTCCTACGAGGCCTGCAGCCGACCGGTCGCATGGAAAAAGGAGAAACATGGCTACGTTCTTTCCCGGTGAGTCCCACACGTTTTCTGAGTATCTGCTGGTTCCTGGTTACTCGTCCTCGCAGTGCATCCCCAACAACGTCTCTCTTAAGACGCCGCTGACCCGCTTTAAGCGCGGTGAGAAGCCGGCAATCACCCTGAACATCCCCATGGTTTCCGCCATCATGCAGTCCGTCTCGGGCGTCGACATGGGTGTCGCGCTCGCTACCGAGGGCGGCTTGTCCTTTATTTACGGTTCCCAGAGCGCCGAGTCCGAGGCCGCCATGGTCAAGGCCGTCAAGGATCACAAGGCCGGCTTCGTTCAGTCCGATTCCACGCTGACCCCCGACATGACCATGGAGCAGGTCATCGAGCTCAAGGAGAAGACCGGTCACTCCACCATGCCGGTTACCGACGACGGCACTCCCAAGGGTAAGCTCCTGGGCATCGTCACCAGCCGTGACTATCGTCCCAGTCGCGATGACCACCAGACGAAGGTCTCCGAGTTCATGACCCCGCGTGAGCAGCTCATCGTGGGTGACAAGAACATCAGCCTCAAGGTTGCCAACGATGTCATCTGGGACAACAAGCTCAACGCCCTGCCTATCGTCGACGACAATGATCACCTCATGGGCATCGTCTTCCGCAAGGACTACGACAGCCACAAGACTAACCCCAACGAGCTGCTCGATAACGACAAGCGCTACATGGTCGGCGCCGGTATCAACACCCGCGACTATGCCGAGCGCGTGCCGCTGCTCATCGAGGCCGGTGCCGATGTCCTGTGCATCGACTCTTCCGAGGGCTTCAGCGAGTGGCAGAAGCGCACCATCGAGTGGATCCGCGCTAACTATGGCGAGGACGTCAAGGTCGGTGCCGGTAACGTCGTCGACGCCGAGGGCTTCCGCTTCTTGGCCGACTGCGGTGCCGACTTCATCAAGGTCGGTATCGGCGGCGGTTCCATCTGCATCACCCGTGAGACCAAGGGCATCGGCCGTGGCCAGGCCACCGCGCTGATCGACGTCTGCCGCGCCCGTGACGAGTACTACGAGGAGACCGGTGTCTACGTGCCCGTGTGCTCCGACGGTGGCATCGTCTACGACTATCACATGACGCTCGCCCTTGCCATGGGTGCCGACTTTATGATGCTGGGTCGCTACTTCGCCCGCTTCGACGAGAGCCCGACCGAGCGCGTCAACGTCAACGGCCAGTACATGAAGGAGTACTGGGGCGAGGGTTCCGCGCGTGCCCGCAACTGGCAGCGCTACGACCTGGGCGGCGCCGCGAAGCTCAGCTTTGTCGAGGGCGTCGACTCCTACGTCCCGTACGCCGGCTCCCTCAAGGACGGCGTGGGCGGTACGCTCTACAAGGTTAAGTCCACGATGTGCAACTGCGGTGCCCTCTCGATCCCCGAGCTCCAGGAAAAGGCACGCCTGACCCTGGTAAGCTCCACCTCCATCGTCGAAGGCGGCGCCCACGACGTAGTCGTCAAGGATTCCCAGCAGAGCGTCAGTTACCGCTAAGCGGCTTTCCCAAGCACCGCACCTTGCCGTTCAAACCGTCGCTCGCGTACCAAAGTACGCGTCGCTCCTCTTTCACGGCAATCTGCGGCACTTGGAAAACCCGACCATGCTTGGGCGGGTGACAATTAGTGGTTGATTCAAAACCGCGTTATTTAGATAAAGCGAGATGCCTGCAAGTCGCAGGCATCTCGCTTGTTGTATTTGCTATCATCAGTCAAGTTAACCTTAGGGTCGGTCGGCTTAGCTTTGTTCGCTACAAGTTCCGCACGCAAAGAAGAGCACTTAATGTGCTCTTCGTCTTGCGCAGGACTGTCCGCAGTAGCGAATAAAGCTAAGCCGACCGACCCCAGCTAAGATTAAAGGAGCTGATATGTGCGATTGCACAGATCATAAGGACGAGATCCCTGCCTACGACGCGCAGGCCATTGAGTCCCGGTGGATGAAGGCCTGGGAGGATTCCAACCTCTTTGCCGTCGACACCGACGACAGCAAGCCCAAGAAGTACGTGCTCGAGATGTTCCCGTATCCGTCGGGCGACCTGCACATGGGCCACGCGCGCAACTATACCATCGGCGATGCCATGGCCCGTCAGGCCCGCATGCGCGGCTACGACGTGCTGCACCCCATCGGCTTTGACGCCTTTGGCCTGCCCGCCGAGAACGCCGCCATCAAGCACAACACGCAGGCTGCTGCCTGGACGTATAAGAACATGGACCAGGCGCTCACCACGATGAAGCGCATGGGCTTCTCCTACGATCTGGATCGCATGGTCAAGACCTGCAGCCCCGACTACTACCGTTGGGGTCAGTGGATCTTTGAGAAGCTGTGGGAAAAGGGCCTGGTCTACCGCAAGAAGAACCCGGTCAACTGGTGTCCTACCTGCAAGACCGTTTTGGCCAACGAGCAGGTCACTGAGGGTAAATGCTGGCGCTGCGGCACCGAGCCTGAGAAGCGCGACCTTGAGCAATGGTACTTCAAGATCACCGAGTACTCCCAGGAGCTGCTCGACGACCTGGAGAAGCTCCCCGGCTGGCCCGAGCGCGTCAAGCAGATGCAGGCCAACTGGATCGGTCGCTCCGAGGGCGCCGAGGTCGACTTTACCCTGTGCGACAAGGATGGCGAGCCCATCGAGGGCGATGAGGGCAAGATCACCGTCTTCACCACGCGTGCCGATACCCTTTTTGGCGTCTCCTTCTTTGTCCTGGCTCCCGAGTACGCCGGCCTGCACGAGCTCGTCGAGGGTACGGAGTACGAGGAGGCCGTCACCAAGATCGTCGAGGACTCCAAGCATATCTCTGCCGTCGAGCGTGCCCAAGGCACCCTCGAGAAGCACGGTGCCTTCACGGGCCGCTATGTGGTAAACCCCGTCAACGGCGAGAAGGTCCCCGTGTGGGTTGCCGATTATGTCGTTGCCGACTACGGTACCGGTGCCGTCATGGCCGTTCCCTGTGGCGACCAGCGCGACTTTGAGTTTGCCCGTAAGTACGACCTGCCGATCGTGCCGATCATCCTGGACGATGACGATCGCGCTGCCGTCGAGGCCAGCGGCGAGACCATCGATACCTTCCATGCCGAGACCGTCGACTGGGATTGCGCCCACGCTGCCGAGGGCACGCTCGTCCAGTCCGGCAAGTACACCGGCATGCGCGGCGGCAAGCACTCCGAGGGCGAGGCTGCGATCGTTGCCGACCTCGAGGCCATGGGCTGTGGTCGTCGCAAGGTCGAGTTCCGTCTGCGCGACTGGCTCATCAGCCGCCAGCGCTATTGGGGCAACCCCATCCCGGCCATCCACTGCGAGCACTGCGGCATCGTGCCCGTGCCCGAGGATCAGCTGCCGGTGACGCTGCCCGAGAACCTGGATCTGGGCGCCGGCGAGACTCTCGCCGAGTGCAAGGAGTTCTACGAGACCACCTGCCCGGTCTGCGGTCGCCCGGCCAAGCGTGAGACCGATACCATGGACACCTTCACCTGCTCCAGCTGGTATTACCTGCGCTATACCGACCCGCACAACACCGAGCTGCCCTTCTCCCGCGAGGCGGCCGACCGTTGGATGCCCGTCGATAACTACATCGGCGGCATCGAGCACGCTATTTTGCACCTGCTCTACAGCCGCTTCTTTACCAAGGCACTGCGCGACCTGGGCCTGCTGAGCGTGGACGAGCCCTTCACCAACCTGCTGTGCCAGGGCATGGTCAAGGACGAGAACGGCGACACCATGTCCAAGTCCAAGGGCAATGTCGTGCCCCCGAGCTCGGTCATCGAGCCCTACGGTGCCGACACCATGCGTTTGGCGATCCTGTTTATCGCCCCGCCCGAGAAGGACTTCGACTGGGATCCCAAGGCCGTCGAGGGCGCCAACCGCTTTATCAAGCGCGCCTGGCGTATCGTTTGGCAGCTCGTCCAGTCCGGTGACGCCAACGTGGCCTTCGACAAGTCCGCGCTCGACGAGGTTGCGATGAAGCTCTATCGCGAGCGTCACCGCACCATCGCCAAGTGCACTGAGGACTTCGACCGCGGCCAGTTCAACACCGCGATCTCGGCCGTCATGGAGCTCGTCAACGCGGCGAGCGCCTACCTCAACGCCACCGAGGGTACCGCCCGCGACAAGGCGCTGTGCTACGGCGTGGCCAAGGACATCGTGAGCGTCCTTGCCCCCATCTGCCCGTTCTGGGCCGACGAGCTGTGGCACGAGGCGCTCGGCTGCGAGGGCAACGCCTACACCGCCGCCTGGCCCGATTTCGACCTGGCCGAGTCCGTTGAGGACACGGTGCAGATCGTGGTCCAGGTGCTCGGCAAGGTCCGCGGCCGCGTCGACGTTGCCCGCGATGCCTCCAATGAGGATATGCAGGCTGCCGCCGAGGCCGCCGTCGCCAAGTGGCTCGACGGCAAGACGGTCGTCAAGGCCATCTGCGTGCCCGGCAAGCTGGTCAACCTGGTGGTCAAGTAAGCATTGCGCGCCTAGCTGACGCATAAAAGACGAGGGGCGATCCGGTTGGGTCGTCCCTCGTTTTTCATGTACCTGTCCTGATGTCTGCGGTCAATTGTCCTATTCTTGTGGAGAAGCTGTGCGCACGCTGACCTGCAGATTCGTACTGTGCTTGCACGTTTCCGCAGCTATTGGTATAGTTTGCTTGCAAATGAAGTTGTAATTGAAAGAAGTGGGGTTTCGGCCCCGCTTCTTTTTTGTATGGATGGAGGTGCCGCAATGGTCAAGACCAAGACCGAGCAGGCGATCATCAACGCGCTCGAGGCCGTCGCTCCCCAGCACGATGTCGACATCGTCGACGTCGAGCTCGTGGGTGCCACCAAGGCCCCCTGCGTGCGCGTGCGTATCGAGGGTGCCGAGGGTCAGAGCCTGTCGCTCAACGACGTCACGGCCAACACCAAGTGGGTCGGCGATGTGATTGAGGAGCTCGACCCCATCTCTTCGAGCTATACGCTCGAGGTGTCGAGCCCTGGCATGGCGCGCCCGCTACGCCGCCCGTGCGACTTTGCCCGCTTTGTGGGCGAGAACTGTGAGCTCACCTCCACCGCCACCGAGGGCCGTCGCAAGTACGCCGGCAAGATTGCCGCCGCCACCGAGACGAACGTGACCCTCGAGCTCGAGGACGGCGAGTCCGTCACCCTCGATTTCTCTGATGTTAAAAAGTGCAAGTTGAAGCCCACCTATGACTTCAAGCCCGCGAAGGAAGGAAAGTAAGATGGCAGCATCCGACATGATGTCCGCCCTGATGGAGCTTTGCCAGGAGAAGCACATCGACCAGCTCTACCTGATCGACCGCCTGGAGCAGTCGCTCGCTAAGAGCTATGCCGAGATCCTGCATCTTGAGTGGGGCGCCAAGGTGACCATCGACCGCACCACCGGCAAGATCTACGTCTACCGCCTGGAGCCGATCGACGATTCCATGGACGAGGAGGGTAACTTCACCGAGTTCGAGGAGATCGACGTCACCCCCAAGAACACGAGCCGCATCGCCGCCCAGCACGCCAAGGCCGAGATCAACGCCATCGTGCGCAACTCCGCCCGCGAGCAGATCTACGAGGAGTTCTCCGGCCGCATCGGTGACCTCATCAGCGGTACCGTGCTGCAGTCCACACCCGACTTCACGATCGTCAAGATTCGCGAGGGCGTCGAGGCCGAGCTGCCGCACTTCGACCAGCGCCGTTACGAGAACGAGCGCAACGAGCGTCCGATGGGCGAGCGCTACCTGCACAACCAGCACATCAAGGCCGTGATTATCGACGTTCGCGACCCCAACTCCAACCTGCAGCCGGTTCGTGGCGAGCACAGCCGTCCGCCGATTGTCATCTCCCGTACCCACCCCGAGCTCATGCGTCGTCTGTTTGAACAGGAGGTGCCCGAGATCTATGAGGGCACCGTCCAGATCAAGTCGATCGCCCGCGAGCCCGGCCAGCGCTCCAAGGTCGCCGTCCACTCACTCGACGATCGCCTGGATCCCGTTGGCGCCTGCGTCGGCCCCAAGGGCAGCCGTGTTCGCGCTGTCGTGGGCGAGCTCCGTGGCGAGCGCGTCGACGTCATCCTGTGGGATGCCGATCCTGCCGTCTACGTCGCCAACGCCCTGTCGCCCGCTAAGGTCACCCGCGTCCTCATCGACGAGGAGAAGGCCTACGCCGGCGTCATCGTGCCCGACGACCAGCTGTCCCTCGCCATCGGCAAGGAGGGCCAGAACGCCCGCCTCGCCGCGCGCCTGACCGGCTGGCACATCGACATCAAGTCCGAGACGCTTGCTGCCGACATCCTCAAGAACGTTCCCGTTCACGAGGAGCCCGCCGCCGACCTGATCGGTGACGAGGAGGACGAGGACGTCCGCCGCTGCGAGTACGTGTCCGAGGACGGCATCCAGTGCCGCAACCAGGCTCGTCCCGGCTCCCGTTTCTGCGGTGTCCATGACACCGACGCCTTCGATGATGCGGAGGACCTGATCTAGCGCGCGGTTGCGCCGGGCGGGTCCCGGCGCGTCTCCCACGCTCGTTCAGTCTCTAGGCACCCAAGGTGCCAGAAAGGGTAGGTGAAGTCATATGGCAAAAGTCCGTGTGTCCACCCTGGCCAAAGAGTTCGGCATGACCTCCAAGGAACTGATGGGTCATCTCGCCGATATGAAGATTCCCGCTAAGTCCGCTTCCTCCACCTTGGAGGACGCTTATGTCGCTATGGTCCGCAAGCAGCTCGCCTCGGTGATCGAGGCCCGCGCTCAGGAAGTCGAGGCCGCTAAGCAGGCCGAGGAGCAGGCGGCTGCCGCCGAGGAGGCTGCACGCGCCGCCGAGGCCGAGCGCGAGCGCATCGCCGCCGAGAAGGCACGCGAGGAGGAGCGCCGCCAGTTTGCCGCAGCCCAGGCTGCCGAGGAGGCCGCCCGCGCCGAGGCCGAGGCCAAGAAGAAAGCCGAGCAGGAGCGCCTCGCCCGCGAGAAGGAGGAGGCTGCCCGCGAGGCCCAGCGCCGTGCCGTTCCCGCTTCCGACTCCGGTTCGCGCTTCCGTTCGCTGCTCGACCAGATCGCCGCACAGGAGACCGTGCTCAAGGAGAAGAAGGACGCCGAGGACAAGGCCAAGGCCGAGCGCGCCGCCGAGCGCGGCAACCGTCGTGGCGGTAACAACGACCGCCGCGGTGGCCGTCGTAACGATCGCAACGCTTCCGACAACAACTCCGAGCGCAACGCCTCCGAGAGCCGTCCGCACAGCCATCGCACCAACGCCAGCAACAACGTCGCTGCTGGCATTGACTTCCCCAACCCCGATAAACAGGGCAAGGGCAAGAAGCGCAAGGGCGGTCACAACAACGAAGAGGACCACTACAGCCGCATGGCTCGCGAGGCCGAGGAGTACAGCCGCGAGAAGGTGCTCGAGGAGGCTCGTGCTGCCGTCGAGGAGGCCTCTCGCGAGTCCACCGGTCGCCGCAAGAAGCGCAAGGAGAAGCGCGAGCGCGAGGCTGCCAAGGCGCAGGAGGAGCGCAAGATAGAGGAGGCGCTGGCCCAGGGCGTGAACCCCGAGGACCTCGACGCCATCAAGGTCTCCCAGGGCGTTACCGTCCAGGAGCTTGCCGAGGCGCTCGACGTTCCGGCCAACGACATCATCAAGCGCCTGTTCCTGCTTGGTACGCCGCTCACCATGACGCAGTCCATGTCCGACGACCTCGTCGAGCTCGTCGCCGACGACCTGGGTCGTCAGATCAAGATCATCACCCCCGAGGAGGAGAACACCTTCTCGTTCTATGACGATCCCGCCGACCTTAAGCCGCGCGCCCCGGTCGTCACCGTCATGGGCCACGTCGACCACGGCAAGACGTCGCTGCTCGACGCCATCCGTCACACCGGCGTTGCTGCCGGCGAGGCGGGCGGCATTACGCAGGCCATCGGCGCTTCGCAGGTCATGATCAACGACCGCAAGATCACCTTCATCGATACCCCGGGCCACGCCACCTTTACGGCTATGCGTGCCCGTGGCGCCAAGGTGACCGACATCGTCATCCTGATCGTCGCCGCCGACGACGGCGTCATGCCCCAGACGGTCGAGTCGATCAACCACGCCAAGGCCGCCGGCGTACCCATCGTCGTTGCCGTCAACAAGATCGATAAGCCCGGCGCTAACCCCGACCGTGTGCGTCAGGAACTCACCGAGTACGGCGTCATCCCCGAGGAGTGGGGCGGACAGAACATGTTCGTCAACATCTCGGCTAAGCAGAAGATCGGTATCGACGACCTTCTGGAGACCGTGCTGCTCCAGGCAGATGTGCTCGAGCTCAAGGCCAATCCGGACACCTTTGCCTCCGGCAACGTCCTCGAGGCCAAGCTCGACAAGGGCCGCGGCTCGGTCGCTACCGTGCTTGTGACCCGCGGTACCCTGCACGTGGGCGATACGCTGGTCGCTGGTCTTACCTACGGCCGCGTCCGCGCCATGCTCGACCCCAAGGGTCGCGCCGTCACCGAGGCCGGTCCCTCCGACGCTGTCGAGATCCTGGGTCTGCAGTCTGTGCCCAACGCCGGCGACGAGTTCCGCGTGTTCGAGGACGAGCGCGAGGCTCGCGCCCTTGCCGACGAGCGTTCGCTCAAGGCCCGTATCGAGGAGCAGAGCCGCGTCAAGCACGTCACGCTCGAGAACCTCTTCGAGACCATTGCCGACGCCGAGGTCAAGGAGCTCAACCTGATCATCAAGGCCGACGTCCAGGGTTCCATCGAGGCCCTTCAGGACTCGCTCGACAAGATGGATCAGTCCGAGGTTCGCATCAACACGATCCACTCCGCCGTTGGCGCCATCAACGAGACCGACGTCGTCCTGGCCGACGCCTCTAACGCCATCATCATCGGCTTTGGCGTCCGTCCCGACGGTAAGGCCCGCTCCGCCGCCGAGCGCGAGGGCGTCGAGATCCGTTGCTACGACGTCATCTACAAGTGCCTCGAGGAGCTCGACGCCGCCCGTATCGGCATGCTCAAGCCCACCGAGGTCGAGGTCGCCACGGGTACCGCGACCGTCCTGGACACCTTCAAGGTGCCCAAAGTCGGTATCGCCGCCGGTGTCCGCGTCGAAGAGGGCGAGATCGCCGCGACCGATTCCGTGCGTCTGGTGCGCGACGGTATCGTGGTCTTCAACGGCAAGATCGCCTCGATGCGCCACTACAAGGACGAGGCCAAGAGCCTCAAGAGCGGTTCCGAGGGCGGCATTGGCCTGGAGAACTTCCAGGACATCAAGCCCGGCGACCAGATCGAGGGTTACCGCATCGACCAGGTTGCCCGTACCGAGTAGGGGGTAGCGCTATGAAGCAAACGCAGGCAACCCGCCGTCTGGGCGAGCAGCTTCGCGAGAAGCTCGGTTATATCCTGCTCTTTGAGGTTTCCGATCCGCGTCTCGACCTGGTTACTTTGACCGCGGTCGAGGTCGCGGTGGACCGTTCGTTCGCGCGCGTGTACGTGTCGTGCGATGCGAGCCGCTACGATGAGGTCATGGAGGCGCTCGCAAGTGCCAAGGGCCGTATTCGCAGCCTGTTGGCTCGCTCGCTCGATTGGCGTGTCACGCCCGAGCTCGATTTTCGCATCGATCGCTCGACCGATGAGGCCGAGCGCATCACGCGTGCGCTGGAAAACGTTCCCGCCACGCTTGCGATCGAAAAGGACGAGGACGGCTATCCGATAGCGGATGCCGCCCAGGAGGCAGCTTTAGATGACTAATTCCGCCGACCTCGCCTCGTGCGAGTCTGCAGATATTCAGCGACGCATCCTCGAGCTCATCGAGGGTGCGTCCTCCATTGCGATTTCGGGACATACTTCTCCCGATGGCGATGCCTTGGGCTCCGTATTGGGTCTGGGCCTTTCGCTCATGAAGTTTTTCCCCAACAAGGACATTGCCCTGCTGCTGGCAGACGATGACCCAGTTCCGCGCATCTACCGCTTTATGGAAGGCTCCGATCGCCTGGTGCCGGCATCTGCGCACACCGGCAATCCTGACCTGTTCATCTCGGTGGACGTGCCGGTCGTCGAGCGCCTCAATAATTCCGCCGAGGTGCTTCGCCGCTCCAAGCATGTGGTGTGCTTCGACCACCATCCGGCGCGCGAGGAGTTTGCCGAGCTCAGCCTGAGGCGCGTCGAAGCTGCAGCCTGCGCTATGATCATCGACCGCTTCTTGGACAATTGTGGCATTGTCGCACGTGATGGCGTTGCGACCTGCCTGCTGTGTGGCTTGGTTACCGATACCGGCCGTTTTCAGTACCAAAACGCCGATGCCGCCGCGTTCCATGCGGCCTCGCGCCTGGTGGCGCACGGTGCCGATCCGGCGCGCGTTGCGCTCGAGGTCTACCAGAGCATGCGCGTTGAGTTTTTGCACCTCAAGTCCATTGTCATGGGTCGCATTAAGACGGTCGCGCATGGGCGCGTGGCGTATAGCTATGCCTACCAGAGCGACCTTGAAGCCTGCGGCGTCACCTCGGACGAGTGCGACGGCCTGGTCGATGTGGTGCGTTCGGTGATGGGCGTCGAGGTCTGCATGTTCTTAAAGGGCATTGAGGGCGATACCAAGGTGCGTGGCAACCTGCGCTCCAAGGGCTGTCTCTTATACACATCTCCGAGCCCACGAGACGCGTAGTAATC
>UQUL01000037.1 GCA_900544235.1 uncultured Collinsella sp.
AGATTACTACGCGTCTCGTGGGCTCGGAGATGTGTATAAGAGACAGGGTCATAAGCACGTCGCCCTCGTTGACGGATTGGCCCGCCTGCACGTTGATTGAATCGACCGTGCCGTCGACAGAAGGGGAGACCACTGAGGACGAAATGGGTTTGAGCTGGCCTTTCGCCTCGACCGTTGTGGTGAACGTGCCCTCGGTCACCATGTCGGTCACAGGACCGCTAGCGCCCTGTGGCTGCACATTGATAACAAGGGTTGCAACAATGGCAATGAGCGCGACGGCACCCACGACGCCGGCGGCAATACCGCGACGAATCAGCTTTTTGCGTCGGCGTTCGGCACGCTTTGCCTTGAGCTTGGCATATGCCTCTTCATCGGAAATCTCGGCCGTATCGTTCGCGCGTCCGCTCTGCTTGTCGACATGTACGTTTGTAATCAGAGGAAACGTTTCGGTGGCACCTTCGGGCGTGCGCTCGGTATCATCTGGGCCCGGGGTGATCGTGGGGACATTCGGCATAGCGTCTCCTTTATAGAAAGAACCTCGATAATTATATGCGCCCACCGGTTGGGGCGGGCGCATAGGACGGTTTCTTTCGGAACTGTTAGATTGGTCGCAGCGGTTCCACGTTGTAGGAATGCGCGCGTTGCACTACGAGTGGACAACCACGCACAGGCCGACTTTGATGCAATCGTGCAGTGCCTTGGCGTCGGCCAGGCGCAGGTTGATGCAACCGTGGCTGCCGCACCACTTGTACGACTCGGCGTTATCGAAGCTCTTGTCGTTTTGCCAGGTGGCGTCGTGGAAGCCGATCATGTTGCCCTCAAACGGCATCCAGTAGCTCACCGGGCTCTCATATTTGGGTTTACCGGTCTCGGGGCCCTTGGCTCCGATCAGGATGCTGCCGCCGTCGTTGCTGTTGATTTGCCACACACCCTCGGGGGTGGCGTCTTCGCCCGGTTTGCCGGAAATAAAGTTGGCCTCCCACACGATATTGCCGCTCTCGTCATAGTAGCGCGCGTGCTGCTCGGACAGGTCGACGCCGATATACGCCTTCCAGTCGGGCTCTCCCTTTGCGGTAAAGGTGTCGGCCTTCTGGGAGTACTTGATCTCGATCTCGCCGGTCTGCTTGTTGTTAATGGCGTCCTCGACCTGCTTGGCGAGCGAGCTGCTGTCGATGGACCAACCAAAGTCGCCGCCTTCGACGGCGCACTGCTTGCCATCGGCGCGCGTCCACCAACGAGTGGAGCCCACGGTATTAAAGCCGTTGGCGAGTTCGGCTGCCCAGCTGCTGATCTGCGACGTATCGAGCGTGGGGTTGGCCGGATCGGCAAAGCTGATCCACTGCAACACGGAGCTGCCATCAACCTTGCCGGCATCCTCGCCGTTGAGCTTGAGGGTCACGTTGACGCCCAGGAAGTTGTTGGCGGCATCGCATGCGGCCTGAATCTGATCATCGGTCAGCGTTCCATTAAGCGGCTCATAGGCATCGTTGCCGAGCTTAGAAAGATCTACGGTCTCGGCCAGCGAGGCAAGCTCGAGCTCGGCATACTTAATGACATGCTCGCGGTTGAGTTTTTCGTTGGAGCGCGCCTTCTCGACGGTAAACTTGCCGGCCTGCTCGTCATAGGAGCTATTGGCCTCGAACGTGCCCGAACGGCCCTCGTTAAACTCGTCGATGGCGGCGCCCAGATCCTTCTCAAACTGCTTTTGGTCAAAGGTGTCGGAGAGCATAGACAGGTCGACGTCTTGATCAAGATCGACTTCGTTGGAGGTTGCGGTTGTTTTGGTCTTGCCACTTAAGGATTCCACAAGTCGGACCGGCCATATAAAGGCTTCGTTGTGGCTGATAATCTCTTTTGCGGCAGCTTCGCCGTCGACAATGGGTTCATCGGACTCGGGCTGATAGGACCAGCTAAAGTCATCGCCTGTCACGGTGAGCTTATAGTGCTTCCATGCCGAGTTGACCTTGGTGGCGGCAGACGAAGCGTTGGAGAACGAGACGTCGACGCCGGCAATGGTGGTGTTGGGGTATGCTAGCTGCGAAAACGCTACGATGCCTACGATATAGACAATGACGATAAGACCCAGGACGACAAAGAGCGTCGTCTTTTTGCCTGACTTATTGTTCTTGGCGGACTTGCGCGCGGGGCCACGATCGCCTCGAGCGTGCGTCGGGGGCTGCTTGGGCGCATTGCCGTTTGCCTGGCGCTGCTGACGTTGTTGACGCTGCTGTCGCTGTTGGTTCGGGCGTTGGGAAGCGTTTGCTGCACTACGCTGCTGACCGTGGCTCGGCGCGATAGGACGCGGCGACTGAACGCCGCCGGTGTGCCTGCTCGGCTGTTGCGGATCGGGAATCAGTTGAGTTCGATCGTTTTGCGACATCGTATGCATATCCTTCGATTTTCGCCTTGCGGTTCATCGTGTTTTTACTGGGCTTGCATTATAGCGATTGCCCTGCTGTTTGTGGTACGGAAACGGTGGCATTCAAAAGAGGTGGGACATTTGTCCCACCTTTGAGTCGTTCTTTGCCGCTATCCGCACACACCGCATTTTGCACAGGCCGAAAGTGCGGCCGGAGCCTGCGCGATGCCGCCCTTTGCCGTCTCGCGCAGCGTGGCCGGCAACGCGTGGCCCACCGAGAGCATGACATGTGCCATCTGGTCAAACGGCACCAAGCTCTTAATGCCTGCGAGGGCGAGTTGTGCCGAGCTAAAGGCCGCTGCCACGCCGATGGCGTTGCGGTTTTGGCAGGGCACCTCCACGAGGCCACCGACGGGGTCACAAACGAGGCCCAGCAGGTTACTCAGCGCGATGGAACTGGCGTCGAGCGCCTGCTCGGGCGTGCCGCCGAGCATCTGCACCAACGCGGCGGCTGCCATGGCAGCGGCGCTTCCCACCTCGGCTTGGCAGCCGCCCTCGGCGCCGGCAACGCAGGCGCTTGTGGTGAGGTTGAGGCCGATTGCGGCTGCGCAGTAGAGCGCGTCCATGACCTGCTCGTCGTCGAGCTGCAGGCGATCGCCGAGCGCCAGCACGCAGCCGGGCACAACACCCGCTGAGCCTGCCGTGGGGGCGGCGACGATCACGCCCATGGTGGCGGAGCGTTCGAGCACGGCCATCGCGCGGGCCACGGCATCGGTCTGAACGGGGCCCATCAGGCTTGCGCTCAAATCGTTGCGGCCGGTGGCTTCGACAAGCTTGGCCTCGCCGCCGATAAGCCCGCCGAGCGAACGCTGCGGATTGGCGATGGGGGCCGTGGTCTCCTCGCGCATGACGTCGAGCACGCGGCGCATGGCAGCGACGGCGTGGGCCTCGCCTGTCAGACGCGCCTCGCGAACGGCCATGACGGCGCCGATGCTGAGCCCCAGTTCCTCACACGCATCGAGCAACTGCTCGCCGTCGTCGAAGATTTCCTTGGCCGAGACGCCGGGGGAGAGCGACGAGGCAGAACCGGGGAGTTCGATAAACGTTGCGTAATCGACATTGTCGAGCTTGCGCAGCATGGGGACGACGGTGTCGTCGGGCGCGCCGTCGGTCTCAAAGACGGAGTAGGCCTGGCCGCCCACTTCGGTGCGGTAGGTGCGGCAGAAGGCGATGTTTACATGGGCGTAGGCGAGCAGGTTGGTGAGCGCGGCGAGTACACCGGGGACGTCCTTGTGCGCCACGAAGAGCGTGGAATACATGCCCGAGATGTCGACGCCGACGCCGTTAATGCGGCTGATGCGCATCTTGCCGCCGCCCAGGCTCTCGCCGCGGACCTGTGCCGTGGCGCCCGTGTCGTCGACCATGTCAATGTCGACGGTGTTGGGGTGGATGGACGCGTCGTCGCCCTTGATGTCAAAGTGATATTCGAGGCCCTGCTCGCGTGCGAGGTCGAAGGCCTGCTTGATGTTCTCGTCATCGGTGTCGAGGCCCAGTATGCCCGCGACGAGCGCACGGTCGGTGCCGTGGCCGCGGTAGGTGTGGGCGAAGGAGTTCCACAGGCCAAAGGTGACCTTGGTGATGCGACCTTCCAACAGGCTGGCGGCAACTTGGGCGCAGCGGAGGGCGCCGGCGGTGTGCGATGAGCTGGGGCCGACCATGACGGGGCCCAAGATCTCGAATGCCGAGGTCGTAGCTAGTGTTTGCGGCTTGCCTGCCATATGCGCTCCTGTTCTATCCCGTCGTTCCGAGGGCTTTGGTATTTGGTCGCCTGCTCTACAGTCCTGGCTCGCACGGAGGCCACATTAAGTGGCCTCCGGCTCGTGCGGAACTCGCGACCGACCAAACACCAAAGCCCTCGGAACTTAGGATACATTGTTGGAGTCGCTCTGCTGCGAAATTTATCGGCCTATGACCTATTCCATGTCCCAGGTCGGCTCATCTTCACCACCTTTAAATAAAAAAGAAGTACCGGTTGTAGCCGGTACTTCTTTTGGTGCGTTGTTCTTGGCGGTAGCTTTTGCCGTTGGCTTAAAGGCCGCAGGCTGCTTTGAGTTCTTCGACTCGGTCGGTTTTCTCCCAGGTGAAGTCCGCGTCTTCGCGGCCGAAGTGACCGTAGGCTGCCGTCTTTTCGTAGATGGGGCGACGCAGGTCAAGGTCGCGGATGATTGCGCCCGGGCGCAGGTCGAAGGTCTTCTCTACGGCCTCGACGATCTTGTCCTCGGCAACATGTGCGGTACCGAAGGTGTCGACCATGATTGAGAGGGGCTTGGAAACGCCGATGGCGTAGGCAAGCTCGACTTCGCAGCGGTCGGCCAGACCGGCGGCGACCACGTTCTTGGCGACCCAGCGTGCGGCATACGCGGCAGAGCGATCAACCTTGGTGCAGTCCTTGCCGCTAAAGGCACCGCCGCCGTGACGGCCGTAGCCGCCGTAGGTGTCGACGATGATCTTGCGGCCGGTGAGGCCCGTGTCGCCCATGGGGCCGCCCACGACAAAACGACCGGTGGGGTTCACGTAGATGTCTGCGTTATCCCACGGCATGTTCTCGGCGGCCATGACCGGGGTGATGACGTGCTCGATGAGGTCGGCCTTGATCTTGCCCATGTCCTCGATCTCGGCGGCGTGCTGCGTGGAGATGACGATGGTCGTGACCTCGACGGGCTTTCCGTCCTCGTAGCGCACGGTGACCTGGGTCTTGCCGTCGGGACGCAGATAGGCGAGGGTACCGTCGTGACGCACGGCGGCCAGGCGCTCGGCCAGGCGGCTTGCCAGGTAGTGGGGCATGGGCATGAGGGTCTTGGTCTCGTTGGAGGCATAACCGAACATCATGCCCTGGTCGCCGGCACCGATCAGGTCGATCGGGTCGGTGGTAGCGCCGGTCTGGGTCTCGAAGGACTCGTCAACGCCCTGGGCGATATCGGGCGACTGCTCGTGGATGAGGCTCATAACGCCGCAGGTGTCGCAGTCAAAACCGAACTTGGCACGGTTGTAGCCAATGCGGCGGATAACGCCGCGGGCGATTTCCTGTACGTCGACGTAGGCCTGGGTGCGAATCTCGCCGGCGACGATAACAGTGCCGGTGGTCACGAGGGTCTCGCAGGCGCAGCGGACGTTTTCCACGTTGGCAGGCACGCCGTTGGGGGCGATGTAACCCTGCTCCTGGAGCTCTATTTCTTTGGCGAGGATTGCGTCGAGGACGGCGTCGCTGATCTGGTCAGCGATCTTATCGGGATGACCTTCGGTCACCGACTCCGACGTAAAAACGAAGGACCCGTGTTGGGGTGGGATGGAACGAAGTTCTTCTGACATGATTGTCCTTTCAAAAACGTGTCCCGGCGACCGTTACCATTCCGCCGGGCTCTCTATGCAAGGGCACATCATAGCGCGTAAATCAAACATTCACACCCTTTCCGCACCTACTCATTGGGGACAGACATAAATGACCAGCCTTAAACTAAGAACGTCTCCGGCGACAGGTCATTTAAGTCTGTCCCCAATGAATGGGTCGGTGCCCTTTGTGCGGAGGTTGCTTTGATGCTTTATACTGGTGCAGTTAGACATCCATCCTGCAATCGAGGAGATTTCCATGGCATCAGACGTTCGCGTCCGCTTTGCACCCTCACCCACGGGCAAGCTGCACATCGGCGGCGCCCGCACCGCTATCTATAACTGGGCTTTCGCCCGCGCAAACGGCGGCACGTTCATCCTGCGCATTGACGACACCGACCCCACCCGTTCCACCGACGAGAACACGCAGATCATCCTGCGCGCCATGCGTTGGCTGGGCCTGGACTGGGACGAGGGTCCCGAGGTGGGCGGCGACTTTGGCCCCTACGCACAGACCGAGCGTCTGGACCTGTACAAGCAGGCCGCCCAGAAGCTCTGGGACGAGGGCAAGGCCTATCCCTGCTTCTGCACCAAGGAGCAGCTCGAGGCCGACCGCAAGGCCGCCCAGGAGCGCAAGGACCCCTTCCAGGGCTATCAGCGCCGCTGCCGCGATCTTGATCCCGAGGAGGCACGCCGCCGCATCGAGGCCGGCGAGCCCTATGTCCTGCGCATCAAGGTGCCCGAGGACCGCGGCGACGTCGTCATCCACGACGCCGTCCACGGCGAGGTGACCTTCGATGCCAAGGAGCTCGACGACTTCGTCATCTTCCGCTCCGACGGCACGCCCACGTACAACTTCGCGACCGTCGTCGACGACGCCATGATGAAGATCACCCACGTCATCCGCGGCGACGACCATCTGTCCAACACCCCGCGCCAGGTCATGGTCTACGAGGCCCTCGGCGCGCCCGTGCCTACGTTCGCCCACATCTCCATGATCTTGGGTGCCGACGGCAAAAAGCTCTCCAAGCGCCACGGCGCCACCTCGGTGGAGGAGTACCGCGACGCCGGTTATCTGTCCGACGCCTTCGTCAACTATCTGGCGCTGCTCGGCTGGTCGCTCGACGGCGAGACCACGATCATCCCGCGCGACGTCCTGGCCAGCAAGTTCTCGCTCGACCGCATCTCCAAGAACCCGGCGACCTTCGACCCCAAGAAGCTCGACTGGGTCAATGCCGAATACATCAACGGCATGTCCGATGCTCAGTTTGCCGACGAGATCATGGTCCCCGAGCTGCATGAGGCGGGTCTCATCGAGGGTAATGTCGAGTACGGCGAGGATTGGATCGATGCGCTTGCCGCCATCGTCAAGCCGCGCACCAAGATGCCGGCCGATGCCGTGACCGTCGCCGCTCCCATCTTTGCTACGGCCGAGACGCTCGAGTATGACGAGAAGTCTGTCAACAAGGGCCTGGCCAAGGAAGGCATGGGCGCCATTCTGGATGCCGCCAAGGCCGCGCTCGAGGGCGTGGAAGAGTGGACGGCTGCCAACATCGACGCCGCGCTTGAGCCGCTGCCCGAGCAGATGGACCTCAAGAAGCGCGTGGTGTTCCAGGCCGTGCGCGTCGCCGTCTGCGGCAACATGGTGAGCCCCCCGCTGGGCGAGACCATGGCGCTCGTCGGTCGCGACGACTGCCTGGCGCGCATCGACCGCGCCCGCACGATGGCGCTGTAGCAGCTGCGCAAACGCATGTATCCGAGCCCCGTTCACCCGAGCGGGGCTCTTGTTTCTGTAGACGTATGGGATAGGAGGTGCTGGGGCCATGGCCGAGCAACTGTCGCTGTTTGGTTCGCCGGAACCGGAGGAAGCTCCGAAGTCCGCGGCCCCTGCCGCCGCCCCGGCTCAGCCCGAGCCCGCACCCGAGCCCGTCGCCGCCTATGCGAGCGTAGTCCTCGACATCCCGACCCGTGCGCTGTCCGAGCCGTTTGCCTACGGCATTCCGCAGCCCCTTGCCAACGAGGCGCAGGTCGGATCGACGGTCCTGATCCGCTTTGGCAACCGTGCGGCCGCGGGCTACATTGTCGACATCGCGCCCGAGCTGGCCGACTTGCAAGGCAGCGACGCTCTCGATTCCGTGCGCATCAAGCCTATCGAGGCTATCCTCAGCAAGCCGCTCTTTACCGCCGAGGCCGCTCATATTGCGCGCTGGATGAGCCGCGAGTACGTCGCAACGCTTTCCGAGTGCCTGCGCCTTTTCTTGCCCCCGGGTGGAAGCCCGCGCGTGGTCAAGGGCGAGGACGGCGTGTGGACCGTTGAGCGCCCCGCCGTTAAACCCATCCAAAACCGCTGGGTCATGCTCACTCCCGAGGGTTTTGACTACACGCCGCCCAAGACCGCGGTCCGTCAGCGTCAGCTCATCGAGGCACTCCAATGTGGCCCGGTCACGACGCGTGACCTTAACCTGCTCTACAACAGTATGTCGGCGACCATTAAAGCGCTCGAAAAACGAGGCGTCGTGGTGGTGGAGGAGCGCCGCGCCTGGCGCGGCTGCAGCGAGCAGACCACGCTGTCCTCGGCGAGCGGCAAGGCGCCGGTCGCGCTTACGAACGGCCAGCAGCAGGCGCTCGCGCAGATTGAGCGCGCCCGCTTAGACGCCCATGGCGACGTGGTACTCGTGGATGGCGTCACCGGATCCGGTAAAACCGAGGTCTACCTCTCTGCCATCGAGCGCGTGCTCGCGGCCGGCCGCTCAGCGTGCGTGCTGGTGCCCGAAATCTCGCTGACGGCTCAAACCGTCGGCCGCTTCCGCTCGCGCTTTGGCGAGACGGTCGCTGTGTTCCATTCGCGTCTTTCTGCTGGTGAGCGTCTGGACCAGTGGGATATGGTCGCCAGCGGTGCCGCGCGCGTGGTCGTGGGCGCCCGCTCGGCGCTCTTTTGCCCGCTTAGTGACTTGGGCCTCATCATCATCGACGAGGAGCACGAGACCAGCTACAAGCAGGGTTCCAGCCCGCGCTATCATGCGCGCGAGGTGGCGGCCGAGATGGCGCGCCGCTATCGGTGTCCGCTCGTACTGGGCTCCGCCACGCCCTCGGCCGAGGCCCTCGACCGCTGCCGCTGCGGCACTTACGGCGGCGCCACCTGGACGCGCGTCGAGATGCCCGAGCGCCCGGGGCACGCCGTTTTGCCTACGGTTCGCATTGCCGATCTGCGCCGCGAGTTCGCACATGGCAGTCGCTCCATGTTCTCTAAGCCGCTGATGGAAGGCCTGGAGCGCGTGGTCGAGCGCCGCGAAAAGGCCGTGTTGCTGCACAACCGTCGTGGCTTTGCGCCCTTCCTGATGTGCCGCGAATGCGGCTGCGTGCCCACCTGCAACCACTGCTCCACCGCGCTCACGTACCACGAGCGCACACACACGCTGCAGTGCCACACCTGCGGATCGTCCTGGCGCGTGCAGCCCTATCCGGCGCCCACGTGTCGTTGTCCCAAGTGCGGCAGCCGCTACCTGGCAAAAATGGGCCTGGGTACGCAGCAGATTGAGGACGCGCTGCACCAGATGCTGCCCGACGACGTCGCCATCATTCGCATGGACGCCGATTCCACGCGTGGCAAGGACGCGCACAAAAAGCTGCTCGAGCAGTTCGATGCCGCCGATTGCGCGGTGCTGCTGGGCACCCAGATGATCGCCAAGGGCCTCGACTTTCCCGAGGTCACGCTCGTGGGCGTGGTCAATGCCGACTTTGCCCTCAAGCTGCCCGATTTTAGAGCAGGGGAGCGCGCCTACGATCTGCTGGAGCAGGTTGCGGGCCGCGCCGGTCGCGGCGATCGCCCCGGCGAGGTTATCATCCAGACCTACCTTCCCGATGACCCGGTCATTCGCGCCGTCGCCGAGCACGACCGTTCGATCTTTACCGACTACGACCTGGACCAGCGCCGCGACGCCCTGTATCCGCCGTTCGTGCGCCTTGCCAACATCTTGGTATGGTCGACGAACGCGGACGTTGCGCGGGACTACATCGGTCGCATCGCGAAGCACCTCAAGCGTCGCTGGCATGCCGCCGCGCCCGACTTTTTGCGGGCGGGGAGCGCCGTGCCCCAGGTGCTTGGTCCGGCTTCGTGTGTAATCGAGAGAGCCAAGGACCGTTACCGCTTCCATCTGCTTGTAAAGTCGCCGGTAGGGTACCATGTCTCTGATGATATCGACGCCTGCCTCAAAGAGGTGGGCTCCGTGCGCGGCGTGAGCGTGAGCGTTGACGTCGACGCCTATGATTTAATGTAACAACCCGAAAGGATGGCCATGGAAGCCAACGGAATCGTACTGTCGCCCGACCCTCGTCTGCGCCAGGAGTGCGCCGTCATCGAGGAGATCACCCCGGCGATCGAGGCGCTTGCCGAGAAGATGAAGAAGATGATGTTCGACAACGGTGGCTGCGGCCTGGCTGCCCCGCAGATCGGCGAGCTCATTCAACTTGTCACCATCGACTGTGATTACAGCGACAAGAACGACTATGACCCGTACGTGCTCATCAACCCTGTCATTGTTGAGCAGAGCGACCATCTGGTGCCGTTTAGCGAGGGCTGCCTTTCCATCCCTGGCATTAGCTGCGAGATCGAGCGTCCCGATTACGTTGTCGTCGAGGCGTATGACCTGGATGCCAACCTGATCCGCTATGAGGCTTCGGGCGATCTGTTCTGCGTGTGCCTGCAGCACGAGATCGATCACCTGCACGGAAATACCATGTTCGAGCGACTCAAGCCGATGCAGAGGATCAAGGCCGTCAAGGAGTACCAGGACGCCCTGGCCCGCGGCGCTCGACCGGGCGAGACCGAATAGGTTAATTGTCCGTCCCTGGGATGGGGCCCACACATATCATCCCGTGCTCAAACATTCTCGCTTTGCTGCGAAACTGCGCGCGGGACGATATGTATGGGCCCAATCCCAGGGACTACGTTGTCGCTCTTCGTTTCGCCCGGGTGCCGTCGGGCTAGGGAGGGGCGTCTTCGCTGATAGGTGCTTTGCTGAAAGAGCTGCTTTTATTGCGGCTCTTTCTTTGGTTTTGGGTATATTTGTTCTTGTTGAATTGTTATTGCGGATGGGCTGGGTACTTGGCTTCCGCTGTTATTTGTAGCCGTCTCGGCTTTGGTTGAGGGGAGACGTTCTTTATGCGTATTGTGTTTATGGGTACGCCTGATTTTGCTGTGCCTTCGCTTGCTTCGCTTGTTGAGGCTGGCAATGAGATTGCGCTTGTTATTACGCGTCCCGATGCTGTTCGTGGGCGTGGTAAGAAGCTTGAGCCTTCTCCTGTTAAGGCTAAGGCGCTTGAGCTGGGGTTGCCGGTTGTTGAGGCCAATCGTATGACGCCTGAGGTTGTTGAGACGCTCCAGGCTGCGCGGGCTGATATTTTCTGTGTGGCTGCCTATGGTTGCATTTTGCCTGATGAGGTGCTGCATATGGCGCCGCTTGGTATTGTGAATGTTCATGCTTCGCTGCTGCCCCGTTGGCGTGGCGCTGCTCCCATTCAGCGTGCCATTCTTGCTGGTGATGATGTTGCTGGCGTTTCCATTATGCGCATTGGGCATGGCGTGGATACGGGCGCTTATTGTGCCCAGGCCTCTACGTCGGTTGCCGGTAAGCATGCCGAGGCGCTCACGATGGAGCTTGGTGAGCTTGGCGGTAGACTGCTTGCCGATACGCTTCCCTCGCTTGCCGATGGCTCGGCTGTTTGGACCGAGCAGGATGAGTCCCTCGTCACGCATGCTGCCAAGATTTCCAAGCAGGAGATGCGTCTGGATCCGCAGATGGCGGCGCTCGATTGCGTGCGTCATGTGCTCGCTTCGTCCGATACCGCGCCTGCCCGTTGTGTGATTGCCAACAAGTCGGTTCGCGTGCTCGATGCTGCGCCGGCTGATGTCTCGCTTGGCGATGGTGCTGTTGCCGTCAAGAGCAAGCGTGTTTACCTGGGCCTTTCTGATGGCGCGGTTGAACTGCTCGAGGTTAAGCCCGATGGCAAGCGTGCCATGTCTGCTTCTGCCTGGGCTGCCGGCCTGCAGGGTGCCGACCTTACGTGGGGTGTACTGTCATGAGCAAGTTGTCTCCCGCGCGCAAGCTTGCGCTCGATGTGTTGATGGAGGCCGATCGCCGCGGTATGTACGCACGCGACGTGTTGTCTTCCCGTGCTTCCGCCAAGGCTATTGACCAGCGCGATTCTGCTTTTGCCGCACGTTTGGCGCTCGGTGTTGCTGCCACGCAGGGCATTTTGGATGAGTTGCTCGATCAGTTTTTGGATAAGCCCAAAAAGGTCGCGCCGCGCGTTCGCATGGCGCTTCGCATCTCGGCCTTCGAGATGCTCTACCTGCATACGCCGGGCCGCGTTGCCGTGAGCCAGGGTGTTGAGCTGGTACGCAGCGGCGCTAAGTCTGCCGCGGGCCTGGCTAACGCGGTGCTGCACAAGGTTGCGGACAACGTGGAGGATTTTGCTACGGCATCTGACGTGGATGAGTCCGAGCGCCGTTTGGTTCGCCTTTCGCGTTTGATGGGTCTCCCTCGTTGGCTGTGCGCTCGTATTATGGCCTCGTTCGATACGCCCGAGGGCGCGCTGAACTTTGCCGGTAATCTGGCTCCCGCGCCGCTTGCACTGCACGAGAATGCGTTTGCGACTAAGGCCGATCCATATATCTCGCAGCTCGTTGAGCCTGTCTTTCCGGGCTGCCATGCGCCGGTCGATGCTCAGGTCACGGTTGCATCGGGCGTGTTTGAGCGTGCTGCCGCGGTTGCCTCGGACCTCAACGCCCAGCTTATCGCTACCGCTGCGACACGTCCCGGTCGTTGCCTGGAGATTGGCGCCGGTCGCGGCACCAAGACCTATGTGATGATGTGCCAGGCCAAACGTGCCGGGTACGAGCATCAGCATACCGCGCTCGATCTGCACGATCGCAAGTGCGATCAGAATCTCGCACGCCTGCATAAGGCGGGTATCTCAGGTGTTCGTACGGTGTCGGGCGATGCCTGCGAGCTCAATGAGGTGCTTACGTCCTTTGACGCGATGCTCGGTGAGCCCGCTCTATTCGACACCGTGTTTATTGATGCGCCGTGCTCTGGCACCGGCACCATGCGCCGTCACCCCGAGATACCATGGCGTCTGACCGAGAACGACGTTACGACTGAGCTGCCCAGGCTACAGCTGACGATGCTCAAGGAAGCATCCGCGCGCGTTGCTGCCGGCGGTGAGCTTATCTATGCCACCTGCTCGGTTTTTGACGAAGAGAACACGCAGGTCGTGGATGCCTTCCTGGCCTCTCCCGAGGGCGCCGGCTTTACCGTGGCACCGCTCTCCGAATCTCAGATTCTGCAGCTGCCCGAGTTCGACCAGGCCAAGAAGCTTGTCTCCGTGCGCCAAAACGACCGTGGGCTCTTCCAAAGTGTCCCCGTAAACGCCGACTCCTACGACGGCCACTTCTGCGCCCGCCTGATCCACAAGTAACTACTAAGTTGCGGTGAAATAGGGATTGAATAGCGGCTTCTGCCCGCCAAATAGTCCTTATTCCACCGCAATTCAGAAGGTCGTGCGAGTGGAGATCGCAATAGCGGTAAAGAGTGGGAAAAATGGCCCCGTTTCATACTTGCTGCTATCAAAAGTAGGGCAGATTACGGGGCTAGTTCGGTGATGCCCGACCACAGCAAAAATGGCCTAAATAAAACCGCAGGTAGATGGCTTGTTGAAATTTGTAAATTACCGGAATGGATAGAGGTTGTCAATTCAGCCCCGTAATCCGGCAGAGTTTTGAAATGTTACAAACTTAGCATCAGCCCGAAATCCGATCTAAAGAAAAGTTGCGGTGAAATAGTTCCTGTTTGGCCGTTGGATGGGCTGATTCAGGAACTATTTCACCGCAACTCATAACGAAACCTGGGTGGCGGGACCGCTTGTCTCTAGTGGTTGTGCGGGCAGTTGGCGCAGCAGCCGCTGGTGGCGTTGGTGCTGGAACCACCGCTTCGCTGGTCGGTGTTGTAGAAGCCGCTGCCCTCAAACTTGATGCCGCTGGCCGAGAACGTCTTGGCCGCCGGAGCGCCGCAGCTCGGGCACACGACCTCGGGGGTCTCGGACATGGGATGCTCAACCTCAAACACGTTGCCGCAGCTCGAGCACTTGTAATCGTAGCGCGCCATATTACTTCCTTTTCAGCACAAAGCGGGCAGATCGCTCTGCCCGCATAAATTCAAACAGCTGTAACTGTACCCTATATCGGGGGTTTTATCACGCTTCGCCCCAGAATCTATGGGTGTTGCGCAGGAGCTGTGCAGTTTTGCCCTCGGCGGCTGCAACGTCAGCCTCATCGGCCTGCCAGGTCCAGTTGCCCGTGGCGACACCCGGCACGTTCATTCGCGCATCGTCGCCTAGCCCCAGGATGTCCTGCAGCGGCATCATCACCAGGGGAGCGTCGCTTGCCAGCGCGTCGCTCATTAGCTTGGCCGCCACCTCAACACCACTCGGCTCGTCGCCGCCCGCAAAGGAGCGCGTGCACCAACCGGCGAGCGTCGACGTGTCGTGCGTCGAGGTGTACAGAATCTTGCCCGGCGTGGGATACACACCGTTGCGGACGTCGTAATCGCTAAACTCCAGCACGTCCATGCCGGGGAAGCCGCAGGTCGAAGCCATGGCGCGAACGCCGGGCGTCAGGTAGCCCAGGTCCTCGGCGATAAAGTTGAGCGGCCCCAGCTCGTCATAGGCAGTCTGGAACAGGTCCTTGCCCGGGCCCGCCAACCAGCGCCCGTCGGCACAGGCCTTACCGGCGGGAATGCTAAAGTAGCTGTGGAATCCCAGGAAGTGGTCCAGTCGCACGCGGTCGTAGAGTGAGAACGCGCGACGCAGACGGTCCATCCACCAGCGGTAGTCGTTCTCTTTCATGTGATCCCAACGGAAGGTGGGGTTGCCCCACACCTGGCCCTCGGGCGCAAAGTTGTCGGGCGGCGCGCCAGAAATCTCAATCGCTTTGCCGGTATCGGACAGCCAGAAGTTCTCGGGCTCGCTCCATGCATCGGCCGAATCGTCCGAAACGTACATAGGAATGTCGCCGATAACCTCGATACCCTTCTTGTGCGCGTAGTTCATGAGCTCGCACCAAGCCAGGTCAAAGCGGTACTGCATGTACGCCTGCAGCTCTGCCTCGTCGTGAAAACGCGTGTCATCGATCAGATGCTCGTTATAGCGTGCGACATCCGCCGGCCAATCGTGACGCGATTCGCCTTCAAAGTACTTTTTGACGGCCATGTAGACGCAGTACTTCTCGAGCCAATCGGCGTTGCGATGCTTAAACGCCGTGTAGAGCGGGTCTGCATCCTCGCCGCCACGAGCCTTCCAGGTCTCAAAGTCGGCCGCCAGCTCCTCTTGGCTTTCGGGCAGCAGGTCAATATTGCCCGCAAAGGCCGAAGGCCCAGCGTAAGGGGAGCGGAAGAAATCCGTCGGGTTGACAGGCAGAACCTGCCAGTAGCGCATACCCATAGCGGCCAGGTGGTCGATAAAGCGACGCGTGGGTGCGCCGATCGTGCCGGGCTTGCCGTCGTCGGTGGGCACCGAGGTGATATGGCACACGACGCCCGCGCCGTGATCGAGCGGCTCCTGCAGGCGCTGCTCGGCATGGTGATAGATGATCGACGAGCCCAGCGGATACAGGTCGAGCGTGACCGTACCGTTGTGGATCTCGCACTCGTGGCCGCTGATCACGTCACTCGCACATTCGCCGAGCGCCGGAATCGTCACGCGGTGCGAATTGCGCAGGCTGCGGTTGATGATAACCGTCGCGGACTCGCCATCCTTGCCCGTGCGGTTGTAGGCCAGCACCTCGTCGTTGAGCGCGAAGGCCTTGATCTCGCCGTCGATCATAAATGGCAGCGCGCGGCGTACAGCGGAGGCGTTCTTGACAATAGCCAGCGTGTCGAAGTCGTGCAGTTGGTCCTTGGTCGGCAGGGTGCGGCGGTTGCCCGGATCGGTAAGGCCCTCCAGGCCGTATTCGTCTCCGTAGTAGATCGAAGGCACACCGGGGAAGGTCATCTGCATGAGCGTGGCGAGCCAAAAGCGGCTCTTGGCCAGTCCCATCGAGTTCTCGTCCAGGCGCCATTTGCTGCGCTCACACTCGGGCAGCTGCGACTCGTCGGGGCCGCCGCCGAGCACCGATATGATGCGCGGACGGTCATGGCTCGAAAGCAGATTGAGCGCGCAGGACAATGCCTCGCGTGGGTAGTTCTCGCGGAGGGTCTCGATATCCTCGGCAGCTTGGTAGGCGTTTTTGTAGCCCATCAAAAAGCCGATGACCATGTCGCGGAAGGGGTAATCCATAGCAGAGTCTAGCTCTGAGCCCTGCAGGTAGCGGCGCAGATGGCCATAGCTAATCTTGTTGGAAGCGTCTTCCCAGACTTCGCCGAGCAATAGTGCGTCGGGCTTTTCGGCAAGTACGGCCTTCTTGATCTCGGCCAGGAAGTCGTCGGAAAGCTCGTCGGCGACGTCCAGGCGCCAACCATGGGCACCGGCGCGCAGCCATTTGCGGATCACGCCGTCCTTGCCCAGAAGCCTCTCGCGCACCAGCTCAGACTTCTCGTTGATGGCTGGCATGTTGCCCACGCCCCACCAGCAGTCGTACGAGCCGTCCTCGTGGAAGGTAAACGCATCGCGCCACGGAGAATCCTCGCTCTGCCAGGCACCCACGCCGGGGTAGTTGCCGTAGCGGTTGAAATAGATCGAGTCGTCACCCGTGTGGTTGAAGACGCCGTCCAGGATGATGGAGATGCCCAGCTTCTCGGCCGCCTGGCACAGCTCGGTAAAGTCCTGCTCGGTGCCCAGGATCGGGTCGATCTTGGTGTAGTCGGCCGTGTCGTAGCGGTGGTTGCTCGCGGCTTCAAAGATGGGATTGAGGTAGATGGCCGTAAAGCCCAGCTCGGCGATGCGGGGCAGGTCTTCCTGGATGCCCTTGAGCGAGCCGCCGTAGAAGTCCCAGGTCTTGATGGAGCCGTCCTCGGCGCGCTCGTACACGGGCGGCTCGTTCCAGTCCTCGACCATCCGGCGCTGAATGCCCTTGCGCGGTTTTTCGAGTTGAGCCATTGTGCGCTCGCGCCAATGCTCGTCACGGGCGTAGCGGTCGGGGAAGATCTGGTACACCATGCCGCGCTCGTACCAGGTGGGGCGGTTCTCGCGGTGCTTGTAGACGGTAATCTGGAAGGACGGCACCTCGGCGTAGTCGTAGGTTTCGCCCTCGCCGCCGGTGCGGCCTTGCGGCGCGCCCAGGCGGACCTCAGGCTGACCTTCGATATTGCATATAAAGCTGTACCACACAAGACACGGTTCATCGCATTTGAGCTCGCCGGTAAAAATGCCATCGCCTTCGTGCTCCATTGGGATCAGGGTCTCGCCGACTTCATCGACCCAGGTACGCAGGGTGAGTGTTGCCTGATTGGGATTGGCATCCTCCAAAATCACCGAGAGTGCAACGGAAGTTCCAGTGGTCACAGCGCCAAACGGAGTGCGAAACTGCGGTAGGCGGCTGTTGTGAATCAATCTCATAGTACGGTCCAGTTCTATACAGTCATGGCCAGCGGGCCATGGGCTTTACGCACATGATATAAGTATATCTGTTGTACACAGGGTGTATAAACAACATCCGTTTACCATCGGCGAACGGTTGTCCTAGAAAATCGTTTTACCAACTATCTACAGAAAAGGGGCGCCCGGTTGGAGCGCCCCTTGTTTAGGGTTTTGATTAGGTTTTAGATCGTCTGTGGGCTAGCGGCGCTTGCGGGTGGCCGTTGCCTTGCGGACGGAGGTCTTCTTGGTCGGAGCCTTTTCCTCAGTGGGAGCGGCGGGGGAGACCGGGTTCTCCTTGGCGGGCTCGGTCTTTGCCGTAGCCTTCGGAGCGGTCTTGACCTTAGCGGTCATCGGTGCCGGCTCGGCCTTTACTGCGGGTTTAGCCTCGACCTTGGCCTCAACCTTGGAAGCAGCAGCCTTGGTCGTGGTTTTTTTGGCCGTCGTCGTAGAGCGCTTGCGCGTGGTGGTCTTGGCGACCGGCTTTGCCTCGACGGGCGTCTCCTCGACTTTGGCGGCCGTCTTTGCGGCTGCCTTGGTCGTGGCGGCCTTCGTGGTCGTCGACTTCGTTGCTGTGGTCTTCTTGGCTTCCGTTGCCTTCTTGGCGGTTGCGGTCGTCTTCTTGGCTGCAGTCTTGGCCGGAGCCTTAGCGGCCGGCTTGGCCTCGGCGGTCTCGGCTTCGGCGGCCTTCTTGGCAGCTGCGGTGGTGCGCTTGCGCGTCGTCGTTGCCTTGGCAGCAGTCGTCTTTGCTGCGGCTGTCTTGGTGGCAGCGGCCTTGGTCGTCGTGGCCTTCTTGGCCGTCGTCTTGCGAGTCGTGGTCTTCTTTGCCGCAGGCTTCGCAGCGGGCTTCTCCTCAGCCTTGGGCTCCTCAACAGCGGCGGGTGCCTCAACAACCGGCTCGGCCTTGGGCTCGGGCTCAGCCACAACCACGGGCTCGTCGAAAACCGCCGCCGGCCTCTCAATCTCCGGATGCATAAAGAAGTACAGGTCCAGATACTTGTCGGCCGAGCGCGTCCAGCTAAAGTCCTGGCTCATAGCCTGCGTGACCAGCTGGTTCCAGGCATCGCGGTTGTCCCAGAACAGGCGTGCCGCGCGGAACACGGCGTCGCCCATCTCGTCGCCGTTAAAGTTACTAAACGAGAAGCCCGTGCCCTCGCCGGTAAACTCGTTATACGGGATCACCGTGTCCTTCAGACCACCGGTCTCGCGCACGATGGGCAGCGTGCCGTAGCGCATGGCGATGATCTGCGACAGGCCGCAGGGCTCAAACTTCGAAGGCATCAGGAACATATCGGCAGCGGCATACATACGCTGCGACAGCGCCGGGTCAAACTCGATGCGCGCGGCCATGGTGCCGGGGTACTTGTCCTGGAAGTAGCGCAGACCGTCCTCGTAGTCGCGGTCGCCGGTGCCCAGCACCGCCACCTGCACGCCGCCGGACAGGATGCGGTCGAGCGCGTACATGACCAGGTCCATGCCCTTCTGGCGCGTCAGGCGCGTGACCATCACCATGAGCGGACGGTCGTCGCGAACCTCGAGCCCCAGCTCTTCCTGCAGCTTGGCCTTGCACACGGCCTTTCCAGAACGGTCCTCGACGGTGTAGTTGGCGGCAATGCGCTTATCGGTCGCCGGGTCAAAGCCCGTCACGTCAATGCCGTTCAAAATGCCCTGCAGCGCGTAGGAACGCTCGCGCAGCACGCCGTCCAGGCCCTCGCCAAATTCGGGCGTCTGGATCTCGTTGGCATAGGTGGGGCTCACCGTGGTGATGGCATCGG
Organism: uncultured Collinsella sp.; assembly: GCA_900544235.1. GTDB lineage: Bacteria > Actinomycetota > Coriobacteriia > Coriobacteriales > Coriobacteriaceae > Collinsella. Next base: position 19,090 of record UQUL01000037.1, read on the forward strand.
CATAGTGCAGCGCACCTAGCATGTAGTTGATGCTGCAGGCGTCGCAGCGCAGCTGCGTAGCTGCCGCGGGAATATGCGCCACGCCCAGGATGTCCTCCATTACGGTGTCGCTAAACTGGCCCTGGAAAGCCACGTTGTGGATCGAGAACACGGTCTTGACGCGCTCGTACAGCGGCAGGCCCTGGTAGAACTCGCGCAAAAACACGGGCGCCAGCGCGGTCTGCCAGTCGTTGCAGTGCAGGATGTCGCACTCAAAGCCGGCCGGCAGGTGCTGCAGGCTCTCGGTGAT
>UQUL01000038.1 GCA_900544235.1 uncultured Collinsella sp.
ACGACTCATAAATCTACCCTTAATCGTGTATTGGATGATAGTTGCGGATTTTAGGATGGAAAGGTATTTTTATCTCTTGGGTTAAATAAATGGGTTGCTCAATGTTCAGTAATTTCCGTATATCCAAAGTTGTATCTGTGTGTGTCAGCACAAAACCGGTAATATATACAGGAGGTATGAACGTATTCTTCTGAACCAGCGACGGCTTGAATGAACTGAATCCGTTGACTCCTCCAAATAACAGAATTCCTTCTGATGTCTTGTAAGAAGCACGTTCGCAGAACAGGTTTTCCTGTAGTCCGTCAGATGTAGTGAAGTGCTGGTACTCTTCTTCTTTTTGAGGATTTATTTTGGTCAGACCGATGTTACTGGTAACCCATAGATAACCTGAAAAATCCTGCTCTATAGAGTATACTACAAGTGTAGACAACTGTTTATTGTTGCTGTTGAAAGTAGTGAATGTTTCTGTTTGCGGATTAAATTGGCAAAGACCGTTTCCATTGGTTCCCAGCCATATCTTCTGTTTGGAGTCTTCAAATAAAGTTACGATGGAGTTACTGCTTAGAGATGTGTTTACTCCTTGTTTATGTTCATAGTGTTTCCAGTAATTGTCTTTTCTGTTATTGTAAAATATTCCGTTGTTGGCAGTTGCTATCCAGAGATTGTTGTGCGAGTCTTCGTAAATGTCTGTAATGGAAATCATGGCTCCGACCGATGTTTCTACTCTGAAGTTATCTTCTTCCGAATTATAATAACACAGTCCCCAGTTGGTTCCTATATAAATGGTTCCGTTGTTGCACTTATATATTTTTTGGATGTTGTCACTACATACTGTATTGGGGGTATTATACGAGTGGTGATAACTTTTTATTTTTCCGTCGCTCAGGTTAAGCACTTTCAGACCGTTCGAGAACGTTCCGATCCAGAGTTCGTTTCCGTTCAGGCAAAGAGTTCGTATATCGAAGATTTGTTTTTCTTTTTCTGCCAGGTTATATTCCTGAATTTCTTTACTGTCTATATTGTATTTGAAGAGTCCTTTTTGGGTACCTATCCAGATAATACGGTGAAGATTATCCTCGTAAAACGTGTTTACGATTGGATTATTAGGTATAATATGCTGGTTGAATATCTTATTTTTGGGTATGATATGAACTGCTCCGGCCTGATTGGTTAAAGCCCATATTCCACCTTCCTTATCTTTCATGAAAGAATTAATATTCTGATTTACAACGGCATTGTTGATGTTGTAGGTTTCTGTTAACTCCGATAATACCTGTGTCTTATAGTTGTATAGAAAAACACCGTTGTCTGTACCGATCAGGAATGTTTCCGGATTGAAACTGATCAGACATTGTATAATCTGAAATTTGCTGGATTCTAGTCTGTGATATGTTGTCTGGCCTGACGAAGGATCAATCTCGAATAAATATTTGCTGTCAGTACCTATCCATAGCCGGTTATTTGCCGCTAATATAGAATTAGCTTTCAATGAAGTTGTGTTTGTCTTTTCTGCTTTTGTATGCAGGGGATATGAGTGAAGCAGTTCTTGATTCTTGTTAAAACATAATATCCCCTCTTGCAAAGACGAAACATACAACTTTTCGTTTTTGGCATCCACATACATATCCCATATAAATGATTGACACTGGTTGTTTTGTTCCAGAACCTTGGTCTTCAGGTTATAGAAAAATACTCCCTGCCCTAAAGTGGCTATTGCGATTTGATCATCAGAAAACTGGACTATCTTTCTTACTTCACTGCTGATCGATACTCCGAATTTAGTTGTCTGTGTAAATGCCTTAAAACTGTTTTTTCTGTCGTAAATGTATATACCGCAGTCGGTTCCTATCCATATTTGACGCTGCTTGTCTTCAAATAGGGAAAAGATAAAATTACTGCCCAGCGATTGTGCCTTTTCTTGTGAAGAAGTTCGGTATATTGTATTTTTTTGTCCGTCAAAACAATTTAAACCATTATTGGTTCCTAGCCAGATAAAACCGTAACTGTCTTGCAGAGCACACCATATTGTATTGTGTGACAATCCGTCTTTTACTGTATAAGAGTCGATTACGAATAACGAAGAGGCTTTTATCTGATGATTGAATAAAAGAGCGAATAGTATTAAGAAGTATTTAATTAAGTGGCTTTTCGATAGCATACGTCAGTCTTATATAATGGTTTTTCATGTTTAGGTACAAAGTTATAATATTTATCTGTTTGAAGGGAATAAATCAGATTTATTTGCGCATGAATAGTCGGATTAGATTGAGTCTTGCTTGCATTGATATGTATCTTTATATAATTAGAAAAACAGAATCCTGATTTTCACAGAATTCTGTTTTGGAGTATTTGAACGTATAGTCTTAATTTTTTTGCCAGTGAATGGATTGCAGGAACCAGCGGATATCATTTTCGTTTAGTCTCTGCTTTTTCAGCAATTCGGGGAGGCTGTCGTAATTTTTACGGAACTCATTGATGCGGTCGGCAAGGTCGGCCCGGACGCGCTCCAACTGATCGGACAGACGCCGCCAGCTCGCCAACGAGCACGCCGCGTCGACCATCATCGCGACCGCGACGATAAAGGCGGACAGCCGCACAATCAGCACCGGCAGATGGCCAAGCAGTCCCAGCAATGCCGGCTCCACTAAACGACAAATGCACAACGCACCCAGGCCAAACGCGCAGGCCCAGTACAGGCAGATACGTCCGTGCAGGTTAAACGGCAAGTGCGAGTAATCCCAAAAGCGAGCGCCCGTTGTTTTTTCCAACAGCGCGCCTACGCTGTACTCGATTACGCTGCATACAAGCGCCGCGGCGACAAACTGGCTCGAGGCATCCGGAATCCCGCGCAACAGCAGCCAGCAGGCAATGCCGCCCACACCATAGATAGGACAACACGGCCCCAGCAAAAAGCCACTGTTGGCAAATCGTCCGTGATTGAGCATGGCGCATACTGTCGACTCCCATGCCCAGCCGCAAAACCCGTAAAAGACAAACGAGAGCACCAGTGCCGAGAGTGGGCAGGCGGCAAGCGTCGCGCCGCCAAACGCCATATCAATCGCGGTTTCCACCGTCTACCCTCTCCTCTTTTCGCTCGAATCTTTGCTCAAGCCGTCGCTCGAGCCCTCGCTCAAATCGTTCGCGCCGTCTTTGCGCGGCAGACGGCCGGCGACCGTCTCGCGCAGCGCACACCATTTATCCGCCAGGCACACAATCCAAGCCTCACGACACGTCGGCGGCACTGGCACCAGCGGAAACATATGCCGCACGATGATATTCCGCTCGCGCGGCGTCAGCTCAAAATCTTCTTCCGCACGCGCCAGGGCAAAAAACGGGTGGCGAAAGCCATGCAGCCGATGGCTTGGGTCGGAATCGTGCCAATCGTAGAGAAAGTAATCGTGCAACAGGGCCCCGCGCAGCAGCGAGGCACGGTCGACCGAAATGCCAGCACGGCCCAAGTGCTCGGCAAAGGACAGGCTCGCCCGCGCTACCGAAGTCACATGTGCATAGACTGTCACGTCACCATGCTGGATAAACTCGCGCGTCAGGTCCAGACGGCCCGCCTGTGCCAGTTGACGGGCAGCATGGTCTACTTCGCACGCGATTTTCTCGGCACGAACGACACCGGACATGCTGCCTCCTTCCAGCGACTCACGGCGACAAGCCACGGCCTGTGCACAATCGATAAAAACATCATGGAACACATCAGTATGGCATCGGACAAAACGTTTTGCCCCACCAGTTGGCGAATTACCGCGCCGCCGTCACATATCAAACGCCAAAATGTGCGAGACTGTCTTGTGCAATTGTGCCGGCCGAGGGAGCGCCGGCGCTCGATTCGCATGGAGTAACCCACAACGATGCTGCTTACGCAAACGACAACGCCCGAGGACGTCAAGGCTCTTAATCGTGCCGAGCTCCCGCAGCTCTGCGACGAGATTCGCCACGCCATCCTCGAAAGCTCCGCCGCTGTCGGCGGACACGTTGCCCCCAACCTGGGCGTCGTTGAGCTTACGGTTGCGCTTCATCGCGTGTTTAACTCCCCCATCGACAAGATTGTCTTTGACGTTTCGCACCAGACCTACGCCCACAAGGCGCTGACGGGGCGCGCGTACACTTATATCGATCCGGAGCGTTATGGTGAGGCTTCTGGCTTTGCCAATCCCGACGAGTCCGAGCACGACCTGTTCGCCATGGGTCACACCTCGACCTCGGTGAGCCTGGGCTGCGGCCTAGCGCACGCTCGCGACCTGGCGGGCGATGCGTACAACGTCATCACCATCATTGGCGACGGCTCGCTTTCGGGCGGCCTGGCGTTTGAGGGCTTTAACAATGCCGCCGAACTCGATAGCAACCTGATCATCATCGTCAACGATAACGACCAGTCCATTGCCGAGAACCATGGCGGCCTGTATCGCAACCTGGCCGAGCTGCGCGCCAGCAACGGCACCTGTGAGCGCAACGTTTTCCGCGCGATGGGGCTCGACTACCGCTATCTGGACGCCGGTAACGATGTGTTGGCCCTCGTCGACGCGCTGCAGGAACTGCGCAATATCGATCATCCCATCGTGCTGCACGTCTCCACCGCCAAGGGCAAGGGCTTTGAGCCAGCCCAGAACGACCCCGAACGCTGGCATCACGTGGGTCCGTTTGACATGGCAACTGGACGCAAGCTCTGCCCGGGCCATCCGAGCGAGCCTTCGCCGCGCACCTATGCCGACATTACGGGCGAGGCGCTCAGCGCCGCCATCGAGCGCGATCCGCAGGTCGTGGGCATCACGGCCGCCACGCCCTACATCATGGGCTTTACACCCGAGCTTCGCGCTGCCGCTGGCAAACAGTTCGTCGATGTGGGCATTGCCGAGGAGCACGCCGTGACCTTTGCCACCGCGCTTGCGCGCTCGGGCGCCAAGCCAGTCTTTGGTGTGTACGGCACGTTTTTGCAGCGCGCCTACGACGAGCTGTGGCACGACCTGTGCCTCAACGACGCCCCCGCAACCATTTTGGTGTTTGGTGCGTCAATCTTTGGCACCACGTCCGAGACGCACCTTTCGTTCTTTGATATATCCATGCTGGGCGGTCTTCCCAACATGCACTACTTGGCGCCGGCCTGCATGGAGGAATATCTGTCCATGCTGAGCTGGTCGCTCGACCACCGCGAGCATCCCGTGGCAATCCGCGTACCGGGCATCGGCCTGGTAAGCCGCCCCGATCTGGCGCCCGCCAAGGGCACCGATTACGGCGTCGCGCGCTACAACGTTGTGCGTCAGGGCCGCGACGTTGCCGTGCTCGCGCTTGGCGATTTCTTTGAGCTGGGTGAGCGCGTGGCAAACCGCTTGGCTGCCGAGTACGGCATCGAGGCCACGCTCGTCAACCCGCGCTTTGCGACCGAGCTCGACCGCGAGTTCTTCGACAGCCTTGCCGCCGAGCATCGCGTTGTCGTTACCCTCGAGGACGGCATCTTGGACGGCGGCTGGGGCGAGCGCGTGGCGTGCTACCTGGCCTGCACGCCCGTGCGCACGCGCACCTTCGGCATCGCCAAGGGCTTTCCCGACCGCTACGACCCCAACGAGTTGCTCACTCAGAACGGCATGACGGTCGAGAACATGGCCGCCGAAGCCGTGAGACTACTCAACGAGTAAGAAAACCTCCGCAAGGGAAGCACCCCTGCGGAGGTTTTTGTTTTCACAGCTCAATTATCTCAATCTGTAACATCTAGAGCCCGAATTCCCGTCTAACTGTTACAGATCTAGATAAGACGTCTTAGTCCCAGACCTTTGTCTCAATCTGTAACAGATAGAGACCTTTTGGCCCTCCAGATGTTACAGATTGAGACATTCGAATTCCCCTGAAGAGAAAATCTCGATCTGTAACAGGTAGAACCCATTTCCTCGTCTAACTGTTACAGATTGAGACAAAGCAGCAAGGCATGCCGCCGCACCGACCATGACTTAAAACCACCACAAAGGTGCCTGTCCCTTTTTGGTAGGTAGAATAACCCATAAGGTAAGTATGTTTCTGAGTTATTTCGTGTTGACCCATTTGAGCGCGATAGGGTATAACTCTACTCAACCGCTAGGGATTTTATTGAGAAAGGTGTTCTACCATGAGCAAGAACCTCTCCCAGCAGGTCGTTCTCGACCGCCGCGGCTTCGTTGCCGCCACCTTCGCAACCGTCGCCGGCCTTGGTCTTGCCGGCTGCTCCGACACCAGCGCCGAGGCCGACAAGGGTTCCGCCGTCGGTTCCTCCAAGAGCTCCGAGGATACCGAGGTTTCCGCCACGCTCGATGCCAAGGCATTCGACAAGCTCGTCAACGACGGCCCCAAGGCCGATGACGACGCCATCGCCGCCAGCACCTGGGCGACGGCCGTCAAGGACGCCGGCGTCTTTAAGATCGGTGGCGTTCAGACCTCCACGCTCTTCTCCCTCCTCAACGAGAAAGACGGTCAGACCCGCGGCTTCGATGCCGGTATCGCACAGCTCCTGTCCAACTACATTCTGGGCGAGAACAAGGTCGAGATCACCCAGGTGACCTCGGACACGCGCGAGTCCGTCTTGCAGAACGGCCAGGTCGACGCCGTCTTTGCCACCTACACCATCACTGACGAGCGCAAGAAGCTTGTCTCCTTTGCCGGTCCCTATTACTACACGCAGCAGGCCATCCTGGTGCTTGCCGATAACGACGACATCAAGAGCGTCGACGACCTGGCCGACAAGAACGTCGCCGTCCAGTCCGGCTCCAACGGCCCTGCCATCCTGGAGGAGTTCGCCCCCAAGGCCAGCCAGCAAGAGTTCAAGACCGACGAGGAGGCCCGCCAGGCACTCCAGCAGGGCCGCGTTGACGCCTACGTCATCGATAACAACATGCAGCAGAGCGCCCTGGTCCGCGAGCCTGGTAAGTACAAGATCGCCGGCAAGCCCTTCGGCAGCAAGGAGCCCTACGGCATCGGCCTGCCGCTCGATTCCGACGGCGTCGCCTTTGTCAACGACTTCCTTAAGAAGATCGAGGACGACGGCACCTGGACCGAGCTGTGGCAGATCTGCATCGGCGACCGTACGGGCGACACCAATGTTCCCGAACTGCCCGAGATCGGCGCCTAGGCAGCGAGCCTGGTAACGGCCGCAACGAAACCATACGGAAACGCATGATGCGCTTTATTGCGGTAAACTGTTTCCTCACTGAGTTGTCGGGGCTTCCGTACACACGGGAGCCCCTTTCCTTATCGGCGGGAGGTCCGCATGAGTCTCTCCGAACTCTGGTCGCTCTATGGCCAGAACTATATCGACGCGCTGCTAGCAACCTGGGGCATGACGCTTGAGTCGTTTGCCATCGCCATGGTACTGGCCGTCGCCGTCACCGTGATGCGCGTGTCGCCGCTCAAGCCACTGCGCGTCTTTGGCGACCTGTATGTCCAGGTCTTCCGTAACATCCCCGGCATCGCGCTGCTTATCATCGTCGTCTATGCGCTGCCGCCGCTCAAGGTCGTTCTGCCCTACCGCACCTGCGTTATCGTCGCCACGGTCCTTTTGGGCTCGGCCTTTGGCTCCGAGAACTTTATGAGCGGCATCAACACCGTCGGCGTCGGCCAGGTGGAAGCCGCCCGCTCGCTCGGCATGAGCTTTAACCGCATCCTCGCCAAAATCGTGATTCCGCAGGCACTGCGCTCAAGCGTATTGCCCATGACGAACCTCTTTATCGCCGTCATGCTCACCACCGCGCTCGGCAGTCAGGTGCCGCTTAAACCGCAGGAGCTCACCGGCGTGGTGAGTTACATCAACACGCGCTCGCTCGGCGGCGTCGCCGCGTTCTTTATCTCGGCGCTCGGCTACCTGGGCACGGCCTTTGTGGTGAGCCACATTGGCAACTACATCGATAAGAAGGTGAGGATCCTCCGATGAGCAAGAACTCCTCCCCTGCGCTTACCATGCGCGATGCGCTCTACGAGGCTCCCGGCCCCAAGATGCGCACCAAGATTCGCATCGGCACCGCCATCTCGCTTGTTGCCGTCGCCGCGCTCGCCGTACTGGTACTGCAGCGCTTTTATGTGACCGGTCAGCTTTCGGTCCACTATTGGTATTTCTTTACGCACCTCACCACCTGGAAGTTCTTGCTTGCCGGCTTTGAGGGCACCGTTAAAGTCGCACTCACCGCCGGCGCCATCGCGCTGGTGCTGGGCTTAGCCCTTATGCTCGGCCGCACCAGCGACATTAAGCCGCTGCAGCTGGTCTGCCGCGTGCTTACCGACTTCTTCCGCGGTGTGCCGAGCCTGCTGTTTATCTACTTCTTCTTTTTGGTGCTGCCCCAGTACAAGATCGCGCTGCCGTCGTTTTGGATGCTCACGCTTCCCGTCGCGCTCGCCGCAGCCGGCGTACTTGCCGAGATCTTCCGTGCCGGCGTTAACGCCGTGCCGCGCGGCCAGGTCGAAGCCGCCCAGGCGCTCGGTCTCTCCAAGGCTAAAATCACCTTTAAAATCGTGTTGCCGCAGGCCATTCGGTTTATCATTCCGTCGTTGATTTCGCAGCTTGTGGTCGTAGTCAAAGACACCACCGTCGCCTATGTGGTGAGCTACCCCGACCTCATGCAAAACGCCCGCGTGCTCATTACCAACTACGACGCCCTCGTGTCGGTCTACCTGGTTATCGCGGTCATCTACATCCTCATCAACGTCGCGATCAACAAGGCCGCTGTCTACGTTTCGCACAAGACCGGCGCGACCATCATCCGCTAACGCTTTACCATTTCGAGTCACAAGGAGCCGAGCACCATGGCACAGAGCACTTCTTCTACCGGCAATCAGCCGCTGATCGAGCTCAGGCACGTCGATAAGCACTATGGCGACCTGCACGTCCTCAACGACATCAATCTCTCGGTCGACCGCGGCGAGGTCGTCGTTGTGATCGGGCCCTCGGGCTCGGGCAAGTCGACCATGTGCCGCACCATCAACCGCCTGGAAACCATCGACTCGGGCGAGATCCTCATCGAGGGCGAGCCCCTGCCACAGGAAGGCAAGGATCTTGCCCGCATGCGTGCCGAACTGGGCATGGTGTTTCAGCAGTTCAACCTGTTCGCACATATGACCGTACTGCAAAACGTCATGCTGGGGCCGGTCGATGTGCTGGGTGTCTCCAAGGACGAGGCCCGTGAGCGCGCCATGGACCTGCTGAGCCGCGTGGGCGTGGCCGAGCAGGCCGATAAGGTGCCCGCACAGCTCTCGGGCGGCCAGCAGCAGCGCGTGGCCATCGCCCGCTCGCTTGCCATGCAACCCAAGGCCATGCTCTTTGACGAGCCCACAAGCGCCCTCGATCCCGAAATGATCAACGAGGTGCTCGAGGTCATGGTGCGCTTGGCGCAGCAGGGCATGACGATGATCGTCATCACGCACGAGATGAACTTCGCCCGCCGCGTTGCCGATCGCGTCGTGTTTATGGCCGACGGCCAGATCGTGGAAACCGGCACGCCCGACGAGTTCTTCGACCACCCCCAGACCAAGCGCGCCCAGGACTTCCTCAACTCCATCAAGGGCCACTAACCAGACCGCCCACCCGCCAGCCATGCCCATCCAAACTCGAAAGTTACACCTATGATCGGAACTCGCACTTCATCGTCCTACACCCCGCACGTCGACGTCGCCGCCGCCGACCGCCCACTCATCCTCGTCGCACCGCGTTGGGAAGAGGCAGAGCCATTTTTAACCGAGATGCTCTCCCCCAACGAGGAAATCGCAAGTGTCTTTGTCGATGCCATCCTTGCCGCTGGCGGCCTGCCGCTGCAGATGTCCATCACCGAGGATATCGAGGTCATCCGTCATTACGTCGATATCGCCGACGGCATCGCCATTCCCGGCGGCCCGGACGTCAACCCCAAGCGCTGGGGCGACGATCGACCCTACGACCCCACCCTCTGCTGCGAGATCCGCGATAGCTTTGAGTTTAAGCTGGTCGGCGAGGCGCTCCGCGCCAAAAAGCCGCTCTTTACCACCTGCCGCGGCACGCAGCTGCTCAACGTCGCCACCGGCGGCACCCTGTGCATGGACGTGCCGAGCCTGGGTGATCGCGAGGGCCGCACGCAGTGGCGCCATACCCACGTGCTCAACGACCCCGTGCATCCCGTCGAGGTCGTGCCGGGCTCACTTCTGGAGCGCGCGGTTGGCGGGCACAGGCTGATCCAGACCAACTCCGCACACCACTGCTGCGTCGATCGACTGGGTAAAAGTACGCGCTTGGTCGCCAAGGCAACCGACGGCGTTCCTGAGTGCATCGAGGTCGAAGGCCAGCCATTCTGTCTAGGCGTGCAATGGCACCCTGAGTACACGTGGAAAACGCTCGAGACCGACTTTAACCTGTGGAAGTCGTTTGTCGAGGCGGCGGCAAAGGTTAAGCAGGCCCGTTAGCTCGCGAATCACTCAGGTTAAAGCCTCCTAAGCCAGAGGGGGCGGACACCAGCCACGGTGCCCGCCCCCCTATATTTGGTATGCTCGGTATGATCATCCCTCACAAACAATCAAAGAAATCTCGACCGCAATCGGTCTACAGTAAAGCAAATGGCAAAAACGCTTGCTACGTTTATTAGGCAGTCAATTAGAATCGAAATGCATTGACTATTCCCCAACGGGGTCACGCCACAAATCCACATGAGCATCGAGGCTGGAAGCGGAAGCATGGGAATGGCCCCGAGCTGTATGTAGACCGCTACGACGTTGACAAGCAGCAGCATGCCAATAGGACCGAAGCCGGACCCAAAATAGGAAACAGCGATCACGCCAGAGACCACGTATGCAAGGCAGACGACACTCGCCAGAAGAAGTCGATAGCAAAAAATATTCAGGTTGAAATACTGTTGAGCATCTAAAACGATCGCGCAGTTAAGGCAGTACAAAACGACACTCGACAGGATAAACGCGCCCAAAAGGGCAAAAGAAGACAGCACCACTCGCGCAACGATAGCGCACACACGCTTCCCTCCCCGAGCCTCCGACAACCCCCACGGTTCCTCAATAAAGCCCGAACTGACAAAGCGCGGCACAATGCAAGCCGCGATGAACGGAAAGAACAATGCATGAGCCAACGGGGCCACGTTGAACAGCAGACCGCGGAAAACCTCTGCATTACCAAATAGAAGGACATCCTCTGCCGATAGCCGAAGTGTCGGGTCTGGGAAAAAGCCCAAGAAACTGTTCTCACGGAGGCTACAGAACCACATCGGGAAAGAATTAAGCTGCAATACCACCATGCACGCATAAATTACCAGGATTAAGGCGTACGTCCATTTGCTCACATGCTTCAATTCTGAATGAAGGAATCTTCTAGTCTGACGAGCCATTGAGCACACCCCCAGCACGAAAGCTCACGAGAGCGTAAATCAATACCGATAGACAGCTGGCTGCCGCGCCATATCCCAGAAGCGTCAGCTGCCCCATATCGCCATACCCAAGGGCACATCCGACTCCAAGGTACGGCCCCGGAAGAAAGAAGATCCATCGCAAGGACGGTATGGGCGTCTGAAGGTAAGTTCCGTAGAGCGTCAAGCTCATGACAAATCCGATTATTACCACAGCCCCGCTAAATACGGCGCTGCCTGTAATCCGATAGATGGTCGTCGTCTCCAACGCAACCGATATCACCAATACGGCGTTGACTATCATTGCAGGCAAAAATACAGTTAGCATGTCGTGCGAGTAGTTATGCCCTCCACGTATTATGGCTATTGCAAAAAGAAGAAGGCAAAGCGCACTATATGCTGCGCCAATTATTAAAGCAGACGAAAATGCATGGGCTAGAGCCCCATAAAAGCGGTTGAGACCTCTTGCCAAAGAAATTCGGCAGCCCTCTTCATAGCCACGCTCCTGTAGAATTACCAAGCAAACGATGAGCGGCACAAGCAGAGATGTGCCGGCAAAGGCGCTACGCACAAGGGACTCATCGGGTACAGAAGGATCGATTACATTCCAGCAGAAGCCAATATCCTCCCCAAAAACGCTATTGCCAAAGGCGAGCAACGTTGTTCCGTTTTTTAGAAAGATGCCGAAGAGAAGGCCGAACGCCAGCATAAGCGCAAGACCAAACTTCGCCGGAAATATCCTGTGCAAACGCATCATATCTGCCTTTATGGGATGGATCGCCCGCTTCATAGCGAGACCGCCTTCATCAAGCGCCTGTAATACTCTTTTAGGGACGACGCCTCATCCCTTATGACGTCCATCGATTCCTTTTTTAGCAGTTCGCCGTCATGAATAAACAGGCAGCTTGTTGCAACCGATGCCAACTCATCCAAATCATGACTAGAGATGAGCATGGTCTTACCCTGCTCTCGATTCAATCGACCGATAAGGGCCCATATACTCTCGATGCCCAACGGATCCAATCCATTTGCCGGCTCATCGAAAATTAGTACGTCGGTGTCGCCCAATAAAGCCGTAGCTATATCCAGTCGCCGTTTCATTCCCAGAGAAAAACTGCTCACGCTCTTTTTCTCATCGACGTCCAGCCCGACTAGGCCCAAGACGCGAGGAACCTCACGTTTCTCATCGAGCCCCCATTCCGCACATCGGATCCGAAGATTCTCAGCCGCGCTGAGGGATTGGTATGCTCCGCTGGAATCTGGCACATAGCCGACACGCGTCCGCATCAGGCTAAGCTCTTTTTTCGACTTGCCTCCGAAAAGCTCCACGTTCCCCGACGATGGCTCACAGAGACCCAATACCATTTTAATTAGTGTGCTTTTGCCTGCCCCGTTTGCACCAACAAGGGCACAGAGCTCAGACTGATGCACCTCGAAGGAAACATCATGCAAAACGCGCCGCTTCCCGTAGCGCTTTGATACCTTTGATAGCTTTATCGCTGATGCGTTCATTGGCCTCCCGTTCTGCTTGATAGTAAAACCACTCATATCGTTCCTTCTTTTCTTTATCGTTTTCCATAGTCGTTATTGTTTATCGATAACTGGTATTTGTCAAGATAATCTAAAAGGAAGAACCCGTGTTAGACACGGGTCCCTTCACGCTGATATTTCGTTTTAGTTGTTCGCCTTAAGCTACTCGTCACTCAAATCGACAGCGAAGACTGATGTCGGAAGCGACGCCTCATTGCCTCCACCATTCCGCATCTGCCTCACGACATTTTTTGCACGCTCAACAATAAGCTCCTCAAGCTCTTTCTCACTCACCCGCCGAATAATATCTCCCGGTTGGCAGTCAAGTTCATCGCAAATATCGAGAAGCGTCTTAAGGCGAATAGCTTTAATTTTTCCGTTTCTTAGCTTAGAAATATTAGCCGGAGTATGCCCCGTGGCACGAATCAGATCAGCACTGGTCTTTCCGGTCTTAAGTAGCTGCGTCTCAAGCTCGATGATGAGATAGCTCATGCTTCCTCCTACACAAGCTCGTCAGACTGCTCTTGGAGCAGCGAGGCATAACTCCAGATCACCGAGATACACAGACAGACAGCCGCGCCGATAAGCGACCCCGCATCAAAGGCAACGCCTTGGCAAATCTCAATAACGAAGGAATGAGGCACGACGTAAAGCTCCAGCCCACCAATGGTAAGATTGACCGATCCGTAGGCACCAATAAGCGAAACCGCGGCGTTAACAGCAAAGGCAAGCGCAAGAACACGGATAAGCCGCACATGCGTCTTGGTAAAGGGCGAGACACCTCGCGAGATGTTACGGCTGATCCCACACAGAACGACAAGCGAAATACACACGACGAGTGCCAGGCACAGTCCGCTTGGGATAACGATGCACCCGCCATCGAGAAGCGTCACGACGCCGAAAGAATCGACAGAGGCAACGTTTGCAACCGCATACCAGATCACGTAAACAACCAACGCGGCAAAAGCGACGAGCATCCCTGCAAAAACGGCTGCCATGCAAAAGCCAAGCTTCCTGATATTTTCGCCCGCTTTGGCCATACGCTGAACGCTGTTAGACATACACTCACCCTCATCGACTCTATCGTTATTCGAACAGTTTATCGAACAACGATATTGATTGCATGCGGAAAGCCCCGCCAGTGCGCATAGGCCATTTACTAACCCGGAGGGGTGAGCGTGGATTTTTGGACACATATCGAACGAGAGTGGATAATCTCCCACTTTGAGGCCGCCACCGGGCCTAAAACGGGAGATTATCCACTCTCATAGTCATCAAGGCTCGCAAGCCCTTATTCGGCCGCTTCGCGCAGGGCCGACATCGTTGCCGCATATTGCTGCTGCAGCGCATGCATTCCCTCGCGAGCGCCGTCAACGGTATCGGCGCCGCGCAGCGCCTCGGTCACCACGACCGCCGGCTCATACAGGTTATCGAATCCCAGCTTCTGACTCACGCCCTTGAGCGTGTGCGCCGCCATAAACGCACCTTCGGCGTCTCCCGCCGCCATGGCGGCCTCCAGCTTGTCCATGCTCTCGTCATCCAAAAACTTGAGGGCAAAGCGGCTAAGCATTTCCTCGCCCATCAGCCGAGCGCACGCGTCATCATAATTGGCGCCAATCTTCTCATACGCCTCACGCATGGAAATCATGGATTAAAACTCCTTTGGTCAAACTAAATCGTGGGAAACGCGACGACATCGGCGGGGCGTGCCAACGTCTCGGCAATACGGTCTTGCACCTCGAGCAGGCAGTCGAGCAACAGCGGGTTAAAGGTGCCGCACTTACCGTCCAGGATCATCTGGATCGCCTCCTCGTGCGGGATAGCGTCCTTGTACACGCGCACGCTCGTCAACGCATCGTACACGTCAGCCACCGAAACCACCTGTGCGGCGATGGGAATCTGGTTGCCCTTAAGGCCATCGGGATAGCCCTTGCCGTCCCAGCGCTCGTGGTGCCAACGCGCAATCTGGTACGCATATTCCATAAGCGCATTGCCGACGTGATGTCGGCCCAGCTCAAGCAACATGTCGGCGCCCATCGTGGTATGCGTCTTCATAATCTCGAACTCCTCGGGCGTAAGGCGCCCGGGTTTGTTGAGAATCGCATCGTCAATCGACATCTTGCCGATATCGTGCAGCGCCGAAGCCAGGGCAATCGTGGAGCGTTCCTCGTTGTCGAGGGAAATGGTGTCGCTACGCTGGACCAGACAGCCAAGCAGCAGCTCGGTCAGCTTTTCGATATTCGTAACGTGCCTGCCGCTCTCGCCATTGCGAAGTTCCATGACGCCGGCCATGATGTCGATGAGCATGCGACTGTTCTTGACGCGCTCGTTGTACTGCTGGGACAGCAAACTCGTCAGGCGGCGCTGTTTGGCGTATAGGCGGATGGTGTTGCTTACACGCCGGCGCACGACACGGGAGTCAAACGGGCGGTTGATATAGTCCGAGGCGCCCAGCTCGTACGCGCGCAGAACCATATCATCGGAATCTTCGCTCGATATCATGATGAAAGGCAGATTGTCGATACCCGATCGGCGCGACAGATCGGCCAGCACCTTAAAGCCGCTTATGCCCGGCATGACAATATCCAGCAGCACGAGCGACAACTCATCGCCATAGCGGTCGACCATGTCGAGCGCCGTACGACCGTTATCGGCCTCGAGGATGCAATACTCGTCCTTGAGCATCTCGTTGAGAATGGCTCGGTTCATCTCGGAGTCATCGACAATAAGCACCAAAGGCTTTTCGCTTTGGAGGGCCTCGATGGAATCGGCATCGGTCACGACTGAACCGGCTTTTGCCTTAGCGCGGCTCAGTAACTGTACAGCGCGGCCAACGCCCTCGTCGACCGTCTCGCCATGAATGCGAACGCCACCAACACATGCCGTCAAGCTCACGTACTCATGGCCCGGAACAATCGTGGAACGAACGGCATCGGACACCTGATGCAGGCGACGGGTGAAGTCATCGGAGGGAATATTGGGCATGACGACCACAAACTTGTCGCAGCCATAGCGTACGAGCTCGTCAGTCGAACGAATCCCGCTGCGTATGGCCGTCGCCACGGCACCGAGCGCAAGGTCGCCGGCATGACGGCCACACGTATCGTTGAAGACCCTAAAATCATCAAGGTCAATCACCGCAACGCCGGCATTCATGCGGGCGCTACGGAGCTTTTCCTCGTAATATCGGCGATTGCGCACACTCGTCAGCACGTCGGTGTAGACGAGGTCCTCTTCTGCAGCCTCTTGCTCATCGATCGGACGCACCATCAGCAGGACGTGAGGCTCGCCCTCGACCTTTAGAGGGCGTAGGCGGGCGCGGTACTCAACACCATCGTTGAGCAGTTGCTCCGACACCTCATCGGAATCTGCCAAGGCCTCAAGACTCGACTGACGCAGACAAGGGCACCGATTGCCGGCGAGCAGGCAGTTAGGCTCGCTCTTAATCTGATCGGCCGACAGCAAACGCACCACGGGGTAGGTCTTCGCGACGCGGGCGACCTCAGCGGCAGCCTCCTCGTCGGTTAGATTGACCTCGTGATTTTTGAGCATATGGGGCCCTTTCGATAGTTTCGCATGGTAGCGGTGGGTTCCAAATGCTACAAGGGTAACACCTTGCCGA
Source organism: uncultured Collinsella sp. (assembly GCA_900544235.1). Taxonomy (GTDB): domain Bacteria; phylum Actinomycetota; class Coriobacteriia; order Coriobacteriales; family Coriobacteriaceae; genus Collinsella. Next base: position 16,492 of record UQUL01000038.1, read on the forward strand.
TGCAGGTAAGCACGTGAATGCTGTTACATTTTTATGACCTGGCAAACGGCGGTGATGGAGCCGCGGGCGCGTGGTTATTGGCGCATTCGTTAACAATGACGAAACGCTAACAGTCCCCCTCCCCGCAGGTCATCGAGCGCGCTAACGCTCCAAGACACCGCGAACGGCGTTTGCCGCCGTAACAGGGCGATCGCGCAGACCGTTATGCGCGCCCGGGATCGTCACGAGGGGGCAATCGAGATATTCGGCAGCCGCTCGCGTACCAGCCTCGCGGGGCGTACCGACCGAGAGCTCGCCCAAGAACACGGCCGACACCGCCTTTGACGCGCGGGCGCGCTCCCAGTCGGGAGCATATGTCATATTTGTTCCGTATTCATTGGCCATAAAGCAACGACCATTGCGCAGGGCATGTTTGACTTCCGCTTCGGTCGTCCCAGGAGCCTCGGGGTCCAAGTCGCCGAGGGCTCCCAAGAAAAGCCGGAGCGCCCTTGAAACCTTTCCAGCCGCAATCATATCGAGCAAAACCGGAGCTGCGCCCATGCCGACGCCTTCGGCCGACACAGCCGGCTCATGCAGAATCGCACGGGCGACGAGATGGGGTTCGGTGCGAAGAAGCTCCAGCGCCACCAACGTACCGGCGCTGTGCGCAAGCACATTTGTCGGAGCGCCGACGTGTTCGATCACGGCTTGCAGGTCGGCGGCCTGAGCGGCAAGATCATAGCTGCCGTCTGCCGCATCGCTGCTGCCACCGCAGCCGCGGCGGTCGTAGGCAATTACGCGGTAGTTGCGGCTGAGCTCACAAGCGATACCGTCGAAAAATGTGCCGTCGACACAAGCGCCGTGCACGCACACCAAGGCAGGAGCATCAGGCGACACATCCGGGCCGGCATATTCGCGACAGGCAATCGTGGTGCCCGCATTCTCGACCGTAAAATCCATGTTGTGCCCCCATCATCAACGCCCATCCAGTTGCACGTCAGTACGGTTGGATGGACCCGTATTGCCTTACGCCTTGTTAGCAGATTAACTGTACCCGACCCGAGGCTTTTCATGGCACGGCATAATGAGCGACGTGAAAAAACGAAACTTGTAAAGCAAGAGCCCGCACCTTGCTTTGGAGCCGATGCTATGCTTAGGCACAATTGTCTTGAGGAGCATATGCCTATGTCTACGTTTTTGAATGCCAGCCCCATCTTTGGGCCCGTTCGCAGCCGTCGCCTGGGCCTTTCGCTCGGTGTCAACATGATGCCGGCGAGCGGCAAGATCTGCACGTTCGACTGCATCTACTGCGAAAACGGCCTCAACGCCGAGCGCCCCTGTCATGAGCCGTACAACACAGCTGCCGTGGTACTCGACGCGCTCGAGGCAAAGCTGCGCGAGATGGCAGCTGAGGGCGAGCTCCCCGATGTGATCACCTTCGCAGGCAACGGCGAGCCCACTGCTGCACCGGAGTTTCCGCAGGCCATCGCCGGCGCCGTTGCACTGCGCGACGAGCTTGCCCCAAACTCCAAGATCGTCGTGCTCTCCAACGGCACGCGCGCCGACCGTCCCGAGGTACACGATGCGCTCATGATGGTCGACGACAACATCCTCAAGCTCGATACGGTCGACCCGGCATTTATCCAGCTGCTCGACCAGCCCGTTGGCCCCTACGACGTCGAGCACCAGATTGAGACGTTCGCAAGCTTTGACGGTCATGTCATTATCCAGACGATCTTCTTGACCGGCGAGTATCAGGGCAAGCTCATCGACAACACCGGCGAGGAGTACGTTGCCCCCTGGCTCACGGCGCTTGAGCGCATTCGCCCACAAGAAGCAACCATCTACACGGTAGCGCGCGAGACACCGGTCGCCGGCCTTGCCAAGGCAGCACCCGAGGTGCTCGACACGATCGCTGCACGCGTGCGCGCCCTCGGCATCCCCTGCCAGGTGAGCTACTAGCAAAACCACGCAGCAGCCAGTGTCCGCCATCCTACTCCATCAGTTGCGGTGATATAGTTCCTGTTTATGCTGTTAAACCGCTTAAATCGGAACTATATCACCGCAACTTTTATGGACGCGTGAGTGGGCTATACTAGCTGCGGATGAAAGGAAGTTAGCCATGTATGACAAAGGACCCGTACCCGGCCGCAACGACGCCTGCTGGTGCGGCAGCGGCAAAAAATATAAGAAATGTCACAGCGCCTTCGACGAGCGCCTCGAGCGCCTGTGGGAGGAGGGCTGGGAGGTTCTGCCCCGTACCTGTCTCTTATACACATCTGACGCTGCCGACGAAGCTAGAAGTGTAGA
>UQUL01000039.1 GCA_900544235.1 uncultured Collinsella sp.
GTGTATAAGAGACAGCCCCCACCCCCCAGCCGCCACGGAGGCATCTCCCTCCTCCGTGGCGGTGCTTTTGTGCGTTGGGGAGGAGGGCGCGCCACGAAAACAGCCCATCTACTACGTTTAATCCCTTACCCCCAACCATGCCGAAAAGCGCGAAAACAAAACCGCAGGTAGAACGCCTGCGGTTTTTCATGAAAAGCGGGTATGGTCGGGGGTATCGGGTCAAACGTAGTAGATGGGCCGGTTTCGTGGCAAGCGGTTCCGGCCGATCTCTTGGGGACGGAGGAAAACGGATCATTTTGGTCCCGCGAGGCTTGCGGGAGCACTCGTGTAGGGCCGATCGAACAAAACTCTGCCGGTTTACGGGGCTGAGCCATGAGTTCCCAACCATACCGATATTCGTGAAAATAAAACCGCAGGTAGACAAGCCATCATTTGGCGGAAGCAATGGGTGTGGATGGGGGCCCTGAGTTTAGCCCCGTAATCCGGCATAGTTTTGAAATGGCATTAAATCGATAACAGCCATTTTGCTATGCCGGGGCGGTCGGTCGTTGGGTAATTACCCTCGCAGGTAGGCGATGGCGATTTGGGTGCGGTTGCGCAGACCCATTTTGGCCAGGATCGAGCTGATGTGGTTGCGCACCGTGCCTTCTCCCATATAAGCCGTGGCGGCAATCTCCTTGTTATCGAGGCCGCGGGCGATGAGCTCGGCGACTTCGAATTCGCGGTCGGTCAGGCCGGCAAAGGCCGCGGGCCGGCGGAGCGTGCCCGACTCGACGCCCGTTCCGTCAAAATCGATGTCCTCGATTGCCTTGCCCTCGAGTACGCGCTTACCGTCCATAACCTGTGCCAACGCCGGTGGAATGGCGGCGACATCAGTCTTGATCAGGTAGCCGCGGGCGCCCAGCTTGAGCGCCGACACAATGTACTCGTCATCCGAGAATGTTGTCAGAAATACCACGCGTGCCGCAGGATCGCGCTCAAGGATCTCGCGTGCCGCCGAAAGTCCGTCGCGCCCCGGCATCTGGATGTCGAGCAGCGCGATATCGGGCGCGTGTTCGGCATAGAGCGAAACCGCGTCGTTGCCGTTGGCGCCGGTGCCCACTACCTCGATCTGCGGCTGGGCGCCCAGGATAATCTTGAGCGAATCGACCACCAAGCGGTCGTCGTCGACAACAATGAGCCTCATCGGGCGTCATCTCCTTGCTGCTTGGGAACGGTGGCAAACACGCGCCAGCCGGGGGAGCCGGCACGCGGGCCGGCGGTGAAGGTGCCGCCAAGCGCCTCGATGCGCTCGCGCATGGAGGCGAGCCCCATGCCCTCCGTGGCGCCGCGGCCGCTTGCTTGGACCCCGTCCGCGCCATCGTCGGTAACGATGAGCTGGTAAAACGACGGATGCTCCATGCACCGTACGGTGACGGTCTGGGCGCAAGCGTGGCGCATGGCGTTGGAAAGCGCCTCGCGCAGCACCGCCGCAAAGCAGTTGGCGACATTTGCGGGCGCATGCTCGGCCAAAACTTCAAGCTCAACCTGCGGGCCGCCGTCCGAGCGCGCGCCTTCAACAATGCGTTCGAGCTGCACGGAAAGGTCGACGGCGTTGTCGTTGAGCGCGTGGACGCTGACGCGTACGAGCTGGAGCGCCTCGTCAACCGTGCGTTTGACGTCGGCGAAATCGGCGGCGACGCCAGGCTCGTCGGCGTGGACCACGCGAAGGGCTTCGGCCTGCAGCGAGGCGCGCGTGAGCTGGTGGCCGACGTTATCGTGGATCTCGCGCGCGATACGGGCGCGTTCGGCGAGTGTCGCGAGCTCGACTTCGTAGTCCTGGCGGTCGGCGAGGTCTCGGTTGCGTGCCTCGAGTGCCAGGGCGCGTTCTTGCAGCTTGTCGCGGGTGCGACGCATGCGTTCCTGTTCGCGTTCCAGCTGCGCGGTGCGCAGCGACAGCAACGTGGCGGCGACCGAAAGGATGGCGGTTAGCAGCAGCGTTCGGGTGGTGAGCGCGCCGCCGCGAAGGTCCGCGACAAGCGCGCAGACAAACACGGCGCCAATCGCCAGCGCGGGCCAGATGCGTTCACGGCGCACGCGTCGCGCGATGTCATAGAGGGCGAGAGGCGCAAACGGCACAAACGGCGGCACGAAGACGGCCGCGATGATGCAGGCGTAGCTCGCGGCCTCGCTCACACGGCGGGCGCGGTTTCCCTGTGCGACCTCGGCCAGTGAGGTGGCAATAACGCCAAGGCAAAACGCCGCAACCAGACGAGCGTCCACAGCAAGGCCCGTGGCGGCTGCGATGCAGCACGCCAGCACGATCGATTTGTCGAATAGCCTGTTCATACGGGTATTGTACGCGATGCCGCGCACGAGGGAGGCACTACCCGGAGCAACCGTGACATTCCTCCCACGCGGCAAAGCGGGGGCGTCGGCGGGCCACGCGACCGAGCCCCCGCACTCGTGACAAAGCTCACTGGTGCGCGCCGGCCGCTCCTGCGATGATGCAATCGTACCGGGCCGCAAGCAACAGAAGGGCCGCCTCATGACAGACATCGTCCACGTCGAAAACCTCGTCAAGCGCTATGACGATCTTATCGCGCTCGACCACTTTAACCTGAGCATCGCCCCCGGCGAGATCTTTGGCCTGCTGGGCCCCAACGGCTCGGGCAAGACCACGTCCATCAACTGTATTCTGCAGCTGCTCGCCTACGACAAAGGCACTATCGAGCTGTTCGGCGAGCCCATGACGCCCGCCCGCTACGACCTCAAGCGCCGCATCGGCGTGGTCCCGCAGCAAGTTGCGGTGTTCGACGAGCTCACGGTGCGTGAGAACATCGACTATTTCTGCAGCCTTTACGTTAGCGACCGCAAGCGCCGCCGCGCGCTGGTGGACGAGGCGATCGACTTTGTCGGGCTGGGCGACTTTGCCAAGTTTCGCCCCGGCAAGCTCTCGGGCGGCCTGGCGCGTCGCCTCAACATTGCCTGCGGCATTGCGCACAAGCCCGAGCTCATCTTCTTTGACGAGCCTACGGTGGCAGTCGACCCGCAGAGTCGCAACGCTATCCTGGAGGGCATCTGCCGCCTGCGCGACGAGGGCGCCACGGTGGTGTATACCAGCCATTACATGGAGGAAGTCGAGCAGATTTGCAGCCGCATCATGATCATGGACGGCGGACGTGTGCTGGCGCAGGGCACCAATGACGAGCTCAAACGCATGATTCAAATGGGCGAGCGCGTGACTGTCGAGGTCGGCGCCGTCGAGACCGCCACGGTCGAGCGGCTGCGCGCCCTCGAGCACGTGCTTTCGGTTGAGCTGTCCGGCGGCGAGCTCGTCTGCACCTGCGAAGCGAGCCCGCACAATTTGGTCGACATCCTCGACACGCTGCGCGCCGCCGATGTGGCGCTCGGCCGCGTGTGGAGCGAGCCGCCGACCCTCAACGACGTGTTCCTCGAGATCACCGGCCGCGAGCTGCGCGACTAGGGGGCAGTCATGTTCAACACCATCATCACCACGGTCAAGACGCTGCTGCGCCGGCCGAGCACGTGGGTCTGGGGCGCTCTCTTTCCCATCGCACTTTCCACGATGTTCATGTTTATGTTTGCGAATCTGAGCTCTGACGGCACGGTCGACCCGGTACCGGTTGCCGTCATAGCGGACGAGGCCTGGGACGCCTCGACCTTTAAGGACGTGGCGACGTCGCTTGCCAAGGAGAGCGACAATCAGCTGCTCGAGATCCACGAGTGCGACGACGCAGCCGATGCGAACCGTGTGCTTAAGGCCGGCGAGGTCGCGGGCATCTATACGGTCGACGACGCGGGCGCACCCAAGCTCACGTTGCTGTCGAGCTACGACAGCTCGCGTGCCTCAACGGTGCTCACCGACCGCAGCATTCTGGAGACGGTGGCAAGCTCGTATACACAAAATGCCGAGCTCATGTCTCAGATTGCCCAGGACAACCCGGCGGCGCTCGCCGACCCGGAGGCGGTTGCGCGCGCCCTGTCGCTCGAGGGCGGCACCCGCCGCGTAAGCCTGACACGCACCACGCCCGATGGCACGGTCATCTACTATTACGCGCTCTTTGGCCTGGTCGCGATGATGTCTGCGGAGTTTGCCGCCTTGAGCGTCGTCGATCTGCAGCCCAATCTGTCGGGCCTTGGCGCGCGCCGCTGCGCGGGCGGTCTTTCCAAAACGGCGTCGCTGGCCGGTATCTTTGTGGGCTCGTGGCTGGTCTCCTTTGCCTCGATGGCGATCGCGATCGGCTACGTGCGCCTGGTTGTGGGCGTCGACTTTGGCGGGCGCGAGGGGCTGTGTCTGGTGGGCGGTGCCGCTTCCGCGCTTGCCGCCACGGGCTTGGGACTCTTTGTGGGCACGCTTCCCGTTAAGGGCGGCAAGGCATCCAAGTCGGGCATCCTCACAGGCTTTGCCACCACGTGCGCTTTGTTCGCTGGGCTCTACGGCGAACCGGCGATGGCGCTTGCCGACGACGTCGCCCGCGCCTGTCCGGCCGAGTGCTGGCTCAACCCCGTCAAGCTCATCTGCGACATGTTCAACCGCCTGTATTTCTTTGAGGACCTGGATCCTTTTGCCGTTCGCGCCGGCGCACTGGTCCTCATGGCACTGCTGTTCGTTGCCGCCGCCACGCTGATCTTTGGAAGGAGCCGCTATGAGCACCTTTAAGACCGCGCTTCGCATGGCGCTGGCTCACCCGTTCTACCTGCTCATCTACACGGTGTTCATTTCGCTGATGGGCGTATTCATCGCGGCATCGGTGAGCTGGAACTCGTCGCAGCTCACCGAGTACAAGCCCTACGACGCCAACGTGATCGTGGTCGACCGCGATGGCAGTGATCTTTCACGTGCGCTCACCAAGCACCTAGGTTCGCGGTTTGACCTGGTCACGGGCGTCGGCGATGACACGTACGACCTTGCGGACGCGCTCTCCAAGAGCAACAGCGCCAAGGGCAGCGCCGACTGCGTGTTCTTTATCCCGGAGGGGTTCGAGGACGACCTGGTCGCGGCTGCCCGCGCGGGGGAGTCCCTGCCCAAGCTCGATGTGACCTACGGTGCCGGCACCATGGCGGCGGCGCTTTCGTCTGCCGAGGCTTCGCGCTGGATCTCGCTCGCGGGCGCTGCAGCCGCACTTGAGCCCACTGCCTCCAACGGCGACGTTGCCAAGGCCGCCGAACATGCCGCTGCAAAGCGCGCGGAGGTCCAGATCGAGCGGGTCAAGGTCGACTCGGCTGCTGCCGCCACGCTCGAGTCGTACTTCAACTTTGGCGCGTACGCGATTATCTCGTCGGTCATCGTGTCGGTGGGCTTGGTGTTTTCGGGCATGAACGAGCCCGAGCGCGTGCGCCGCATGGATGCCGGCCCAATCTCCGATCGCCAGCGTTCGCTTGCCGTGTTTGCGGCCGCCGCCGTGCTCACCGTCTGTATCTGGTTTGTGTCGAGCATGATGGGCGTCGTGGGCTTTGCCAGCGCGGTTGCCGAGGTCGGCGTGGGCCGCGTGTGCCTGGCGCTGGCGGCAACGTTTGCCCTAGCGCTGACGCCACTGGCCGTTGGCTTTGCGTTGTCGAGCCTGGGTGCGCGCGAGGAGCTGCTCAACGGTGTGGGCAACTTACTCGGCATGCTCATGACGTTTTTGGGCGGTGCCTGGATGCCGCTGTCGCTCATGGGCTCGGCCGTGCAGACCGTGGCGCACTTTGTGCCGACATATTGGGTGAACGATGCGATCAGCAAGGCACTTGCCTCGGATCTGACGTCTGCCGTGCTGAGCGACATCGCCTGCGATCTGGGCGTCACCGTGCTCTTCGCCGCCGCCATCGCCGCCGTCGGCCTAGCCCTCTCGCGCACCAAATCCCGCGCCTAGCCACCTAGTCATCGGGTACTCATTGGGGACAGACTTAAACGACCAAGAGTGGTCATTGGGGACAGACTTAAACGACTAGTCATTGGGGACAGTCTTTGCCGATCGGCTGTTTTGCCGGCTGGGTTGGCAAAGACTGTCCCCAACTGCCGGTAGGAAAGGAACGTCCCTAACTGCCGGGTGGCGAAAGAGTGTCCCCAACAGCTAGTCATTTAAGAACGTCCCCAATGACTAGTCTGAAATAAAATCCAGGCCTCGCCCCAAAATAGTTCGCCAAGGTTTACTATTACGTTCATAAAGTAGTATGAGGCTAACAATGGGGGATACCATGGCAACGCAGGAAGCCTACGTCCAGGTTAAGGATCTCAAAAAGCACTACGGCGACGGTGATGCGCGCCTGACGGTGCTCGACGGCATCGATACGTCCATCAACCGCGGAGAGATCTGCGTCATGCTGGGACCTTCGGGTTCGGGCAAGTCGACGTTTCTTAACCTGATCGGCGGCCTGGAGGATGCCGACGCCGGCTCTATTCTGGTGGACGGCTGCGACCTCACCACGCTCAAGCCCGCCGACCTGGGTGAGTACCGCCGCCGCGAGCTGGGCTTCGTGTTCCAGTTCTACAATCTGGTGCCCGATCTCACCATCAAGGAGAACATTGAGGTCACGGCGCACCTGTCCAAAAACCCGCTCAATGTCGACGACCTGCTGCGTTCGCTGGGCCTCTACGAGCACCGCAACAAGTTCCCGCGTCAGGTTTCGGGCGGCCAACAGCAGCGCTGCGCCATCGGCCGTGCGCTCGTCAAAAACCCGGGCCTGCTGCTGTGCGACGAGCCCACGGGCGCGCTCGACTACAAGACGTCCAAGGAAATCCTGCAGCTCATGGAGGATGTCAATCACGAGTACGGCTGCACCATCATCATCGTCACGCACAACGCCGCCATCGCCCGCATGGCCAATCGCGTGCTGCGCCTGCGCGACGGGCGCATCGTCGAGGATGAGCTCAACGAGTCGCCCGTCGCAGCCGCCGAGCTCGATTGGTAGGCGGCGCCATGACACCTCTCGCAAAACGTCTCCCGCGCGAGCTGCGCCGCAATATCGGCAAGTACCTGGGCATCTTTCTTCTTATGTGCGGAAGCATCGCTCTCACCTCGGGCTTTTTGCTCGCAGCGCATTCTATCGGTTGCCTTATCGACGACATGCGCGATGCGTACACGATTGAGGACGGCCGCGTGACCACCTCCTTCGAGGCTACCGACGATCAACTCAAGGCCGCCGAGGATGCAGCCGGCGACGTCGGCGGCGTCACGCTCTACAAGAATTTCTCCATCGACGCCATCATCAAAAAGACCGCTGGCGACGACGGCACCAAGCGCACGCTGCGCACCTATGCGCACCGCACCAAGGTCGATATCGCGTCCTACTGTGAGGGCAAGGAGCCCAAAACGGACGATGAAGTGGCGATCGACCGTGTCTTCGCCACCAATAACAACCTGTCCGTGGGCGATAAGGTCGAGCTTGAGGGCCGCACCTACACCATCTGCGGCATCATGACCCAGCCCGATAGCCAGGCGCTGTTCCTCAACAATTCGGACTTTACGGTGAACACCATCACTTATGGCGTGGCCGAGGTCACCGATGCCGGCTTTGCCGCGCTCGAGGATGCCGGCGGCGCGCCCGCCTACACCTACTCCTTTACCTTTGCCGATCGCGACCTCCCCACCGCGGATCGCATCGATGCGGAGCAGGATATGGTCGAGGCGCTGACCGACGCCGATGCGCGCGTGGACGATCTGATCGATGCCGATTCCAACCAGGGCATTGGCTATGCGCGCGACGACGTAGACGGCGACTCCATGATGTGGATGACGCTGCTCGACATCATCATCGTGATCATGGCGTTCGTCTTTGTGGTCCTTACCGACGCCACCATCGAGGAGGAGAGCGCCATCATCGGCACGCTGCTCGCCAGCGGCTATCGTCGACGCGAGATCGTCCTGCACTGCCTTGCGCTTCCCGCTACCGTGGGCGTGATCGCGGCGCTTTTGGGCACCGCGCTCGGCGTTGTGTTCTTTACCGAGCCCATGCGCAGCCTCTATTACGGTTCGTACAGCCTGCCTCCCTTCCAGGTGTACTGGAGCTGGGGGATCTTTGTGAAGTGCGCCGTGGTTCCCGCCGCTGCGCTCATTCTCATCACGCTGGTGGGCCTGCTTCGCAAGATGGACAAGACGCCGTTGCAGTTCCTTCGTCACGAGGCGAGCGGCAAATCTGGCACCAAGCGCGGCCTGCAGCTGCCGGAGCGCGTGGGTTTTGTCTCGCGCTTCCGCCTGCGTATTTTCCTGCGCAACCTGGGCAACTTCGCCACGCTCTTCGTAGGTATTGCGTTTGCGTCGCTGCTGCTGCTCTTTGGCCTGGCGATTCTGCCCACGATGACGCACTACGCGGATAACCTCGAGACGAGCCTGGTCGCCGAGTACCAGTACACGCTCAAGGCGCCGCTGGAGCTTGAGGGCGCCGCCGAGGAACGTGAGCAGTGGTCGGCACTCGAGCGCTTGCGGTCGGTGGACGGCGCGCTGCTTTCCGCCGCTCAGGATGCCGATGACGAGCTTGACGACGCGGCCGATGCGGCGCAGGCGGCAGCCGATGCCGCGACCGCATCTCCGTCTGCCGAGAGCCTGACCGCAGCGCAGGATGCGCTTGCCAAGGTCCAGGACAAGAAGGATGCGCTTTATGCGCGCCTCGATGACCTTGCCGACGCTCTCGGCTGCGACCGCGATGAGACTATCGACCTGATCGGCAAGGCCTCTAAGATCGACACTGACAACGACGATATCCACCCGGTCAATACGACCGATAACGGCGCGGGCGCAATCGCACAGGCCGAGAAATACGCCGTTTACCAGCTGCAATACGACCGCGGCGATGGAAATGGCGAGGAGACGATTTCCGTCTACGGCATTTCATCCGATTCGCGCTATTGGAAAGACCTCAACGTCGGCAACGGACGCGTCGTCTTTGGCGGTGGCTTGCTCGACAAGTTTGGCTGGAGCGAGGGTCAGAAGGTTAAGCTTCGCGACAAGTACGAGGGCAAGAATTATTCCTTTGAGTACGTGGGCAAGGACTGCGTTTGGGGCTCTAAGTCGGATATGAATGTCTATATGAGCATCGACGACTTTAACGAGCTGTTCGGCAACGACGCCGCCTACTTTAACGGCTATGTGAGCGACGAGAAGCTCAACCTCGATGCTCGTTACTTTGCCGGCGACACCACGCCCGACGACATGCGTGCCGTGGGCGACCAGTTCATCGGCATGATGAGCAAAATGATCGGCATGATGGTCGGGCTCGCGGTGTTCATCTTTCTGCTGTTTATGTACCTGCTGACCAAGGCTGTGATCGACCACAGCGCCCGTTCGATTAGCTACATGAAGGTCTTTGGCTATCGCGATGGCGAGATCTCGCATCTGTACATCCGCTCGATCACGCTGTGCGTGGCGGCGTCGCTCGTGCTGAGCCTGCCCGTGATCATCGGCTCGCTCACGGCCATCTTCCGCTCGATGCTGCTCGCCTACAACGGCAATATCGAGATCTACGTGCCCGCTTGGTCCATGGCGGCGTGCGCAGGAATCGGCTTTGCGACCTACCTGGTCGTGGCGCTGCTGCACACGCGCTCCATCAAGCGCGTCAGTCTGGCCGAAGCCCTCAAAGTCCAAGAGTAGTCATTTAAGAACGTTCCCAACGACTAGGTGTCGTACTTGACTTTAACTCTGCTTTAACTGGTACCATCCTCTATGTCTGTAACGCCATATAGACCGAGGGGATATATCTATGACCGCAACTGCACCCGCAGCACCCGCTAAGGTGTACTTCACCAACCTGCGCACGCATGCTCGCGAGAGCCAGCTCGACAAGCTCAAGCGCCTCATCCGTCACGCCGGTATTGAGCAGATCGACTTTGAGAACAAGTTCGTCGCCATTAAGATTCACTTTGGCGAGCTGGGCAACCTGAGCTTTTTGCGCCCCAACTACGCTCGCGCCGTCGCCGACGTGGTGAAGGAGCTGGGCGGCAAGCCCTTCCTCACCGACTGCAACACGCTCTATGTCGGTAGCCGCAAAAACGCGCTCGAGCACATCGACACCGCCTACCAGAACGGCTTTACCCCGTATGCCACGGGTTGCCAGATCATCATCGGCGACGGCCTCAAGGGCACCGACGAGGCGCTCGTCCCGGTCGAGGGCGGCGAGTACGTGCACGAGGCCAAGATCGGTCAGGCGCTCATGGATGCCGATATCGTGATCAGCCTCACCCACTTTAAGGGCCATGAGCAGGCCGGTTTTGGCGGCGCCATGAAGAACCTGGGCATGGGAGGCGGCAGCCGTGCCGGCAAGATGGAGCAGCATGCCGCCGGCAAGCCGAACGTCGCGACCGAGCACTGCGTTGGCTGCCATGCCTGCGAAAAGATCTGTGCGCACAACGCCATCTCGTTTGACGATACCCGCGAGCGCGAGCTTGCCAGCGGCAACACTCGCACGGTGCACGTGGCTGCCATCGACCACGATCGCTGCGTGGGCTGCGGACGCTGCATTGCGGCATGCAACCAGGACTGCATCAAGCCCGGCTATGAGGCCGCGGCCGACGTGCTCAACTGCAAGATCGCCGAGTACACCAAGGCCGTTGTCCAGGATCGTCCCAGCTTCCACATTTCGCTGGCTATGGATATCAGCCCCAACTGCGACTGCCATCCCGAAAACGACACACCTATCGTCAACGATATCGGCATGTTCGCGAGCTTCGACCCGGTCGCCATCGACCAGGCCTGCGCCGATGCCGTCATGGCGTCCGAGCCGCTGCCCAACACCGAGCTCACCGATAGCGCGGCCAAGATGGAGCATAACCACGAGCATCTGGAGGGCGAGCAGGCGCACGACCCCTTCTGCATCACGCATCCCGACACCGACTGGCGCGTGTGCATCGCGCACGCCGAGAAGATTGGCCTGGGCACGAGCGAGTATGAGCTCATCGAGGTCAAGTAGCGCCTAGCTATTGGACAAAATAAGCGCCTTTGTAGCGTTAGTTGAGCAAAAGCCGCCCGTGAGCACAGCGCTCACGGGCGGCTTTTTGGAAGTGCGGCGAAAAATCGAATCCCGCCGACCACAAACCGTTTTTTGGCAACAAAACCCCAGACGTTGCTTTTTGCCTAAAAATACTCGTCGAGGAAGTTGTCGACCGTGTTCCAGTAGAGTTCGGGGTCGACCTGCGCGCTCTTGGCGTGGGTGGCGCCATGGATAGTGAGCTTTTGCTTGACCTTGCTGGCGCACGCGTCGTAGTTTTGGTCGAGCATGCTGTACGGTACAAAGGTGTCCTGGTCGCCGTGGATAAACAGCATGGGAACCGTCGCGTGTTTGAGTTGCTCCACGCTGCTCGCCTTATGAAAGTCGTAGCCCGCGCGCACGTTGCATACCAAGTTTGCTACATCGAGCAAGGGAAAGCTGGGCAGGCCAAACACGTTCTTGAGCTGCAGAGAAAACTCGTCCCAAACACTCGTATAACCGCAGTCCTCGATAATGCATTTCACGTTTGCGGGCAGAGGTTCCCCCGCGACGTTCATGGCGGTTGCCGCACCCATCGACTCGCCAAAGACCAGGATGCGTGCCTCGGGGTCAGCCTGAACGATTTGCTCGATCCATGCGACGACATCGAGCCGCTCGGGCCAGCCCATGCCGATATAGTCGCCGCCGGAGCGCTCGTGGGCGCGCGCGGCGGGCGCGAGTACGTTCATGCCGCGGTCGTGGAATCGCTTGACGTATCGGGCCATACCGATGGGCTCGTTGGTATATCCATGCAGGCAGACGGCGTAGTCGTGCGTGCTCTCCGACGCAGCAAAATACCAGGCGGCAAGCTCGGTCCCGTCGTCCGCGGTGAGGCTCCTGCTCTCGCGGTTCTCTTTAAACCATGCCCGCGCCTCGGTATCCTCGGCATCCGGCTGCTCACCTTCTTTGTCGTTCTTGCTATCCTGCATCATCTTCATGGTGTATGGCGCGCGGGGATTCAGCGCGAAGTCAAACAGGAAGTTGCCGGCAAATCCGAGCAGCGCAACGACAACCACCAGTGCAACGATGCCGGCTATCTTGAGCTTTCGATGGGAACGTGCGTTTTGAGCCATGCGGTATTCTCCTATAAGATGTTAATACATCAACATTTAATGCAAGCGCATTATGGACGTTCGCCGTTGATGCGTCAACAGGCAAAGAATGGGTAAACAAAGGGTCGCGTATAGTGCAAATTTCGCACGTACCCAGACGCTTTGATATAGTGTTGAGAACTCTTTACGTTGGAGGATGTAACCGGCATGTCCGATTCGAGCGACAGTTCTAAGCCGCGACCCAAGACCGCGGCCGTTCCACACTACACGGTGGGCGAGGAGATCATGAACTCCGTCACCCATGGTGTCGGCTGCCTGCTGGGTATCGCGGGCCTGGTGCTCCTGATCGTATTCGCCGCCCTGCGCGGCGGAGGCCCGGCCCACATGGCCGCGGCGATTGTCTATGGCGTCAGCATTATCCTCGAATACCTAGCCTCCACGCTCTACCACGCGATTCAGCCCGCGCGCGCCAAGCGCGTGTTTCGCATCATCGACCACAGCTGCATCTACCTGCTCATTGCGGGCAGCTATACGCCGTTTTGCCTCATCACGCTCGCAAACGACGGCGGCGCTGTGCTGTTCTTTGCCGTATGGGCCATCGCCATTATCGGCATCGCCCTCGAGTGCTTTATGCGCGAGCGCCAGCCGCATTGGGTAAGCGGCCTGGTCTATCTGCTGATGGGCTGGCTCGTTGTCTTTAAGCTGCCCGAGCTCGTGGCGCTGCTCAACCCCGTGGCACTTGCCCTGCTCGCCGTCGGCGGCGTGTGCTACACCGCGGGCGTGCCGTTCTATATCGCCAAAAACGTGCGCTATCTGCACAGCGTGTTTCACCTGTGGGTGCTCGCCGGCAGCATCTTCCAGTTCATGGCGGTGATCCTCTTCGTAATCTAGCGACCACGCCAGCGCCCGTGCCCCCGCTCGGTCGCCAGTGCAATTGCCGTATCCGCCACCAACGTTTTAATCCGACGTCCCGAATCTTGGAGGTTCGAGAAACTCCCGATGGACATAACCATCTCCCTTATCACCACCCTCGTTTTGACCCTCATCAACGGCTACTTCTCTATGTCCGAGATGGCGCTCACCACGGCCAAGCGCGCCGTGCTGGAGCACGAGGCCGAGGAAGGCGACAAGCGCGCCGAGCGTGCCATTAAGCTGGCTGCCGACTCCGACCAGCTGCTCGCCACCATCCAGGTCGCCATCACGCTCGTGGGCTTCGCCTCGTCCGCCGTCGCCTCGACGAGTCTGTCCGACCCGCTCGCCACGTGGCTCATGAGCTTTGGCATCGCGCCGCTCTCCGCCATCGCGCGCGGCCTGGCGCCGGTCATCATCACCGTCGCGGTCGCCTTCGTGTCCATCGTGATCGGCGAGCTCGTCCCCAAGCGCATCGGCCTGGCCAACGCCGAAGGCGTGTCCAAGCAGGTCGTGGGGCCGTTGTCGTTTTTCCAAAAGATCGCTCGTCCGCTCGTGTGGCTGACCGGCGCTTGCTCCGATGGCCTGGCCCGCATCCTGCGCATCAAGAGTGCCGACGACCGTCAGAACGTCTCGGAAGAAGAGATCAAGTACATGGTCTCGGAGCAGGACGACCTGCTCGACGAGGAAAAGCGCATGATCCACGAGATCTTCGACCTAGGCGACACCGTTGCCCGCGAGGTCATGGTGCCGCGCGTGGACACCACCATGTGCGAGGACGACGAGACGGTCGCCGACGTGTTGTCCACCATGCGCCAGACCGGCTTCAGCCGCATTCCCGTCTATCACGAGGATCCCGACAACGTCGCCGGCATTGCGCACATCAAGGACCTGATCCAACCCGCGCTCGACGGCAAGGGTGACCAGCCCATCGCCGGCTTTTTGCGCGACGCCACCTTTGTGCCCGACACCAAGGACATCCTGCCGCTACTGTCCGAGATGCAGACCTCGCACGACCAGATCGTGGTGGTCGTGGACGAGTACGGCGGCACGGCCGGCATTATCACCATCGAGGATATCGTCGAGGAGATCGTCGGCGAGATCGAGGACGAGTTCGACCCCGACAACAAGTATCTCACGCGCCTTTCGCGCCGCGAGTGGCTCGTTGATGGGCGTTTTTCGTGCGATGACGCGATTGAGCTTGGTTGGCCGCTCGAGGAAAGCGATGATTATGAGACCATCGCCGGCTGGATTTTGGAGCTTTGCGACTCGGTGCCCGACATCGGAGAGGTATTTGAGGTTGCGGGGTACAAGTTCAAGGTGCAGTCGATGCGTGGCCAGCGCATCTCGCTCATTCGCGTGATCGCTCCGGCCGAAACCGATAAGAAGGATTCCGAGTCTTCGGCAGAGAAGCCGGCGGCGTCGGGTGCGGGTTCCGCGAATCCGCACGACGGCGACGAGTAGGACAAGGAAGAGTAGGGGAGAGTTATGGCAGGCCTGTTCAACATCCTTAAGGTCACCGTCAGCGAGGACAAGATCTGCGCGCATGTGCTGGTGAACCCCGGCATGCCGCTCATGACCTCGGAGGATATCGAGGCCACGGCGCGCGTGTATTACCTGGTGCCGGCGATTGCCAAGCACCTGTGCCTGGGTGATTCCGGTCGCGAGTTCCAGGACTGCATGGGCCAGACCGAGCTTTGCCATCTGCTGGAGCACGTGACGGTCGAGCTCATGAACGAGACCGGTCTTGCCGGTAGTATCTCGTGCGGCCGCACGCGCGTAAGTGAGCACGACGAGCGCGTCTTTGAGGTTGAGCTTTCGTGCCCCGACGACGCGCTGGCCATCGGTGCGCTGTCTTCGGCCACCTTTATGATGGACTGGGCGTACCTGCACGCCGACCAGCCTGCCCCCGACGTGGAAGGCACGGTCGCGGGCCTGCGCAACCTGGTGCTGGGCATGCGCGCCGAGGCCGAGGGCAAGGATCCTCACGAGGCCGTCGCCGCTGCGAACGGCGAAGATGCTGCCGAGGACGAGGGCGCTGACGAGGGCGATGTGCCGGCCGACGCCGAGTCCGTTGCCGATGCGACCGCCGAGCCTGTTCCCACCGAGCCCCAGGGTGTCCCCAACTTTGACGACGAGCCCCAGGTGGCGATTGATACCGAGGGCGCGGTTGCCGAGAACCACGAGGCTTCCGCTGCCGTCTTTGGCGGTGCGGCGACGGTTCCGGCAGGACCTGCGCATGAGGGCAGCCTGCCGCTCGTGGACGGCGCCGGCGAGGACCCGGGTGCCACGGCGGCCATGCCGGCTATGCCCCAGGAGTAGGCCTACGCGTTTATCACCATCACGTACCTGCGCCTTTGCCGTACGTAGATGAGCGGAGCGGCAAGTGATGCGCTGCGGGTATAATGGACAACATTCAAACGGTGGGCACCGACGTGCCCGCAGGAGAGGAATGATCATGGGTAAGACTTTCAGCTTTGTCTCCGGCGCACTTTTTGGTGCTGCTGCCGGCGCTATTGTCGGCGTTGCTCTGGCCCCGCGCTCGGGCGCCGAGACCCGCGCCATGGCTGCCGATATCGCCAACGACGCCTGGGACAATATGCGCGACACCTACGAGCACAGCGCCGAGGAGGCCCGTGCTGCGGTGAATGACTTTGGCCCGATGGTCGACGCCAAGACCGACGACCTGCGCGCCAAGGTCGACCTGGCCCGCGAGCGCATGGACCAGCTGCGCGAGCAGCTCAACGACGCCATTTCGGGCGGCAACGTGACGCCTGCCGCCGACGTCGTGGTCGAGAACGCCGTCGAGGCTGATACCGAGGCTGCGGAGCCCTCGACCGAGGCATAATGCGCGCCGGGGATTTTGTCGGCGCCAAGATCTATCGCAAGCCCACCGAGGACAAGCGCACCAAAAAGGACGGCACGCCGCGCAGCCCTAAAAAGCTCGGAAAGATTCACTTTCCGGTCTTTACCCCGGGCGGTACGCGCGTGGTCGGCTTTATGGTCCGCCAGTCCGATATCGCGGGCATGATCGAGCGCCCCGATCGATTCGTAGCGCTCGACGCCATTGGTGTCTACGAGGGCGCCATTGCGGTCGATGACGTCAAGGACACGTACGATGCCGCCGCCGCTAAGCGCCTCGACATCAACCTGGACGATTGCATCATCTGGGTCGGTATGGACGTGCGCACGGAATCGGGCGACGTCGTGGGCTATTGCTCGGATGTGGAGTTCAAGCCGCGTTCGGGCATCGTGCAGGCATTCTATGTGACCGCCGGTGCTGCTTCGAGTGTTTTGGTCGGTGACACACAGGTGCCGCCGACGATGCTGCGCGGTTATGCGGACGGCGCAATGATCGTTTCGGACGAGGTCAAGTCGCTCGGGTATTCGGGCGGTGCGGCTGCCAAGGCCGCCGAGGCCAGCGTCGTGGTGGGCGACAAGGTCAAAAAGGGCGCCAAGGTGCTCGACGACAAGGGATCGGTTGCCGTGGACAAGGGCAGTCGCGCACTGGGCAAGCAGCTCGGCAAGACGCGCGGTATGTTCAAGGCCTTTAAGGACGAATACCAAAAGGCGAGCGGAGGCTCGTCAAAAGCTACAAAATAGCGACGTACCAAATGATGGGAGGCAAGCCGGAGACCTGTTGCTCCGGCTTGCTGTGTTTATGGGGGAGGGCACATGCGCCAAAACGGATCCAACTTAAACGGGCGTTCGGGTGCGCGTCCGACGGCGCGCCGCGACCTGGGGCAGCTGCCCAGCGGTCAGCGCAAGCGTCACCGTAAGCCCGGCGCGATGTATCTCAACCATAGCCGCGGCTTTAGCGACCGCAGCGCTCGCATCGGCAACAGCCGCACACCCCGTCGTTCGTCTCGCCTGCCCTACGCGCTTATCGCCGTGGGTTGCGCGCTCGTGCTGTTTATCGCTGCCGTCGTGGGCTACGTCAACCGCAGCGTGGACGTGGAGCTCAACGGCCAGAAGACCGCGGTGCGCGTGGGCTCTACGCTGCAGAATCTCATCGACGAACAGGATTTGACTGGCACCTACGACGCAGGCGACCTGCTGGCCGTTGATGACAGCGTGCTCAAGCGCCATGGGGGCGAAAAGCTGTCGGTGAAGGTCGACGGCAAGCGCGTGAAGCAGGGCAAATGGGATAGCCGCGAACTCGAGGGCGGCGAGAAGGTGACGGTCAAGGATGGCCGTAACACCTACGAGAAGCACGAGGTTCAGGCTACGGTTATCGAGCCCAAGCTCAAGGTCGAGGGCACGGGCGCTATCGAGTATGTGCAGACGTGGGGTGTCCAGGGCCGCTCCGAGGTGTGGGTTGGTGAGCAGTCGGGCAAGACGCAGGACCGCGGCGAGGTTGTGCCCGCCACCGATTGCGTTGTTGCGTGCGCCAGCGTGGCGCCCAAGGGCAACAAAAAGTACGTGGCGCTGACGTTTGACGAGGGTCCGAGCGGCGCCACCAAACAGATCTTGCAGGTGCTCAAGGAAAAGGGCGTCACCGCGACGTTCTTCCTTTCGGGCGATGCGGTCGAGGCCTCGTCTGCCACGGCCAAGGCGATTGCCGATGCCGGGTGCGAGATCGGATCCAACAGCTACAGCGACGATTCGCTCAAGGGTCAGGACCGTGAGGCGATACGCGAACAGATCACGAAAGGCACCGATGCGATTAAGTCGGCGACCGGCGTGAAGACGATGCTGCTGCGTGCTCCCTACGCTGCCTTTGACGAGCAAAACTGGATTGATGCGATGGACCTGGTCTCCGCCGTGGTCTCGTGGAATATTGACTCGGGCGACTGGCTGCTCAACGGTGCCGACGAGCAAGTCTCGACGGTGCTCGATTCGGTGACGCCGGGCAATATCGTGCTGCTCACCGATAGAGACGAATGCGCTGAGCAGACACTCGAGGCGCTGCCGCAGATTATCGACGGCCTCATTGCCGACGGCTACAAGATCGTGACGCTCAGCGACCTGGTCAAGACGGACACGTCGCTGAGCAAAAAGCTCACCTTGCTGACGAAGGTCACCATGCCCAAGGACGCCGTGTTCCCCCAGCTTGCTGAGGACAATGACACCACAGGGTAGTTATTGGGTAGTCATTTAAGAACGTCCCCAATGACTATGTCACGGATGCGTCAGCGTTTGGTATGCCTGCAATGTGCAGCGCATAAATTCGATGCCGCAGGGCGATGCTGATGCTATAGTTACTGCGGTTAATGAGGGTCAAGAGAAAGGTTACAGGTGAAATCCAAACCTCGACCATACAGTCGATGACCCCATGCAGGTGCTTTTTGCGCATGCACGGGGTGTAAGCGTCGAGCGGCGTGCCGCCCGCGCATGCGTATACATATCCAGAAGCCTCCAGACGCCGCACGCGCGGCCGCGTCCGGAGGAATAATGATGGGGAGCACCATTGAATTATCTGAGTGAGATGCTCAAATTGCCGGTCTTGGACGTCGACGGCGAAAAGCTCGGCGTGGTCAACGATTTTGGTATTGCTACCGGCGAAGTTTTTCCGCACGTGACGTCGCTCGCGTTCCGCGGACCCG
>UQUL01000040.1 GCA_900544235.1 uncultured Collinsella sp.
GAACAGGAGAGCACTTAATGTGCTCTCCGTCGTGAGCAGGACTGTAGAGCAGCAAACTTAACCCCTGCCCCGGCACCCGGCGGGCAAACCCTCCCTTGTACTTTATCAAGGTAGAGTGTATGATTCTGAACGTTACATGACTCACTTTACCTAACTAAAGTGCCACCAAGGGGGAATACCATGAATACCGATATGTCTCGTCGTCAGTTTGTTGGTCTAGCCGGCTCGCTCGCCACGGTGCTGGGCCTTGGTCTTGTCGGTTGCGGCGGTGGTGCCGGCAAGGGCTCCGCTGCTGGCTCTGCCGCGGCCAAGGATGTGAAGGGCGCTGCGGAGTCCAAGAAGCTCGTGGTGGGCTTTGATAAGTCCTATCCTCCGTACGGCTTTGTGGGCGACGATGGCGAGTACACCGGCTTTGATCTCGATTTGGCCAAGGCTGTTGCCGATAAGCAGGGCTGGGAGGTCAAATACGAGGCCATCGACTGGGATGCCAAGGATACACTGCTCAACTCGGGTGCCATCAACTGCATCTGGAACGGCTTTACCATGGAGGGTCGCGAGGACGATTACACGTTCTCCGAGCCGTACATGCTCAACGAGCAGGTGCTGGTGGTAAAGAAGGATGCGGGCATCAAGAGCTGGGACGATCTTGCCGGTAAGACCGTGATTACCCAGACCGATTCCGCTGCGCAGGATGTGCTCGAGGGTGACCAGAAGGATCTGGCGGCGACGTTTGCCACGCTCGACACGATCGGCGAGTACAACACGGCCTTTATGCAGCTCGAGAGCGGCGCGGTCGATGCCGTGGCTTGCGACCTTTCGATTGCCCAGTATCAGCTTGCCGCCAAGCCCGATGCTTATACGCAGCTTGATGAGCCGCTGTCCAGCGAGCACTACGCCGTCGGCTTTAAGAAGGGCGACACCAAGTCGGCCGACGCCGTGACCGAGTCGCTCAAGGCACTCTACGATGACGGTACGGTTAAGGATCTCTGCGACAAGTATTCAAGCTATGGTCTATCTTTCGATAATTGGGTGCTCAAGTAATGTCTATTCAGGTCATGATGCAGATGCTTGGCCAGGGTTTCTTGGTCAGTTTGCAGTTGTTTGTGCTGACGCTGTTGGGGTCGATTCCGCTGGGAATCCCCGTGGCGTTTATGCGCATGAGCAAAATCGCGCCGCTTCGCTGGATTGCGCGCATCTACATTTCGATCATGCGCGGTACGCCGCTCATGCTGCAGATGTTTGCCATCTACTTTGCCCCGTACTACGTGTTCGGCATTTCGCTCACGCCCGATTCCAAGTGGACGGCGTGCGTCGTGGCGTTCATCATCAACTACGCCGGTTACTTTGCCGAGATCTATCGCTCGGGCCTGCAGTCTATTCCGCGCGGTCAATACGAGGCTGCCGAGGTGCTGGGCTATTCGCGCGTGCAGACGTTTCTGTATATCGTGATGCCGCAGGTCGCCAAGCGTATTCTGCCGGCGATGGGCAACGAGATCATCACGCTGGTCAAGGACACGTCGCTGGCGTTTGCCATTGGCGTGGGTGAGATGTTCTCGACGGCCAAGGCGCTGGTCGCCTCGCAGGTGAGCATGGTGCCGTTTGCGATTGCGGCATTGATCTACTGGGTCTTTAACTTTGTGGTCGAGATGCTGCTGGGCGCCGCCGAAAAGAAGCTGGACTATTACCATGACTAACTCAGTGATGAAAATCGAAAGCGCGCGCAAGGCGTTTGGCGGCAATGAGGTGCTCAAGGATATCTCGCTCGAGGTGAAGCGTGGCGAGGTCGTGGCGATTATCGGGCCTTCGGGTGGCGGCAAGTCCACGCTGTTGCGGTGCGCCACGCTGCTCGAGACACTCGACGGAGGCTCGCTCTCGTTTGGTGACCTTGCCGTTGCGACGGATGCGGGTTCGGGCGCAGTCTATGCGAAGGGCGATGTGCCCAAGCGGGCACGCTCGCGATTCGGCCTGGTGTTCCAAAATTACAACCTGTTCCCGCACTATACCGTGATGAAAAACATCATCGACGCGCCGATCCGCGTGCTTAAGCGCCCGCGCGAGCAGGCGGAAGCTCGTGCGGGCGAGTTGATCGCGCAGATGGGGCTTACGGGCAACGAGAACAAGGTGCCATGTGAGCTTTCGGGTGGCCAGCAACAGCGTGTGAGTATCGCCCGCGCCTTGGCGCTCGATCCGGAGATCCTGTTCTTTGACGAGCCGACCTCGGCACTCGATCCCGAGCTGACGGCCGAGGTGCTGCGTGTCATTAAAGACCTTGCCGCGCAGAATATGACGATGGTGATTGTGACCCACGCAATGCAGTTTGCGCGCGATGTTGCCGACCGCGTGGTCTTTATGGATGGCGGCCGCATTGTCGAGGAGGGCCCTGCCGAGCAGGTCATCGACCATCCGCGTGAGCAGCGCACCCGTGAGTTCTTGAGCCGTATCGAGGGATAGGCTCAGGTATTTACTCAACTATTAATTGAGGCGAAGCCGCCGCAGGTCTTACGGTCTGTGGCGGCTTTTTGTTTGCATCGACGGGGTTCAATAATCGCCTCACAAGCTTGTCTCTTCCTCTCGCCGCCTGTATTCATACGTGCGCCGAAAGGTATGCATGGACAGCCGCCCGTGAGGGTAGGGTGGTGGCATAGGACATTTGGAGGGTGAGTCGGCTCGGCTGCCGACCATGCTGCTCCCGGGATGGCACCGACCGCGAACTCTCCCCGTTGGCGTCGCGCATTGCGCGCGGCCCTGCAAGGAGGTCATCATGGGTGCTCCCAAGACCGGTAACGTAAGGAACGTGGTGCTCGTAGGCCAAGGCGGGGTGGGCAAGACTTCACTCGCCGAGGCCATGCTCCACCTTTCCGGCAAGACCGCCCGCCTGGGCGGCCACGACGGCACCAAGCCCACGCTCGACTATGACCCCGAAGAGGTCAAGCGTGCATTTTCCATCTCGACGACCATCGCGCCGATCGACTGGAAGGGCGCGCGCATCAATGTGCTCGATGCCCCGTGCTACCCCGATTTTATCGGCGACGCCTTTGCCGCGATGAGCGTCTGCGAGACGGCTCTGTTTGTGGTCGACGCCGAGGCCGGCCCGCAGCCTACGACGGTTAAGCTCTGGTATGCCGCCGAGGACCTGCGCCTGGCGCGTGCGGTGTTCGTAAACCGCCTGTCGCGCTCCGAGGCCAGCTTTGCGACCACGATGGACCTGCTGCAGGAGCGCTTTGGCACGCGCCTGGGCGCCGTGACCCTTCCCTGGGGCGAGGGCGAGGACTTTGACGGCATCATCGACCTGGTGCGCATGAAGGCGCGCCATTGCAACGGCACCGAAGCCGTTGAGTCGGAGATTCCCGAGGAGTATCGTGCCCAGGCCGAGGAGGCCCATGACCATCTGTGCGAGCTGGTGGCCGAGGCTGACGACGAACTGATGATGAAGTACCTGGAGGGCGAGGAGACGCTGACGCAGGAGGAGCTTGAGGGCCTGCTGTCGAAGGCGATCGCCGAGCGCATCTTTGTGCCGGTCTTTGCGGGCGATTGCATTAAGGAGCAGGGCGTCAACTCGCTGATGGACGACATCGCGACGTACTTCCCGGCGCCGACCGACTACGGCGAGATGCCGCTTATCGACGGCGATTCGCTTAAGATCTCGAGTGACGATGACCGTCCGGTGGCGTTTGTGTTTAAGACGCTGGCCGATCCGCAGCAGGGTCGCATCAGCTTTATCAAGGTGCTGACGGGCACGCTTGAGCCGGGCCTTGAGCTGATCAACGCGCGTACCCGCAAGAGCGACCGTCTGGCCCACCTGTATGTGATGTGCGGCCGCGATATGACCGAGGTTGGCCACGCTTATGCCGGTGACATCATCGTGGCACCCAAGCTGGCGGCCGAGACGGGCGATACGCTCTCGATTACCGGCAAGGTCGAGGCTGCGGCGTTTAAGTTCCCCAACTCGCAGTACCGCATTGCCATCGAGGCCGAGAATCGCGGGGACGAAGAGAAGCTCTACACGTTTATTGAGAAGGCCTGCAAGGCCGATCCGACCATGAGCATCGATCGTGACGAGGAGACCGGCCAGACTATCATCTCCGCCGTGGGTGAGGCGCAGGTTTCGGTCCTGCTCAATCGCCTTGAGGATCGCACCAAGGTCGTGGCCAAGAGCGTGCCGATCCGCATCCCGTATCGCGAGACTATTCGCCGCACGGCGAGCGCCCAGGGCCGCCACAAGAAGCAGACTGGCGGTGCCGGTCAGTACGGCGACTGCTGGCTGCGCGTGGAGCCGCTTATTGGGCCCGACGGCACGAGCGACGGCTACGAGTTTGTGGATGAGGTCGTAGGCGGCCGCATTCCGCGCTCGCTGATTCCCGCCGTGGACAAGGGCGTCCAGGAGACCATGAAGGACGGCATCATTGCCGGCTACCCGCTCACGGGCATTCGCGTGGCTGTGTACGACGGCTCGTATCACAGCGTCGACTCCAACGAGATGGCGTTCCGCGCGGCGGCTCGCATCGGCCTGCGCAAGGCGTGCGCCGATGCCGACCCGGTGGTGCTGGAGCCCATCGAGGAAATCACGGTGACTATTCCCGAAAGCTACGCCGGCGCTGTGATGGGCGACATCTCGGCATCGCGCGGTCGCGTGACGGGCATGGAGACCGATGAGCGCGGCGACACCGTGGTTATCGCGCAGGCGCCTCTCGCCGAGCTGACGGATTACTCGACGCGTCTGCGCTCTATCACGCGCGGCACGGGTGACTTTACCATGAAGCCCGCTGGCTACGAGCAGGTGCCTTATGACGTTCAGGCCAAGCTGGTCGAGCGCTATGAGGAGGGCCGCGCCAAGTAGCGTGTGATTTTGCCTGCAACATACATGCCGATGCAAGGGCCGCTCTGGGTAATCCAGGGCGGCCCTTTTTGATCCCTGGGGGACGGAGGAAAACGGATCATCTTTGGGTTACGGGCGGCGCTGTCGGTACTAGTCGCCAGATGCCTGGTTGCGGCCGGTGGCGTAGTCGATCTGCACATGCGGCTGCAGGTTGTAGCAGTACACGTGGAAGCAGAGGGTCTTGCCGTGGTCCTCGATCGATTGCGCCTCAAGGCGCACGCCACGGCAGACAAGTTCCTCTTCGTTGTACATGGGTGTGACGCGATAGAGAACATGGTTGCCTGTGTCGCGGATGTAGTTAAGAATCTGCTCTTCAAACGGCAGCATGCCTGTCTCGTTGAGATAACGCGTGCCGGTGAGGAGATTCTTGCGGTTGGCGTTTTCGCCGCAGAGCGACCAGGCGATGAGATGGCAGCGGTTGTAGAGGCTCTGGCCCGGAATAAAGTCGTAGCGCTGCTGGCGCCATCCAGCGGGATGGATACGCGAGATATCGCCGCGCTCGCCTTGACCGAGTGATTCGGGGCCCACGCAGGCGAGCGCTTTGCGGGTGCGGCCCAGGCTGTCGAGCTTGGAGAATTTCTTAAAGCAGCCCTCTTCTGTAGCGCGCTCGTATTCATCGAGTGTGAATGATGGCGTGCCGAGCGGGTGCGTACTGTCGGCGCGCAGGGCAACATAGGGGTTGCCGGCGTAGTCGGGAATGCTGCTGAGGTATACGCCGCGGGCGCGGTCAAGATCGGGGTTTTCGACCTCGTCGATGGGGGCGGCGGCGCTGTCCGCGGAAGCGTCGTCATCGGTGTCGGGTGCGGCGGAATCGGAGCCATCGCCAGAGTACTGGCTGTTTTGAGGGTCCGGGGAGCTCGCCGTTCCCGATTCGAGCCGAGCGACCAGGTCTGCCTCGTCGTCGGTGCGGCTGGGACTCTCGTTTTGTTTTTCGGCCAGAGCCGCCGCCTGCTCATCGCTTTGCGGCGACAGTAATTTGGGCGCTCCGTCGAGCGATCCCGTAAACAGCGCAAACCCGAGCACCACGGCGGTGCCGATGGAAAGTACTTGCTTGTAGGCGGACTTGCGCGACATGGAGGCTCCTGGATGGACGGTTGGGAGTCTACCAGTCTAGCAGGAGACGCCGCAGGACGTTTGCTCGGCAGAATACGTAAGATGCGGGCCAAACGCTGCTGATGAGGTTGTACCGTATAGGCTGGGAAAGCGATACGCTATTCTTCGTCGAGAACAATGACAGAGAGAAGGCCCCATGCCCGACATTATCCGTATAAGCGACGCGCGGCTTGAGGAGCTTATCGCCGAGGATGTCCCCTATATCGATCTTACGACGCATATCCTGGGAATCGGTGAGGCGCTCGGTGCGATGGAGTATTACACGCGCGAGAACTGCGTGCTTTGTTGCACGGAGGAGGTTGTGCGTATGGCAACTATGCTGAACCTGACGGTCGAGTGGTTTGAGCCCTCGGGAACAAAGGTTGAAGCCGGGCGATCTTTTATGCGTGTATGCGGTTCGGCCGCCAATTTGCATCTGCTATGGAAAGTCGGCCTAAATATGTTCGACCACTACTCGGCTGTGGCAACCAAGACGCGCAAATGGTCGACGCCGCGCATGCTGCCAACCCCATGTGCGAGGTGCTGACGACGCGAAAGAGCACGCCGGGCAATAGGGACCTACTGACCAAGGCGGTCGTTGCGGGCGGAGCGTTTCCACATCGCATGGGCCTTTCCGAGACCGTATTGGTGTTCGACAACCATACCAGGTTTATGACAGCGCCTTCTGGAGCAACGGGACTCGATGCGCTTATTGAGCTTCTGCCTCGGATTCGCCGGCGCTGCATCGAGAAAAAGCTGTTTGTCGAGGCGGGTGCCGATGACGCTCGCAGGCTGGTGAGGGCGGGCGTCGACGGTATTCAGTTCGACAAAGTGCCGGTCGCTGGGCTTGGGCCGCTTGTCGAGGAGCTACATGGAATCGATCCTCATGTGGCCTTGGTTGCAGCGGGCGGGATTCGTCCCGACAACGCGGCCGAGTACGCGTCGACCGGCGTTGATGGCCTCGTGACCACGTCCTGCTTCACAGCGAATCCCGTCGACATGAGCGTCAAGATGTTCGCCTAGCGCGTCGCTGCGCGTTTGCCCGGACAAACGCGCCCAATAATAAAATGCTTCTTTCTTCGCGGGTCCATGCTTGCCAAACACAGTTGCGGTGGAATAGTTCCTGTTTGGGTCCGATAGGCCGTAAGACAGGAACTATTCCACCGCAACTTATCGGGATGCGCTACTGGTTCATGTTGCCGTGGATGTAGGGGGTAACCTCGGGGGAGATATGGTCGCAGCCCAGCCCGCGCAGCGCGGACTCGATGGCGGCGGGCAGCGGGGTCTTGCCCTCGGCATCGACGGCGGTGCCGCCGAGCGCGGCAATCTTGGCGACATCTGCGGGTGCGGCCTCGATATGCATGCAGCCGTCGACCAAGCGCGCGCGTACCTGTGCCAGGTCAAGATCGTGCAGGTAGTCCTCGCAGGTGCGGATCAAATCGACCTTCTCGCGCGTAAGCTCCTCGCCCGTGGGGACGCGGGTGGCAAGACATGCTCCCGCCGGCAGGTTCCAAACGGGATAGCCCCATGCGCGCAGCAGCTCGCGCTCTTCGTCCTTGGTAAAGCCGACCTCCATGAGAGGGGAGCGTACGCCGAGCTCTTCTGCCGCACGCATGCCGGGGCGGTAGTCACCGCGATCGCTTGCATTGCTGCCATCGATGACGGTGGGAAAGCCGAGCGACTTGGCGTGGTTGACGATGGCGGTAAAGCCGGCGTGCTTGCAGTGGTAGCAGCGATTAGCATCGTTGCAGGCTACTTGGGGGAGCTGCAGCTGATCCACCGAAAGATTGAGCACGGGGAGCTTAAAATGCGGCCCCTCATTGGCCTGTCCATCAACGGACTGCTCAAACGAAGTCTGTTCGGGCGTGCCGATGAGCGGCGTGGTGAGATGGATGAGGAGGGTATTGGTAGGCATGATGCGGGCGCACACGGCGGCCAAAAAGCTGCTGTCAACGCCGCCGGAAAACCCGATGGCCACGCGCCCGTATGCCAAAAGCAGCTGTTCGAGCGCCGATAGCTTGTCTTGAAGCTCCTCTGCGGGTGCCGTGGTGTCTAAAATCATGAAACGTTCCTTATCGTTGAGTACTCGATCGAAAACTATAATCCTAATGCGTTACTTGCCATAAGACTTCTATCTGTGTAACGAAAGTGCAATATGGTATATACGTTATATACAAGTTGCCAAATGCGGTAGAGTTGCGGCAATGCGACAGCGAGAGTCGATGGGGGACCGATATGATCAAGGCTGTTATTTTTGACATGGATGGAACGCTGGTCGATACCGAGCGTTTGGGGATTAAGGCCTGGAAGGCAGGCGCCGCTGAGCTGGGGCTCGCGATTGATGAAGCGCTGATCCATCAGTTTATCGGCCGCACGCTGCCCGATGTTATGGACATCCTTGATGAGCATTACGGCAGCCATGAAACCACCGAGGCGATCTATCGTCGCCACAAGGAGATTCGCGACGAGATGGTCAAGACCGAACTGGAACTTAAGGCCGGTGCCGCCGAGTGCCTAGACGAGCTGCTGGCTGCGGGCTATCACGTGGGTCTAGCGACGTCGTCGCGCCTCGTTACGGCCGAGCGCAACCTTAAGATGGTCGGTCTTTTTGACAAGTTTGAAACGGTAACGTGTGGCGAGGACGTCGTGCACGGCAAGCCCGACCCCGAGATGTATCTGCTCGCCTGCGAGCGCGCGGGCTTTGCTCCCGAGGAATGTGCCGTGGTCGAGGATTCGCGCAACGGCTGCGTCTCGGGCATTACGGCCGGATGCCACGTCTTTGCCGTTCCTGATATCGTGCCGCTGCCGCAGGACGTGGTGGATGGCTGCGAGGCCGTGCTCGATACGTTGTTCGACCTTTCGGCGGCAGTTAAAGCCGCGCGCTAGACAATTGCGGCGTTGAAACGAGCAATTGCCCACGTTTGCGCCTAAGCAAAAGGGGCCCGGCAATGGTCGGGCCCCTTTTGCTTAAGCGGCGACATAGCATACTTGCGGGCGTGCTACAGATACGCACCGAGGTTGATGGCCGTGGCGTCGGTCTGGGTGCTTGCCTGGGTGCTGGCGCGCTCCAGTAGGAACGGACGTACCAGTTCTTGGCGGTTGATATCCTCGGCGGCGGTGACTGCGGTGACGGTGCGCGCGGCAGAGCCGATGTGGACGTGCTTGGTCTTTGCCGGGGCCTTGTTCTCGATTTGCTCCATGAGCAATTGAACGCCCTTGCGGCCAATTTCGTAGCCCGGGGGCGCTACCGTAGTGAGCGGGACCGATCCGCTCCAAGCGAGCGGGTTGCCATCGCAACCTGCTACGCGTACTTCCCCGGGGACGGCGATGCCTTTGTCGACCAGCGCCGAGATAACGCCCGAGGCCAGCACGTCGGTCAGACCGACGACAAAATCGGGGCGTTCGTCGGCGGGGCGCGCGGCGATTTGGGCGCCGATGCCGTAGCCGTCGGCGGCGGTATTCCATTCGCCGGCGTCGATGACTTCGATCTTGATATCGGGGTGTAGAGCGAGCGCTTTATGAATGCCAAGGACGCGCAGGGTGAGTTGCATAAATGCTGCTCGGCCGACGACGACAATATGGTGTGCGCCGCGGGCGATGGCGAGTTCGGCAATGATGCGACCCTGGGCCTCGTTGTCGGCCGCTACGTAGT
Organism: uncultured Collinsella sp.; assembly: GCA_900544235.1. Lineage (GTDB taxonomy): Bacteria > Actinomycetota > Coriobacteriia > Coriobacteriales > Coriobacteriaceae > Collinsella. Next base: position 9,621 of record UQUL01000040.1, read on the forward strand.
AGCCGGGCTCGGAGCAATGGATGTCCAGGTGGACGATCGGCACGGGCATCTTGGCCATGACGGGGTGCCAGTCGGGGGATGCCATGGGCTGAACCATGACGCCGGACATCTGGGTGCCCATAAAGTAGCGCAGGTAATGGTCCTCGAGAATATCGTCGTTATCGGCGTTGGCGATGAGCAGGTCGTAGCCGTGCTTGCGGGCCTCGTTGTGGGCGCCGCTGGCGATTTGGAGCGAAAAGCCGTGATCGAGACGGGGGAGCACCAGGCCAAAGGACTTGGTGGCGCCGCCCGCGAGCTGACGAGCGCTTTGGTTGGGCAGGTAGCCAAGGCGATTGATGGTCTCGTTGATGAGCTTGAGGGTTTCGGGGCGCAGCTTTTCGGGGTGGTTGAGCGCGTTGGAAACCGTGCCCAGCGAAACTCCGGCCTCGCGCGCGACGTCGCTGATTTTTACCTTTGCCATAGCGGCCCCTTTGATGCGTTTCAAGTACAAGCCAGATTGTAGCATCCCAAACCAACCAAAAAGGGATAGGTTTATTTTGGCAGGTTTTATCTGGGGAAACGCTGTTGCCAACGCGACCACCACGAAGGGGGACAGGCGCTTTTGTGGTGGTTTGGACCGGCTGGACGTGTGTGCATCGGGTGGTATCTAAGTTGAGGTACCACTTCTGGTATATCAGCTTGCGTTTGCGTGAGTACAATACTCGAACGTTATACGTCTCAGCGCCCCCTGTGCGTGGACGTCTTGCAGTCACGCGAACGAAGGGATTTATCCTATGTGCGGAATCGTCGGCTACACCGGCTCTGATATTGCAAAGAACATCCTGGTCACGGGCCTCAAGCGTATGGAGTATCGCGGCTATGATTCCTCGGGCGTCGCGCTCGAGGTGGGCGAGGGCGCCGCGGCGCACCTCGACGTCATCCGCCGCGTGGGCAAGGTCGCGGGCCTGGAGAGCGAGCTTTCCAACATCGACAGCGACGCTACCTGCGGTATCGGCCACACCCGTTGGGCCACTCACGGCAAGCCTTCGGTCGTTAACGCTCACCCCCACACCAGCTGCGACGGTCGTATCGCCATCGTCCACAACGGCATCATCGAGAACTTCGCCGAGCTGCGCGAAGAGCTGGAGGGCCGCGGCCACCACTTTAAGAGCGAGACCGATACCGAGGTCTTCGCGCATCTGATCGAAGAGGCTTATGCCGAGACGCACGACCTGATGGCCTCCGTGCGCGAGGCTTGCACCCACGTGGTCGGTGCCTATGGTCTGGCCGCCGTGTGCGCTGACGAGCCCGGCGTGATCGCCGCGGCCCGCAAGGATTCCCCGATCGTGGTCGGCGCGGGCGAGACCGGCGCCTATGTCGCCTCCGACGTCATCGCGCTCATCGACGCAACCCGCGACGTCGTGGTGCTCGAGGACGGTCAGTTTGCCAAGCTCACGCCCGCAGGCGTCGAGTACACCGACGAGGCCGGCAACGTTATCGAGCCCAAGGTCACCCACATCGACTGGGACCTGGACATGGCAGAAAAGGGCGGTTATCCCGACTTTATGCTCAAGGAGATTCACGAGCAGCCGCGCGTGGTGCGCGACACGCTGGTGGGCCGCATGACGCCTGCTGGCGAGCTCGATATTGACGAGCTGGGCCTTTCGCTCGAGGAGCTCAACGACATCGATCGCGTCTACGTGATCGCTTGCGGCACCAGCTATCACGCTGGCCTCATTGCCAAGAATCTCATCGAGGGCTGGGCTCGCATCCCCACCGAGGTGGAGGCGGCCAGCGAGTTCCGTTACCGCAATCCCATCATTACGCCGACGACGCTTGTCGTTGCCGTATCCCAGTCGGGCGAGACGGCTGATACCCTTGCCGCCATTCGCGACGCGCGTATCAAGGGTGCCAAGGTCTTCGGCATCACCAACGTGGTGGGCAGCCCCGTAGCGCGTGAGAGCGACGGTGTTATCTACACCAAGGCCAACAAGGAGATCGCGGTCGCCTCGACCAAGAGCTTCATCGGCCAGGTTGTGAGCCTTACGCTTTTGGCCCTGCTGCTGGCGCAGGTCAAGTACCGCTTGACCACCAAGCAGGCGCGCATGCTGTTCCGCGAGCTTTCCGATACGGCCGAGCAGATCCAGTGGATTTTGGATACCCAAACCGAGGCCGTGCATGAGGCCGCCCTGCTGTGCAAGGACGCGCAGTCCGCACTGTTCGTGGGTCGCGGCATGGGCGCCGCTATTTCCTACGAGGGCGCGCTCAAGCTCAAGGAGGTCAGCTACCTGCACGCCGAGGCCTACGCCGCCGGTGAGATGAAGCACGGCCCCATTGCCCTGATCGACCCGGGCTTCCCTGTCATCGCTGTGGCCACCAAGAGTGCCACCTACGACAAGACCGTGTCGAACCTCATGGAGTGCAAGGCGCGCGGCGCCAAGGTCATCGTCGTTGCCACCGAGGGCGACGAGGAGATCAACAAGATCGCCGACTGCATCATCCGCGTGCCGGCAGTCCGCGACGTGTTCAGCCCCATCACGGCGAGCGTTCCGCTGCAGCTGCTCGCACGCGAGGTCGCCATCCTGCGCGGTTGCGACGTCGACCAACCCCGAAACCTGGCGAAAAGCGTTACTGTCGAGTAATCGAGTTCCGTCATCCTAACAACTAAGGCCCGGCTCCGTTGCAGCGGAGCCGGGCCTTGTTGCATTTGCCCAGATAAAATCTGCCAAAATGAACCTGTCCCTTTTTGGCAGGTTAGCGGAGCTTGCTGGTCTCGAAGTACTCGGGGAACTGGTCCAGAACCTCGGTTTGGTTGCGGAACATCATGTGCAGGTGCTTGCTGACCAAAAAGCTCGCTTCGATGGGGTCGCGACCGGCGATAGCGCGGCGAATCTGCTTGTGCTCGTTCACGATGTCCTGATTGTCGAGAACCTGCGTGGCAGCGCGCAGCCAGCGGAAGCGCTCAAGGTCGGCATTGGTCTCTTCGAGCCACGACCACACGGTGCTGCGACATGCGATGCTAAAAATCATGTGATGCATGAGGTTGTCGCTCAAAAAGAAGCCGATGCGATCCTCTTCGGCCATGGCCTTTTCCTGCAGCACGATGGCGCGGTCGAGCTGCTCGATGCCAGCCGACGTGGCGCGCGCGCAGCACTCCACGATCACCTGCTTTTCCAGATGCTCGCGGATGTAACAGGCACTCTCGGCAAGGGTGAGGTTGATGGGCGAGACGTAGGTGCCGCTCTGGGGCACGGTGCGCACCAGGCCTTCCTGCGCCAAACGAACCAAAGCCTCGCGCACAGGGGTGCGCCCCATATCTAGGTCGTCGCAAAGTTGCTTGACGCCCAGCTTTTCGCCCGGCTTGTAGTCCAGGTAGACGATTTTGCGTCGAATGGTGTGGTAGGACTGGTCCTGTAGGCTCGTTTCCTGCTCGCCGACGTGCATCGATTCTTCCATAGCGCCTCGCAACTGTTCTATCAAACTCATATGTCAGTTGTTAATTATGCCGCGAATCAGCTCTCCGCGGTGGGTAATTCGGCTGTTGCCTGAGAACTATTGCGGCATCTTAGTCTGTGTTTGCGCAAGGCTGCGCTCAATGTTGCCGTATCATAAGCCGTCGCAAACGTGAAATAGAAAGAAGGAATCCCATATGCAACTGGCAAATATCGTACGCGAGCGCTGGAAAGGCGTCTTGTTCTGCCTGATCATCGCCATTCCCGCGACGTTGCTCGGCAAACAAATTGAGGTGGTCGGCGGTCCGGTATTTGCCATCCTTTTTGGCATGGTCCTGGCGCTCGTCTTTCCCAAGAATCGTCGCGAACAGCTCGCCGCCGGCGTCACCTATACGTCCAAAAAAGTCTTGCAGTACGCGGTTATCCTGCTTGGCTTTGGCATGAACCTCTCCCAGATTCTGTCCAAGGGCGCCCAGTCGCTACCGATTATCGTGGCAACGATCTCGACATCGCTTGTCATCGCCTTTGTGCTCTGCCGCGTTATGAACGTGCCGGGCAAGATCGCGACGCTTGTAGGTGTGGGTTCGTCGATTTGCGGCGGTTCGGCCATTGCTGCGACCGCGCCCGTCATCGATGCCGACGATCGCGAGATTGCCCAGGCTATTTCGGTCATCTTCCTGTTTAACGTTATCGCGGCGCTCGTGTTTCCAACGCTCGGCGGCATGCTCGGGCTGACCAACGAGGGCTTTGGCCTGTTTGCCGGTACCGCCATCAACGACACCTCGTCGGTAACGGCTGCGGCGAGCGCCTGGGACAGCATGCATCCCGGCGCCAATGTGCTCGAGAGCGCCACGGTGGTCAAGCTCACCAGAACGCTGGCCATTATCCCCATCACGTTGGTCCTCGCATGCTGGCAGATGCATCTGGCGCGCAAGGCCGGCGGCGACGCCAAAAGCACGTTCTCGCTTAAGCGCGCGTTTCCCATGTTTGTGCTGTTCTTTGTGCTGGCGAGCGTAATCACCACGGTGCTTCAGCTTCCCGCGTCTTTTACGGCGCCCATCAAGGAGCTGTCGAAGTTCTTTATCGTGATGGCCATGGCGGCTATTGGTTTTAATACCGATATCGTCGAGCTGGTCAAAAAGGGCGGCAAGCCCATCGCGCTGGGCTTTTGCTGCTGGATTGGCATTGCGTGCATGAGTTTGGGAATGCAGCACGTGCTGGGAATCTGGTAGAGAAGTAGCTTGTTTGCGTGCTGCGTGTTGGTTGCTGGTGAGCGCAAGCCTGCGGTGGAGCGATAGGAGCTCTTGCGGGTATGGCTTGTCCGCAGGTTTATAAGTCCCGAAGAGCTCTTATCGCCCCGCCAGGATGGCGATGCGGGGCAACACCTATACTCGCAGGACGGCGCTTTCTGCCCTATAGTGTTTGGTGAGCAATATCGTTCAATTTTGAAACACTCGGTCGTGCGACCGTCGGCGGTTGCACGTCGCCGCGGACAGGGGCAAATCATGGATAGCGATGCCAAGCTGAACATCTTGACCGAGGCCCTGGCTGCTGCCGGGGCCTCGGCATTGGCGATCGATGCGCGTGGGGACGTCGCGATCTCGACCATGAATGACGCGGCGCTTGAGCGGGATGTGGCGGCTTTTGTTGCTGAGCGTCTCGACCGTATAGGAGACGGCGCGCGTCTGGTTATGGGGCGTGAGGGTACGCGCCTGAGCCTGACCGTTCGCCCCACCGACAAAGAGGGCGGGGGGCTTTGGGTTGTCGTGGTCCGCGAGGTGCGCGGTGCCGCGGCGCATGCGGGCATCGAGTGGCTCAACGCCGACGAAGTTGAGGCCCGCTACGAATCGAGCGCGTACGGCATCGTTGAGGGTGCCGCTGCGGTAGCTGCACCGGTTGCCGAGAGCTACGCGCGCGGTGTGCCCCTTATGCTCGAGGGTGAGCTGGGAGCGGGTCAGGTTGAGATCGCCAAGCGCCTCTATCTGGACGGTCCTTTTGCCGATCAGCCCTTTGTTTCCGTCGCGCTCGATGAACTCACCGATCGCGGTTGGCGCCATGTGCTCAAAAGCGCCGAATCGCCGTTGTTCCAAACGGGGCTGACCCTTTGCATTGAGGGCTGGAACGCGGTTGGCCCCCAGCGCCTCCGCGAGCTGGTCTCCACGATGACCGACACCGCGTTGGCGACGCGCTGCCATGTGGTGCTGACGGCGAATGACATGCCGGGCGGCGGCGAAAGTGATCAAGCCGCCTTTGTGACCGAGCGCTTCGCCTGTGCGGTGGGCGTGGCGCCGGCAATCGCCGAGCAGGGGGCCGCGTCGACGAAGGTTGCGCGCTATTTGGAATATCTCGCTGATGCATTTGGGACGGCAGCGCCCACGCTGTCTGCCGCGGCGACGAAGACGCTCGATGCTTACCGCTGGCCGCGCAACTATCTGCAGCTCCGCGAGGTCTCGGAACGACTGTATATATTGGTGGGGACGGGCACGGTGGACCGCGCTGTGGCGGAGGAAGTGCTCGCCCAAGAGGACGTGATTAAGACCGCAACCTTTGGCGCCCCGACGCTCGAAAGCGACCTGTATATCCTGCGACCGCTGGTCGATACCGAGCGAGATATCGCGCATCTGGTTGTAGATCATCTCCACGGCAACCGAACCCGTGCGGCGGAGGTGCTGGGCATAAGCCGTACAACGCTGTGGCGCTTGCTGAAGGACGATGACCGTTGAGCGAGGCGCCCGTGACCGCGCGCGACGCGTGTGCTACAGTCCAAAGCGTTATTGTTTCGATTTGGTTACGGCGTGCGAGGGCATATGGCTGAGACTTCAAAACCGAGCCGCAGAAGGCGGAGTGCCGCGCCGGTCAACCGACGCACGACATCGGTGACGTGGGGCAAACACGCCTCGGGGTTTGATGGCTCGTTCAAACGCACTAAATACGGCTATCCTTCGGCAAGCGCCCGCTTGGCCATGCAGGCAGAGTCCTCGCTATGGGGCCGGAAACGCGTGGTGGGCTCAAAGCTCAAGCACGATGGAACGCTCGGCTACATCAGCCGCGGGGCGGCTCGCCGCAGCGGACTCAATCCGGCTGGTTGGCATCGTTATGTTCCGATCGCGGTCGTCGTTGCAGTGATCGTCATCGCACTCGCTGCGCTTGGCTACGCCGGCGGTGGCGCCAACTTGGACGCAGTGTTTAAATCGCCCGAGCTCGCGCATGCAGGCACAGAAGTTATCGAGGGCGCACAGACCCAGACGGGCGTTGCGCCCCAGCGCGGTATCGTTGCGGCGGCCTCCACCATCGCCGATGCGCAAAAGGACGAAGACAAGCAAGGCGACGACGTCGATGCGAATCAGACGAGCGAAACGGCAATAACTCCATCGGCGGGATAAGTTGCGAGTGGGGCAGCTAATTTGGGACGGGGCTTTTTTAGCTGCCCAAGACAGTGGCTCATTCGATGTCAGTCGCCAAAAGCGAGCGAGCCGCATTTGCGCCAAGGTGACGTGAAATGAGAGGGCGCTGACCTTCTGGTCGCGCCCTCGAAATTGAACGTCAGATTGGCGTGAATGCGGCCCGCGCAGCGTCAACGAGCCCGCCGTTCGGTAGAACGGCGGAACTAATTACCTAACGTACACCACGTTGTCGCGGCGCGGCTTTGCCTCGGGCAGCGTGTCCTCGGCATAGCCCAGAATGCAGTGACCGACACCGCGCAGGCTGCCGTCGGCGGGTAGACCCCAACTGGCCAGTAGCTCCAGGCCCTCGGGCGAATCGAAAACCTCGTGGGCGCGATGAATCCAGCACGAATCAACGCCCAGCGCATAGGCAGCGTTGAGCAGGTTGCCCATGGCGAGCGAGCCGTCTTCCAGATGTGTGGGCACGCTGCGGTCAACCAGCACCACCACAACGGTCTTGGCACCGTAGAAGGGGTCGCCGTTGCTGCCCATGACCTGGGCGTTGAGCTGTGAGAGACGCTCGACGGTCGCGGGGTCGGTGACGGCGACAAACGTCACCGGCTGGCGGCCCATGCCGCTCGGTGCATATTGGCCGGCTTCGATAATACGTGCAAGCTTTTCGGCCTCGACGGGACGATCGCTGTAGTTGCGGCAGCTGCGGCGGTGAATGAGTGCTTCGATAGTCTCCATGGTGTCTCCTTGCGGTGGCGTTGCAGATGCCCCGTTCATACCCGTCGGGCTCAAACGATAGACGGTCAATTGCCCGGCCAAAAGGATAGATTCCAATTGGGAAAGTAGGTTTGCATAAAAGTACCTTCAGAATGTGACAAACAAATGGGATGGTTAAACGTTTTATCCCGTCTACCCTGCGGTTTTTTACCACTTGCCTAAATGACGAACGCATAACCTCTGATAAAGGTTTTACTAAAGGAGTACCAGCGTTTATCAATGCGCCGTGGTGGCGCCGGGCCAGGAGGTAACATCATGTTCCAGGCTGGAGATGTCGTCGAGACCGATTTCGAAGGATTTCTGAAGCTGCTGCGTTCCAAGACGCGCGCTTTCGTGTCGATCAACGATCACGAGTACTACATCACGCACACCGATGGCTATTGGCGTGTTCAGGATTGCGAGGCCCTCAACGATAAGGGCCACTTTACTGACTGCTCCGAGCTGGTCAATACGGTCTGCGAGGTCGTTGAGCTGCCTTGGATCTGCGGCAAGAGCCTGCACGACAGCTTTACGAGCGCTACGGTCTACGAGGCCGTCGCTGCCTAACGGGCAAATACATCGCTATTCTCGCGTGACCGCCGGCGCCGCCCCCGCGCCGGCGGTCTTTTTCTATCGATATGCAATGCAGACCAGCCATATATAACGAGCTTATTGACGATAGTCAAAACTCGGACTAATCTAGAAATATAAATTGGTCAAAACTCGGACAATCGAATGGCGGGATAGATGAATAGCGCAGTTAGTTTGGTCGATTTCGACCGGATGCTCAACGGGCTAGACCGTATCTATTCGGAGTTCTCACGCGCCTGCGGCCTTTCGGACTGCGCCTATTGGATGCTTGTCGACACCAGCACGGCGGGCGGTAGCATCGCTGTGAGTCGTCTGACAAGCGAATGGTTCTATAGCAAACAGACCATCAACTCGGCTATTAAAACCTTGACGGCGCGGGGTTTCGCCACGCTGGAGTTTGCCGAAGGCAGCCGCAAGAACAAGGTTGTGAGCCTGACCGAAGAGGGCAGGCGATTTGCCGAGCGTTATG
>UQUL01000041.1 GCA_900544235.1 uncultured Collinsella sp.
CCGTGGGATTGCGCGCCAGCTCGGCCTCGGAGACCAGCGACAGGAACGGCAGCATGAGCTGGTTTGCGGCGGGCACGGCGGAGTGCGCGTAGATCATGGTCTTGTCGGGGTCGATGCCGCAGGCAAGGTAGTCCATGACCATGTTGTACACGTTGTCCTGGATATGCTCGGTGGTGTCGCGGTCGGTGATGACCTGGTAGTCGGCGATGAGCACGTTGGTCTTGGCGCCCATGTTCTGCAGCTCAACGCGGCCCTTGAGGGTGCCAAAGTAGTGGCCCAGGTGCAGACGGCCGGTGGGGCGATCACCGGTGAGCATGGTGAACTTCTCGGGCGTATTGGCCAAGCCCTCGCGAATGGCGTTGCTCTTTTGCAGCGCGACTTCGTAGCTGTTCTCGTTTGGCATGATTGCTCCTAACGTATGCGTATTGGTCAAGATGATAACGCGTTTATTGAAAGGGGTGGGGCGTAAGTGGGCGAGGTGCCGGTAGGGCGAGGGCTATGCGGCGGTCGCGAGCGGCCAGCAGCAAAGAGTCACTTTCTCGTCAATAAAACCTAGCGCCTGTGGTGGCGCTCCTCTTTGCGCTCCTCGGCTGCCTGCTCCTCCTGTTTAAAGGCAGGGTCGTCGGGGGTTACCAGCTCGTCCTCGTGTGTGCGCTTGTTGTAATGGTGGCGCAGGACGGGCTCAAATAGGTGCAGGTGCTTGGCGAAGGCGGCCGAGCCGATGGCGAGCACGACAAAGATGAGCACGCGCGTGGGCACCTCGACCTGATTGATCGCGGCGGCGCCGGCCGAAAGCATGATGCACCAGGCGTAGATGAGCAGCACGGCCTGCTTCTGGTTGTAACCCTCTTGGATCAGGCGGTGGTGGATGTGGCCCTTGTCGGCCTGTCCGATGCTAATGTGGGCGCGCTTGCGGCGCACGATGGCGCTGAACGTGTCGATGATGGGCACGCCTGCCACGATGAGCGGGATGATGAGCGAGGTGAGCGCGGCGGTGCGGCTCACGTTGAGCAGCGAGATGGAGCCCAAGGCGAAGCCCAACAGCAGCGACCCCGAATCGCCCAAGAAGATGCTCGCGGGGTTGAAGTTGTAATGCAGAAAAGCCACGCACGAGCCAAAGAGCGCGATGGAGAGCGCGGCGGCGTCGATGCGGCCCGAAAGCATGGCCATCGTAAACATGGTGAACGATGCGATGCCGCAAATGCCCGTGGCCAGGCCGTCGAGGCCGTCGATGAGGTTGATGATGTTGGTGAACGCCACCAGGTAGATCACGGTGATGGGGTAGGCGAGCCAGCCAAGCATGATATCGCCAGGGGCAAACGGGTTGACGATGACGCCGATGCGCAGGCCGCCGATGCAGGCGATGAGCGCGGCGAGCACCTGGCCGGCCAGTTTTTGCTTGGGCTTGAGCTGGTAGACGTCGTCGATTGCGCCGGTCGCAAAGATGACGGTAAAAGAAAGCGCCAGTATGGGGTAGCTGATGTGTAAGAGGGGATGAGGCACCAAAACGGGCGGCCAGCCCAGGTACCAGGTGCCTAGGATCTGCACAATGCAGGCGACGACAAGGCCCAAAAAGACCGCCGTGCCGCCCATGCGCGGGATGGGCTTGGTGTTAATGCGGCGCTTTGAGGGATAGTCGACGGCGTCGAGCTTGATTGCCAGGCGCTTGACCAGGGGCACCGTGAGAAATGTCGTGATAAAGGCAGCGGCCGCCACGCATAAGTACGGTATGAAGCTCGTGGATGAAGCCATGAATCGAAAACCGCCAAGCGTCGAAGGAAAAGGTCAAAGGGCGCTACGCGCAAAAGGGCATAGCTGACCCATGATACTCGACCGAGGGGGTGCGGGGGTTTGCGCCGTGCGATTATCACGCGCTTACCAGATATTGGGATGTTGGCGGGGGTTCTGCCGAGTGCCGTTGGGTGTCATACGGGATCTGCGATGGCAATTATTGGCAAAATCGGCAAAAGAAAACCACCCCCCACGTTACGAAAATGAACCCACCTAAAACAGGTGGGTGCCCTCATCGACTGTTCCAGCGTCCTTAACAACGAAGGATACCCGTACTAGGTACGACTGTGTGGGCTCCCTAAATAAACGCGACGGTTCACCCAGTTGCTCCGCGGGGGGCGGAATACCTACATCATAAAGCGGCACTTTATCGATTCCAGTCTTGACATTACAAAAATCGTGTCGGACGATTACGGCGCCTTGGACTCGAGCCGTCTGTGCGGTTGGTCCCTTTGCGTTTGAGCTGCTGAATCGTTGTTTTGGAGCATGTTTTTATGCCGACGTCGTTGACCGAACTTTTTTCGCCCGCCTGCCATTTGTGCCCACGCCGTTGCGGCGCGGCACGCGACGAGGGCGCGCGTGGCGTGTGCGGCGCCGACGACACGCTTAAGGTCGCCCGCGCGGCGCTTCATATGTGGGAGGAGCCGCCTATCTCGGGTGAGGCCGGTTCGGGCACGATCTTCTTTAGCGGCTGCTCGCTCAAATGTATCTACTGCCAGAACCACGAGATCTCGACCGGCAATTTTGGCCTTGAGATTTCGCCTGAGCGCCTGGTCGAGATTATGCTGGAATTGCAGGACCAGGGTGCTAACAACATCAATTTGGTGACGGCGACGCACTATGCACACCTGTTGCCTGCCGTGATTGCCGCGGCACGGACGCGCGGGCTGGTCATCCCAATCGTCTACAACACGAGCGGTTACGAGCGCGCGAGTGCCGTGGCGGCGCTGGGCGACCTGGTCGATGTGTGGCTTACCGACTTTAAATATGCCGATGCCGGGCTTGCGCAGTCGCTCTCTCATATAAAGGACTACCCACGTGTGGCCGTGTCAGGCCTGGCTCAGATGGCGCGCGAGATCGAGCGCCGCGGGGGAGAGCTGGTGGATGAGGGCGGGCTCATGAAGCGCGGCATGATTGTGCGCCATCTGGTACTGCCGGGACATGCAGACGATTCGTGTCGCGTGCTGGACCTGGTGTGGCAGACGGTGGGCGATGTGCCGATCTCGGTCATGAACCAGTACACGCCCAATGCACTTATGCGCGAGCAGGGCGGCGACCTGGCGCGTGCCGTGACGCGCGAGGAGTACGAGCAGGTGCTCGACCATGCCGACGACCTGGGCTTTACGACGATGTTCTGGCAAGAGGGCGGCGCGGTAGACGAGAGCTTCACCCCGGCCTTCGACACCACCGGTGTTCTCACCAGTGCAAAGTAGTGCGTTCGTCGATGAATTTTCTGGGACGGGGATAAAAAATCATCGAGAGCATCGCCTGTTCGAAAAGTTGCCAAAATAGCCGCGCCCCAAAAAGACTGGTTATTGGGCGTTGACAGTTGGCGAGCCGTAGGTAAAATATCGACTTGTCTTGGGGACGTAGCTCAGTTGGGAGAGCGCTGCCGTCGCATGGCAGAGGCCGAGGGTTCGACTCCCTTCGTCTCCACCCTTGGATTTGATAAGCCGCTGACATTGTGTCGGCGGCTTTTTTTAAAAGAAAGGGCTATACCATGGCCGAGCTTGAGTCCCAACCACTGTCTGCCGAGGAGCGCGCCGAGTTGGAGGAGCTCCGCGCCGAGAAGGCTCGTCGCGAGGCCCAGGAAGAGGCCCGTCGCGAGCGCGAGGAGCTGGCTGCCCTGCGCGCCGAGCGTGCGAAGGCCGAGGAGGTCGCCGCGAACGCCGCATCCGAGCGCAAGCCCGCGCCCGCACCCAAGCCCGCTGCCGCGAAGCCTGCACCTGCCGCGCCCAAGCCTCAGCCTAAAAAGGCCGCTCGTCCCAAGTCCGTCGAGCCCAAGTCGAGCCGTGACGAGATGACCTTTGCCCAGCGCATGGTTACCTCCAAGGAGCCTACGGGCGAGAACGAGATCCCTGGCATGGCGCCGGCTCAAAAAATCATCATTGTCCTTGCCCTCATCGCGTTTGTCATCTTTATGGGCTACACGATCCTGACCAGCATGGGCCTGCTCTAACCGATTTGCATCGGGCATCATGTCCGCATGCTCTGCTCTCGTCCAACCCTCAAATTCTGCACCACACATCCGAAAGGTCGCCCCATGGCTTTGACCGACATCTCGCATCCCACCGACATTGCAATGCTCACCGATCTGTACGAGCTCACTATGGCCCAGGGCCTGTGGGAGAGCGGCAAGGCCAATGAGCAGGGTTGTTTTACCGCGTTTTACCGCGACCATCCCTTTGGCAGCGCCTATGCCGTCATGTGCGGCACCGCCGAGCTGCCCGAGCTAGTCGAGAATCTGCGCTTTACGCCCGAGGATATCGACTACCTCGCCTCGCTCCAGGCCCCGGCCGGCGGCGCGATGTTCAAGTCCGCATTCCTCGACTACCTGCGCGATTTTCGTGCGCATGTAAATATCGACGCCGTCCCCGAGGGCGAGCTCGTCTTTCCACGCGAGCCCATGGTGCGCGTCACCGGTCCTGCGCTCGAGTGCCAGCTGCTTGAGACGGCGCTGCTCAACATCGTCGGGTTCCAGACACTTGTCGCCACCAAGACGGCGCGAGTGGTGCTGGCGGCGGACGGCCGTCCCGTGGCCGAGTTTGGCCTGCGCCGAGCCCAGGGTCCCGATGGCGGCCTGGCCGTTGCGCGCGCGAGCTACGTTGCCGGCTGCTCCTCTACGTCCAATGTGCTCGCCGGCCGCCGCTACGGTATTCCCGTCTTTGGCACGCATGCGCACAGCTGGGTGATGAGCTTCGATTCCGAGCTCGAGGCCTTCCGCGCCTTTGCCAAGTCGAGCCCCAAGAACTGCACGCTGCTCATCGACACCTACGATGTGCGCGAGGGCTGCGAGCATGCCATTACGGTTGCCAAGGAGATGGAGGCGGCGGGCGAGCGCCTGTCGGCTATTCGCATTGACTCGGGCGACCTCGCCAAGCTCTCCAAGTATGTCCGCGGCCGTTTTGATGCCGAGGGCCTGCCCTATGTGGGGATCTCGGTTTCTAACGATCTGGATGAGTACACGATTCAGTCGCTGCTCGACCAGGGCGCGCCCATCGACAGTTTTGGCGTGGGTACCAAGCTCGCGACCTGCTATGACCAGCCGGCGCTGGGTGGCGTGTACAAGCTTTCCGCCCGCCGTGCGAGCGAGACAGATCCATGGACGCCGGTGGTCAAGCTCTCCGAGCAGCCCTACAAGCGCACGATCCCGGGCGTGCAGCGCGTGCGCCGTTATTACGACGGCTTTGGCGGCCCGGTCTGCGACATGATCTACGACGAGGACCATCTGGTGGGGGAGGGCGCCGCGCGCGGCAATACCCTCGTGGCCGTGAATGATGCCGCCCTGGTGACCGACGTGTCCGAACTTGAGTATCGCGAGCTGCTGGTGCCGATCGTGCGCGATGGCAGTGCAGTGGCTCCGCGTGAGAGCATCCAGGACGCGCGCGAGCGCTGTGTTTGGGCGCTCGATCATCTGGACGCAGCTTTCAAGCGCTTCCTGTACCCGCAGACCTATGTGGTGGGCATGGAGCAGGGCCTGGCTCAGGTGCGCGACGAGCTCGTGCGCAAGAACATGGCCGCGGCCTCGGCTTTCCCCTGGGCAAAATGATTCCTTGGGCGGTAGGGGCGAGTCACGCTCCCTTGGCCGCCAGCTCGGCCGTTCGCTGAACAGTTGATTGGTTTGACGTATGACGACTTCTTATAAAACGATGGTGGTAAAGATCGGTTCGTCCACGGTGGTGGGCGCCGATGGCAAGGTCAACCGCGCCTTTATCGGCGGACTTGCCGATCAAGCCGCAGCGCTGCGCAAGCTCGGCTGGCGTCTGGTCGTGGTGAGCTCGGGCGCTATTGCCTGTGGCTATCCCGTGTTGGGCTTCGACCGCAAGCCGGTCGGCGACCTTCCGAGCCTGCAGGCCTGCGCCTCGGCTGGTCAGTGCATCATCTCGTCGGCCTACGACGAGGAGTTCCATGCGCGCGAACTGCTCACCTCGCTCGTGCTGCTCACGCGCCACGACACGGCCCGTCGCACGTCCTACCTGCATGCGCGCGACGCCCTGCTGCGCCTCGTGGAGCTTGGCGTGGTGCCGGTCGTCAACGAGAACGATACCGTTACCGTCGATGAGATCAAGTTTGGCGACAACGACACGCTGGCTGCGCTCGTGAGCTGTCTGGTTTCCGCCGACCTGTGCGTGACGCTGTCCGACATCGACGGCCTCTACACCGCCAATCCGCACGAGGACCCGACGGCCGAGTTTGTCCCGGTCGTGCATAAGATCGATGCCAAGATTATCGCCTCGGCGGGCGATTCTTCCACATCGGTGGGCACGGGCGGCATGATCACCAAGATTCGCGCGAGCCGCATCCTGATGACGGCGGGCATTCAGAGCGTGATTTGCTCGGGCGAGGAGCCCGATGCCCTCGTGCGTCTCGCCCGCGGCGAGAGCGTGGGAACCCTGTTCGATCCGCCGGCGGAGCGCCTGGACATCGCACCCCGCAAACTGTGGATCGCGCTGGGCGACAAGGCCCACGGCTCGGTGACGGTTGATGACGGTGCTGCGAAGGCGCTGGTCAGCCGTGGCTCTTCCCTGCTTGCGGTGGGTATTCGCGAGGTCGATGGCCAGTTTGCCGAGGGCGATGTGCTCGATGTGTGCGATCCGAGCGGTATGGTCGTCGCCCGCGGTATCGCCGAGGCCGATTCGGACGTGCTGGAGCTTGCAGCCGGCCGCCGCCAGGACCAGATCGCCAGCAACCGCCTGCTCGCTAACCTGGCCGAGAAGCCGGCGATACACAGGGATAACTTGATCGTATTTGCATAAAGAAAGACAGCGCTGCGGATCGTTTCCTGCAGCGCTGTCTTTCTCGTGCCGGCACTTGGGGACGTTCCTTATGTGCCGGCACTTTGGGACACTCCTTAGCTAGAAGATCCGGCGCAGGTCTCCGCGGTTGAGCGCTTCGTCGAAGAGGTGCTTGAACACCACGCTGCCGTGCAGGCCGTCGTGCTCGAACTCGTTGGTCACCCAGGCATGCGAGTTGCCCACGCGGCTGAGCGTATCGAGCTGCATGCCCGAATCGACGTACATATCGTCGAAATACACCGCGGCCTGGAGTGGCACCTCGTTGCAGGCTAGGCGCTGCGGGTCGTAGATCTTGTCCCAGCTGGTGTCTTCCATCAGCAGGTCCATGGCGGGCTTAAACGGCATAAGCTCGGGCATCTGCTCAAACATCCACGGGAACATGGCCTCGCCGGTAAACATGAGCGGGCGCGCGAGTGTGTCGAACTCGGCACGATGGGCCTTCTCCTCTGCTGCGGCCCAACCAATGGGCATGGTGTCGCCGTCGGCGTAGATAAACTCTTGCAGCGTCCAGTACAGCGGGTTTGTACGCGTGTTGGTGCGCTCGAAGGCGCGCATCAAAAAGCTGTCGGATACCGAGGAGCCGCAGCTAAGCGTACCGTCTCCAGTAACAAACGCGTGATCGATAATCCAATGCATGCGCTCAAAGCTCGGCTTCATGCCAAAGTCGCTGCCCATGAGCTGTAGACGCTCGACCGTCATCGGCGAGCCGTCGGGCAGCACGGGCTTCTGGGCCTCGAGCGTATCGGCCAGGGCCGCCACGCGTTCGACGTCGGCGGGGTAGCGGTCGTAATACTGCTGAGTTTTAGCTGCCATGCGCGGGAAGGTGTGCGCGTAGACCTCGCTGGCGCTCGCTGGCACGTGTGGAATGCCGCCGCAGGTAAAGCTTGCCGCCACGCCTTCGGGGAAGAGCGACAGATAGCTCAACGTCAAAAAGCCGCCGTAGCTCTGGCCGAGCGTGACCCAGGGCTTGCCGCCAAAGCCCACCAGACGCAGGTACTCAAAATCGCGCACGATGGAGCTGGCGAGGTGGCGCTTGAGGAAGTCGGCCTGCGAGCGTGCTGTATCGGCGCCGGCGGCCGTTGCGCGATCACCCAGTGCCTTGATCGTGCGTCCGTCCACGCAGCTACTGCGTCCGGTGCCGCGCTGGTCGGGAAGGACCACACGGAAGTGCTTGACGGCCTCCTCGATCCAGCCGTCGCTTGTAGGCGACAGCGGACGCGGGCTCTCGCCGCCGGGGCCGCCCTGCAAAAACAGGAGCAGCGGCAGATCGTCGTTGATGCGGTCGGGCGCGCAAACCACGCGGTAGAAGAGCTTGATGCTCTCGGGCGCGCCGGCGATTGGTGCCGGCATAGCGCCGCGGCGCATGGTGCTGCCGACGGCCAGGAGCATCGGCTCCAGGCCGCGCCAGTCAAGGGGGACGTCGATGCTGTGGTCCTCGACGTAAAGGCCGGGGACGTGGTACGAAGTGATGAGGGCCATGTGAGTCTTCCGTTCGTTGCGGTGTTTCGGGTTGACCAATTCTACCGCCGCGGGCGAGGCCATGCGCAAATCGGCTACCATGGTTGCAAACTTCTAGGAGAAAGGGCCGCCCATGTCGGTCGATATAGCCACGTATGTCCACGATCTTGCCGTTGCCGCCAAGGCAGCGTCGGCCTCGCTTGCCACGGCGAGCGATGAGCAGCGCCAGGAGGCCGTGCGCGCCATGGCCGCAGCACTGCGCAACGGTGTCGACTCCATCGTCGCCGCCAACGAGCTCGATATGTCCGCCGCGCGCGATGCGGGCACTTCGGCCGGTCTGCTCGACCGTCTGCTGCTGACGCCTGAGCGCGTCGAGGGCATGGCCGCCGGTTTGGAGAAGCTCGCCGAGCTGCCCGATCCCGTCGGCCGCGTGCTCGACCACCGCGTGCTTGCGAGCGGTGTGGACCTGACCCGCGTGAGCGTGCCGTTGGGCCTGGTCGCCATGGTCTACGAGGCGCGCCCCAACGTGACGGCCGACGCCGCAGGCATCTGCATCCGTACCGGCAACGCCTGCATTCTACGCGGCGGCTCGCTGGCCTATCACTCGTGTGCCATGATCGCCGAGCTGCTGGCCGATGCGCTCGAGGCCAAGGGCTTCCCGCGCGAGGCCGTGTCGATGATCGAGTCCACCGACCGCGAGGCCACCGGCGAGCTCATGAAGCTCCGCGGTATTGTCGACGTACTCATTCCGCGCGGAGGTGCAGGCCTGATCCAGCGCTGCGTGCGCGAGTCGCTTGTGCCGGTGATCGAGACGGGCACGGGCAACTGCCACATCTACGTGCATGAATCCGCCGACTTTGATAAGGCGCTCAACATTATCGTTAATGCCAAGACCCAGCGCGTAGGCGTGTGCAATGCCGCCGAGTCGCTGCTGGTCGACCGTGCTGTGGCCGATGCGTTTTTGCCCGCGGTCGTGACCGTGCTGCATGACCACGGCGTGCTGATTCACGGCGACGAGGCAACCTGCGCCGCATGCGCCGATGCCGGGCTTGTGGAGGGCGATGACTACGTCGCCGCGACTGAGGAGGACTGGGGTCGCGAGTACCTGGCGCTCGAGATGAGCGTGAAGGTCGTGGCAAACGAGGACGAGGCCATCGCACACATCAACCGCTACGGCACGATGCACTCCGAGGCCATCGTTGCCGAGGATACGGATGCTTGCGAGCGCTTCCTCGATGCTGTCGATGCCTCGGCCGTGTACTCCAACGCCAGCACTCGCTTCACTGACGGCGGCGAGTTTGGCCTGGGTGCCGAGATCGGCATCTCGACCCAAAAACTCCACGCCCGTGGCCCCTTTGCCGCCGAGGCCCTCACCACCTACAAATACAAGCTCCGCGGCACCGGCCAGGTCCGTCCCTAACGCCCGCGCAAACAAAAACCACCACAAAGGTGCCTGTCCCCTTTGTGGTGGTTTTAGGTGGCGTTGACGGTTAGGCCTGGAAGGTATCTCGGTCGGGGGCGAAGGACTGCATGGCCGCGATGGTGCGGTCAAAGAGCTCGGGGAGCTCCCAGCCCAACATCTCGGCGCCCTGCGAAATCACGTCGCGCGAGCAGCCGGCGGCAAAGCGTTTGTCCTTGAACTTCTTCTTGAGCGACTTGGTCGTAAAGTCCATAACGCTCTTGCTCGGGCGCATGATGACGGCAGCGCCGATCAGGCCGGTGAGCTCATCGCAGGCAAACAGGATCTTTTCCATCTGCAGCTCGGGCTTGGGTAGTGAGGTGTTGAAGTCCGACGTGTGCGTCTGGATGGCGCGAATGAGCTCGGGAGACGCACCTTCGCCCTCAAGAATCTCGGCAGCATAGATGGTGTGGTTAATGGGGTCGTCCTCATGCTCCTCCCAATCCAGGTCGTGCAGCAGACCGACGATGCCCCAAAACTCCTCGTTCTCGGGGTCGAACTCGCGCGCAAAGTAGCGCATAGTGCCCTCGACCGTCTCGCCATGGGTGATATGGAACGGGTCCTTGTTGTGCTCATTGAGCAGTTCGAACGCGCGGTCGCGGGTGATTCCGGCGGTAAGCGGCTCTGCCATAAGAGACTCCTTGTGCTCGTGGGTATCGATAAGAATGAATACTACTAGAACAAGAAAACCACCACAAAGGTGCCTGTTCCCTTTGTGGTGGTTTTTGGCGCGGATGGGTTAGTTGAGGGCGGCTTGGGCTAGGCGGGCTTCGGCGGCCTCCTCGGTGACGCCAAGGGCCACGGCGAACTCCTCGATGGAGCGGCGTTTGGCCTCCTTGAGTACGCGCATGTAGTAGGAGCTGGGTTTTTTATCAGCTTCCTCGGCCTGGCGAATGCGGTGCATCATGGTCTTTGCCACGCGGACCGTCTCGGGCGCGCCCAGCTTGAGCTGCTGCTTAAAGTGTGTCTCCTCAAGCGAGCTGTTGCGCTCGGTAAAGGTGTCGCACTCCAGCTCGTCATAGTGGCTCAGCAGGTGCTCGGCATCTTGCTGAGAGATGGCGGCGTGCAGACGGTCGGCCTGCGCCACGGGGTACATGAGGATCGTCTGCGCATGTCCCTGCTTGGTCTCGAGCAGCAGCATGGGCTGCGGTGTGTCGTCCCTAAAACCGACGACGGTGCAGACTCCCTGGCCCGGATGAATGACGTGTTGACCGATTGAGAACATGCTACCTCCAACTTATACGAATTTACGTATGTCTAGAATAACACGCTGACGTGCGCAAACCCGTACTTTATGCAGGAAAAGCACACAACTCTGATAGGTAAGAGTATTCGATAACAGACGCAGCTCATTCACACCTTTATGCATTTTCAACGCCTGCATAATCTGCAGGCAGACCGGCATCTTTGAGTGACTCCATACAAGCTGTAGTCATTTTTGTGCATATGCAATATCTATTAGCTTTACCCTGCGACAGTGCCCGTCGCTTGTGATAGAGTGCTACAAACTCTGGCTTTTGCCCTACGAGTGACCAAGAGCTCGGGGGCTTTAACACAAGGAGGATCTATGCCCGAGAAGATTGAAGAGCTGGTACGCGCTGCGCTTGCTGCGGCCCAGGAGGCCGGCGACCTTTCCGCATTTGAACTTGACGATTGCGCTATCGAGCGACCGGCTGACACTTCTCATGGCGAGTGGACCTCTACCATGGCCCTGAAGTCCGCCAAGCTGGCCCACTGCGCCCCGCGCAAGATCGCCGAGGCCATCGTTGCCCATATGCCCGAGGACCCCGCGATCGAGAAGGTCGAGATCGCAGGCCCCGGCTTCATCAACTTCTACCTCTCCGTTGCCGTCAAGAATGCCATCTTTGGCGAGGCTCGCGAGAAGGGTATGGACTTCGCTAAGTCCAACGTCGGTGGTGGCCTGAAGACCCAGGTCGAGTTCGTTTCCGCCAACCCCGTCGGCCCCATGCACATCGGCCACGGCCGCTGGGCCGCGCTGGGCGACTCGCTCTGCCGCGTTATGGATCACGCCGGTTACGACATCCAGCGTGAGTTCTACATCAACGACCACGGCTCTCAGATGAACACCTTCGGCAACTCCATCAGCACGCGCTATATGCAGCTTGCCGACATCATCGCCAAGCAGGGCGTGGATATCGACGAGGCTCACAAGCTGCTGATCGCCGACCGCGACGCCTTTGTTGCCGACGAGAACGACGAGCATCCCGAGACCCATCCGTATCAGGACAACTTTGCCGAGACCCTGGGCAAGGACTCCTACGGCGGCGACTACATCATCGACGAGGCCGCCGAGTTCTGGCGCACCGACGGCGATAAGTGGGTCAACGCCGATCCGCAGGAGCGCATGGAGAGCTTCCGCGAGCGCGGCTATGTAAAGATGGTCGACAACATGCGCGACCTTTGCCATGCCGTTAACTGCGACTTCGATCGTTGGTTCTCCGAGCGCTCGCTGTATGTGAAGGACACCGAGGGCGAGACCGCCGGCACCTCCGCTGTCGACCGCGCTTTTGAGAAGCTCGACAAGATGGGCTATCTCTACACCAAGGACGGCGCCCTGTGGTTCCGCTCCACCGACCTGGGCGATGACAAGGACCGCGTTCTGATCAAGTCCGACGGCGAGTACACCTACTTCGCCTCCGACGTTGCCTATCACTGGGATAAGTTCCAGCGCGTCGACCACGTCATCGACATCTGGGGCGCCGACCACCACGGCTACATCGAGCGCGTCCGCTGCGTCTGCGATGCCTTGGGTTACCCCGGCAAGTTTGAGGTTCTGCTGGGCCAGCTCGTCAACCTGCTGCGCAACGGCAAGCCCGTCCGTATGTCCAAGCGTAAGGGCACCATGGTGACCCTGCAGGAGCTCGTCGACGAGGTCGGCTCCGACGCTGCCCGTTACACCCTCATCTCCAAGAGCTCCAACCAGATGGTCGACTTCGATATTGAGGCCGTCAAGAAGCGCGACAACTCCAACCCGGTGTACTACGTGCAGTACGCTCACGCCCGCGTGTGCTCCATCCTGCGCCGTGCCGCTGACGTTACGCCCGAGCAGGCTGACGAGATGGGCATGAAGGCCGTCGCCGCCAAGGCCATCGGTGAGAACGTCGATTACTCGCTGCTGACCGACCCGACCGAGCTCGCCCTTTCGCGCAAGCTCAACGAGCTCACCGACCTCATCGCCAGCTGCGCTCGCGACCGCGCCCCGTTCCGTCTGACGCACTTTGCTGAGGAACTCGCCGGCGACTTCCACAGCTTCTACGCTGCCTGCCAGGTTCTGCCGAGCGAGGGCCGTCCCGTCGACCCCGAGCTTTCGCGTGCCCGTCTGGCCGCTTGCGACGCCGTCCGCGTGACGCTCGCCCTGGTGCTCACCCTTGTTGGCGTTTCCGCTCCCGAGCAGATGTAAGCTGCGGGTCATTTAACCGTGTAGGTTCGGCTTTGCTGAGCCCTATAAGCCCGATCTCCATGCGGAGGTCGGGCTTTTTGCAAACGCCGACGTATTGACGAATTTGGAACTGCTGGAAATACGAAACTATGCCGGTTTACTACGATGAATATGAGAAATTCCAACCACGCCAGCTTTTCGCAAAAAAGTGCAGGGCATCTACCTGCGGTTTTAGTTCAACAAGTTTCGGAGTGGTCGCGGTTGAGCGATTCATCGTAGTAAACCGCCATAGTTTTGGCGGAGGCAGTCAGATTTGTGGGTGTTAAACCAAAGAGTGCCCCTTTTGACTAGTCGTTTAAGAGCGTTCCCAATGACTAAGTTGCAGGTGGCGGCGGTTGTGTTACACTAACGCTGCGTATATGACGCAATCATCTCGATACAGATCAATGATGTCCGTCGTTTTGAACGGAACTAGACTGTTTAGCCGCCCTGAAGGTTTATGCAGGGAGCATGTGATCACAGGGCTTGAAAAGAAAGTTGAGCAAACACTGTGTCTGATCAACAGCAAGAAAACGAAATAACGACGACGCAAGCCGCTCCCGCTGCACCGGTTGCGTTGGACCAGGTCGCGGCGCCCGCGCAAGCCTCGGCTCCTGAGACGCCTAAGGCTGCTTCGACGCCTACGCCTTCAGCGGCTGAGAAGGCCGTGCCTGCAACTGGTGAGGAGGCTGCTCCGGCAAAGCCCAAGCGTACGCGCCGCACGGCCAAGTCTGCTGCTGACGGCGAGGAGGTCACCAAGCCCAAGCGCCGTACCACGCGCACGACGCGCGTCAAGCGCACCGTTGCAGCTGACTCCTCGGAGCCGATTTCCGATGAGGTCGCGCAGGCGCGTGCGTTGGCGCAGATTAGCGAGGCTCAGGTGGTGCGCGCCCGCCGTCGTGCTGCCGAGCGCGAGGCCGCGGCTCTGACCGAGCTTGCAGCTCCGTCTGCGCCCGAGACACCTGCCGCCGACCAGCCGACCGAGAAGCCGGCACCGCGCACACGCCGTCGCACGGCTGCTAAGGCCGAGCAGGTTGCCGATCAGGTAACCCTCGAGCTCACCGAGGCTTCGGTTCGTTCCGCGGCAGGGGAGGGCGCATCGCCTGCTGAGTCCGCTGCGCCTGTCGAGGCCAGCGAAGTTCCCGTTGTCGATCCGGCTTTGCGCCCGCACCGTCGCGGTCGCAAGCCCAAGGCCTTCGTCGAGGCAGAGAAGGCCGCAGCCACAGCTGCAGCCGCTCGGGATGCTGCGGCGACCGCCGAGTCTGCAACCGCTGCCGATGCACCCGTCCAGGATGCTACGACTTCCGAGGCCGCTCCCGCCGATGTCGAGCCCGCCGACGTCCGTCCTGGTCGCAGCCATCGTACTGCTGCTAAGCGCACGTCCAAGGCCAAGACTGCCAAGAAGGGTGCGTCCGAGGATTCCGCCGAGACGACCGCCGATGCATCGACTGATGCCGCCGAGCCCCAAGACGTCGAACAGTCTGCGTCCGAGAAGCCCAAGCGCGGTCGTAAGAAGTCCGCTAAGGCCAAGGCGTCCGAGCAGCAGGCCGAGGCCGAGCTGCAGGGCGATTCCAAGGCCGAGGCCAGCGATGATACTGCGGCTAACGCCGATGCCGCCGCAACCGATGGTGCCGCGCCCGCCGAGGCCGAAGACGGCGCTCGCCCCAACCGTCGCCAGCACAAGCGCAACGACGAGCGCAACGAGCGCAAGGACGAGCGCAACAACGACCGCCGCAACCGCCAGCGCGATCGCAAGCAGCGCAACAAGGAGCGTAATGCCGCTCCCACCGAGCCCACGCTTTCGCGCGAGGAGCTCGCGGCCATGAAGGTCGCCGAGCTGCGCGAGAAGGCCAAGGAGTTCGAGATTGAGACGACCGGCAAGAAGAAAGCCGAGCTCGTCGAGGAGATCTACGTCACCGCCGCGAAGGCCGAGGGCTTCCGCGACATCAAGGGCATCCTGCAGATTCGTCCGGACAGCTCCGGTATCATCCATGCCCATGGCTACATGAAGTCCAACGACGACGCCTTCGTGCCCGCCTACCTCATCCGCTCCGCGCGTCTGCGCACGGGCGACGTCATCGAGGGCTCGCTTCGTCCTTCGCGCGGCGGCGACAAGCGCGCCGGCCTCGCCAAAATCACGACCGTCAACGGTCTAGACCCCGAGCAGATTCGCAACCGCCCCAAGTTCGGTGACCTCACCCCGGTCTATCCCAACGAGCCGCTGCGCATGGAGCATGGCAAGGACTCCATTACCGGTCGCGCCATCGACATCGTGTCGCCGATCGGCAAGGGTCAGCGTGGCTTGATCGTGTCCCCGCCCAAGGCCGGCAAGACCACAATCCTCAAGAAGATCTGCCAGTCTATCTCGATTAACAACCCCGAGGTGCACCTCATCTGCCTGCTCGTCGACGAGCGCCCCGAAGAGGTTACCGATATGCAGCGTTCCATCAAGGGCGAGGTTGTGGCGTCGACCTTCGATATGCCCGCCGACAACCACACTCGTGTGGCAGAGCTCGTCATCGAGCGCGCCAAGCGCATCGTGGAACTGGGCGGCGATGTCGTGGTGGTGCTCGACTCCATCACGCGTCTTGCCCGCGCCTACAACTTGGCGGCGCCCGCCTCAGGCCGCATCCTTTCGGGCGGCGTCGATTCGGCGGCACTGTATCCGCCCAAGCGCTTCCTGGGCGCAGCCCGCAATATCGAGAACGGTGGCTCGCTCACCATCCTGGCCTCTGCCCTCATTGACACCGGCTCCAAGATGGACGAGGTCATCTTTGAGGAGTTCAAGGGCACCGGCAACATGGAGCTCAAGCTCGACCGCGACCTGGCCGACCGCCGCATCTTCCCGGCTATCGACCCCGTTGCCTCCGGTACGCGTAACGAGGACCTGTTGGTTGACGAGCAGATGCGTCCGTTTGTCTTTGGCCTGCGTCGCATTCTTGCCGGCATGAACAACACCGAGCGCGCAGCTGCGTCGTTTATCAAGGGTCTTAAGGGCACCAACACCAACCAGGAGTTCCTGGTGCGTTCGGCCAAAAAGCACAGCGACTACGAGCAGACGTTCTAGGTTGTCATCCACACGCAGCGATAGTCATCAATGCAATAAAGGGTCGGGGCTTTGAGCCTCGGCCCTTTTCTATATCGCCGCTCCGCGCTTATTTTTGACCATAAGACTGGCAAGCAGCAGGTTTCCCGTTTCAATCCGACATCGTCGCTTGCAATCGACAGGGCGGTTTCGCATAATAGCTTTTAAGCTTCGCGACGGATAACGCAGATGAAACGAACCATATACCGTTGCTTTGGGGCATAGCCCCGCTTCATCTTCTCTCGCGCAGCCAACTGAATGATGCGATTTGGGTGCTGGAAGATGGGGAGAGCTCATGGCTTCTTCTGATGCAACACAACGAGCAGTCCTTGCCGGACTTTCGTGCGGGATCGGCCTTGCCGCTCCCGTGGTTATGTATGCCGCGACGCTGCCGTTTTCGTCTGTGAACGAGACGGTCGTGGCGGGTGCGGTTCCCTTCGCCGTGGGCGCGGTGGCGGGCGTGGGCATCTATGCCGCCTCGCTGGGTATCTCCGAGTATCGTGCGCAGCGTGAAGAGCGTCTGTTCCAGCCCGATGCCATGGGCGGTGCCGCCAATCTCAATCAGCATCAAAGCGAGTTCAAGACCGCCTTGATTTCAGCTCAGCAGCAGGATGCGACTCCTTACGCTGCGGCTTCTGATTCTCAGGCTCAGGCGGAGCAGTCTACCTCGGCATTCCTTTCCGGCCTGACTGGTGCGTTCCAGCGCCGTCATGCCGATGATGGTGTCCCTACCATCGCTCGAGCCGCAGATGCTATGGACGAGGACGAGGCTTGGTCCATGATCGACAGTATGCTTGACGACGATTCGCCGGTGAGCTGCGACCCTGCACACTCGCGCGACGTCTATCAAGTCGCCATCGACGAGCTCACCAACGGCGGGCAGACCGGCTCCTTCAATCGCGACGACATCGCCGCCGCGGCACGCGCCGTGTCTGGCTCCCAGGCCGCCCCTGCGGGCAGCACGGCGGCTTTCGTGGCACTCGTCCCTGTCTCTTATACACATCTCCGAGCCCACGAGACGCGTAGTAATCTCG
>UQUL01000042.1 GCA_900544235.1 uncultured Collinsella sp.
CCGGTACGGCACTTGCCGTGCCCAGGACGTCCGAGTCGGATTTCGTTGCGCTCGAGGGTTCCGAGATCTCGACCGATGCGATTAAAGACACATCGAAAGATCTGGAACGCGCAGCAGATGAGTTGCAGAAGGCCTCGGAGGAGACGGCGAAAGCAAAAGAGCGTGCCTGGCTTGCGGATTGCGGCGGGTCGGATCCGGCTTCGGTCGGCAGCCGCTCATGCATGTGGGAACGCGCGAAGAGCCTGGCAAAGCTATCGGATATTGAGAATCCGCACAAAGTCTCGAGTATCACGTGGGAGCCGCAAGTGGCACTCGATCGCGCGAAGGCCTACTATCGCCAGCGTCTGGCAGACGAAAAACCGCAGGGTTCAAGCGTCGAGATGAAGGCGGAGTCGGCGGCGCGCAAGGCGTTTTACACCTATGCGAGTACAGAGGTCAATCGTGCATATGTAACCGAGGACGGAGATGAAGTTACTTCCTATATTCCGTTGTTGCCGCGCAACACTGACGAGGTGCGAGCGACGGAACTCTATACCGATGCGGCGTGGCCAACCAGTACCAACGATGGCAAAACGTATCTGCATTATGGAACGAGCTGCCCCAACTATAAGAAAGGGACGCCAGGCGGGCTAGCCTCGGTCGCTGCTTATGACGGGCAGGACAAATGCAACAGATGCCATTTTGGTGTTTCGTCGCTCGGCGCCGTTGCGGCTCCTTCGACTTCTATCGAAAACGGCTTCGAGTACCACTTTGATCGATTCAAAGACGCCCTGGAGAAATACGTCGAATGCCGCAACAAAGAGCTCGAGCTCATGCGCCAGACCGAGGACGAGGCTGACCGTGCGGGCAATGCGTTTGATCAGGCCATTAAAGCGCTTTCGGGCGAGCGCCCGCGTATCGCTCCGCCCGGTCGCAACGGCGTGGTTGCCTTGGCGGTTTCAGGTGCCATCTCGAGCCCCGATGAGCTCAACTCTTCGTTTAACACGGCAGCCAGGCTTGGCGATCGCGGCGCGATCTCTGCTGCGGTGCTGGCGCCCGATGATGCGACGGCGCAGAACAACGTTCTCTCGCGGTTTTTCTCGACGCTGGAGGAGCGTTCTGGTGGCGTTGCCGGTGTACTCGATGGCGTCATGGATGTTTGGGGACGGCTGCTTGTGGGATACGGAGACATCCAGGGCTCGGCCGACGAGCTTATGGATGAGATGATCGATGACCTGGGAGGGGACAGTGGCGCGCTGGGCTCCATTGCGTCGTGGCTCGGCGATACCGTTTCGGCGTCCGTGGCGGCGCTGGGCTTGGAACCGTGCGACTTGCGCCTGCGAAAGCCGGTGTTGACCGACACCGCCAACGTCATCAAGAGCCCGGGGTCTGACATCACAGGTCTTTCTAATGCGCAGGACAAGCTACGAAGTATTCCGCTGGGCGTGACAGACCCCAAGGCGCTTTGCGAGGCGCTGGAATATCAAGTCGAGCGCACCATCAGCGGCGCGGTGTTCACGCTAGCGGAGATTCCGCTACCCGGCGGCGGTTCCATCCCGCTTACCGTCGATGTTGCCACGCTGGCGGGTGCCTTGGGCGGTGGGTCGTAATGGACATCCGCAAGCGCCTGCGCGAGGAACGCGCCCAGGCGACGGTCGAGATGGCCGTGGTCACGCCCGTCCTGCTGGTTCTGGCGCTCATCGTGTACAACGTCATGGTCTTTGCCGGTGCGGTCGCACGCTTCGACCGCGTGGTGCCCGATATCGTGCTGGCGCACGCCGTGGCTCCGAGCGGGGAGGGCGACGACAGCTCCATCGATGCCTCCGCGACCGTTCAGGCTCAGATTCAACATGCCATGGAAGGCTATGACTTGCAGATCGAGGTCTCGAGCGAACAGGGTACGGCGACATCGGATGGCGGTCTGCTTTCGCTTTCCGGCACGTTTAGGACTTATACCTGCACCATGCGCTACGAGCCGTGGCCGAGCTCGCTCAGCATCGCCGGCGTTTCGCTGGGGGCACCGGCAAAGTTGTCGCACGAGCGCGCAGTGACGGTCGATCCGTGGCGTCCGGGGGTGGTTATGTGACTGCGGCCTCATCCTACATTGCCTACGCGCGGGCGCTCAACAGGCTGGGTTGGACGCCTGCCGAGTTTGTGGTGGCGGAGTCGTTTGCCGTGCGTCTGCGCGGCATGCTGGGACGGCGGCCGATTGCCGCCGGCGGACTGCCGCTTGTCATGGCGTTTCCGCGCTGTTCCTCGGTTCACACCTGCTTTATGGCCTATCCCATCGACATCGCTTTTATCGACCGTAGCGGCAATGTCCTCGAGCGCTACGAAAACGTCTGCCCTTGGCGTATGTGTTCCTGCCCCGGTGCCTGGGCGGCACTCGAGCGCCCTTCAGTCATTGTTTCGCCCGCTGTTCTTCAACGCGTGCCGGCTTAAGAATTGGCGACAGCGGAATTTCGTCATACGAAATTGGGTAAGATGGGGGAGGAGATGCATGGACGTCGAGATTCATCCCAACGCCAAAAAGCACCTGACGGAAAAGCAGGTGCTTAGCGCTTGGCTTGCGGTTACCGAGTGCATTCGTCGCGAGTCGGAAGACGAGCCGCCGAGATGGCTTGCGATTGGATGGCTCTCAGACGGACGAAGCGTGGAGCTTGTCGCGGTCGAGCTTGTCCGTGGGTGGCTTATCATTCATGCCTTGTCTCCAGTCCAGAAGAAATTTTGGCAGGAGATTGAACAGGCTCGGCAAAGGGGTCGATGATGGGCAAGACGTATACGGCCGCTAATGGTCAGGTTGTAACGGATGAAATGATTGACGCGTGGTGCGAGTCGTACGAGCGCGGAGAGTTTCCGGATGGCGAACACACCGTTGGTGGGATCGTGCATGGACGGCCCCCGCTCTCAGGTGAGGGGACGGCAACGCTGTCGGTCAAGATTCCTCTGGGAATGAAGGAGGCCATTCGTCGACGGGCGGCTGCCGAGGGGATGACGCCAAGTGAGTTTGCCCGTGCGGCTCTGAGTGAAAAACTTCTTGCTGCCGGCTGATGCCTCTGACGTGCCGATTTATAGAACCGAGGCTGTGCTCAAAAACTTTTTTAAAATTCTCGGTTGACCGGAACGCGTCCTTGGTTATACTAATCAAGCCTTGAAACAAGGCACACCTCAAATGGCTGGGTAGCTCAGTTGGTAGAGCAGAGGACTGAAAATCCTCGTGTCAGGGGTTCGATTCCCTTCCCCGCCACCTTGAATTGACTAGGACCTCTGCAAAGGGGTCCTTTTCTTTTATTGAGGGCTCTGCGGAAATTGCGTCCCGGAATTTGGCTTCAGAGTGGGATGCGTTTTCCGCTTTGAGACCGCTTGGGAAAGCGCGACCCGGAATCCGGCGTCGGAATGGGATGTGCTTTCCTTTTGCGGTCTTTGGCGGAAACTGCGTCCCAGATCCCGCGCTCAGAACGGGATGCATTTTCCGGTTGAGGCCTCGAACGGAAAATGCATCCCAGTCTTTTGCGAAAAAACGGGGCACACTTTCCGGTCGCCTACTTCCGGCGCACGTGCACATCTCGGCGCACTAGCTCGGGCCCGCCCCAGACATTCCTCCCGCTTTTGCGCCACTTTATAGACCGTTCGGTCGTCTGTCCTCACGCGCGGGTATACTCAAAACGATACTTTTCCTATGCAATACGATGCAGGTTCGGCCTGCACGATCCGAAGGGGGCAGTGATGGAGAGGATACTCGGCGTTAATCTCTCTGGCTGGTTTATTCCCGAGCCTTGGGTGACCCCGTCGCTATACGCGGCGACCGGTGCATCCAACGCGGCCGAGCTGCAGGAGGCCATGGGCACCGCCGCCTATAACGAGCGCATGCGCCGTCATTACGAGACGTTTGTGAGTGAGGACGATTTTCGCCGCATGGCGCAGATCGGTCTCAATGCCGTGCGTCTGCCGGTGCCCTGGTATGCCTTTGGTTCGCAGGAGTCCGATGCGTCCTACATCTCGGTCGTCGACTACATCGACCGTGCAATTGAGTGGGCCGCCAAGTACGGCATCCGCGTGCTGCTCGATCTGGCAACTGTGCCCGGTGGCCAGGGCGATTCCAATGATTCGCCCACTACGCCGGAGGCTGTTGCCGAGTGGCATTCGTCCACCAACGGCCGTCATGTCGCACTCGACGTGCTCGAGCGCTTGGCCAATCGCTACGGCGAGGCCGAAAGCCTGCTGGGCATTGAGCTGCTGGATACGCCACAGATGAGCGTCCGCAAGAGTCTCTTTACCATGACGGATGGCATTCCGGCCCACTACCTGCGTAATTTCTATCGCGATGCCTACGAGCTCGTCCGTTCGTATATGCCCGAGGATAAGATCGTCGTCTTCTCGTCGTCGGGGCATCCCAGCGAGTGGAAGCATTTTATGCGCGGCGCCAAGTACAAGAATGTCTACATGGACCTTCACCTGTACCATTACCGCGACGAGTATGCGCTCGACATCACGAGTCCCCGCGGGCTGACGACGGCGATTTCGCGTAACAAGCGCGAGCTTAAAGAAGCGATTTCGACTGGGTTCCCCGTGCTGGTGGGCGAATGGTCGGGCGCGGCGATCTTTGCCAACTCGTCGGTTACGCCCGAGGGCCGCAATGCCTACGAGCGCGTGTTTATCGCCAACCAGCTAGCTTCGTTTGCGCCGGCTGCCGGTTGGTTCTTCCAAACGTGGAAGACCGAGAAGCGCATCGCAGCATGGGACGCCCGCGCGGCGCTCGGCACGCTCGAGCGCGGCATGATTGAATAGGTTGATATGACGCAAAACAGCGCCCATACGGGCAAACTCTATGTGGTCGGCACGCCCATCGGCAACCTGGGCGACCTGTCCCCGCGCGTTGGCGAGGCGTTTGCCGCCGCCGATGCCATCTGCTGCGAAGACACGCGTGTGACGTCAAAGCTGCTGATGCACCTGGGCATTTCCAAGCCGCTTGTCCGTTGCGACGAGAATGTGATCGCCAGCCGCGCCGCCGGCCTGGTCGACCGTCTGCTGGCGGGGGAGACCCTCGCCTTTGCCTCGGACGCCGGCATGCCGAGCGTGTCCGATCCCGGCCAGGCGCTGGTCGAGGCGGCGCGTGAGGCCGATGTGCCCGTCGAAGTTATTCCCGGGCCCTCTGCTTGCGTCACGGCGCTCGTTTCGTCTGGCATTCCCTGCGAGCATTTTTTCTTCGAGGGTTTTTTGGGCCGAAAGCACGGCGACCGTGTGCGCCGTTTGCAGCGCCTTGCCGTGGTGCCCGGTGCACTCATCTTCTACGAGTCTCCACATCGCATCGTGGCGACGCTCGAGGCCGCGGCAGAGGTTTTTCCCCAGCGTGAGGTTGCCGTCTGCCGCGAACTCACCAAGCTGCACGAGGAGGTCTTGCGCGGGCCCGCTGCCCAGCTCGCCGAGGAGCTGCGTGCTCGCGGCAAGGTAAAGGGCGAGATTGCGCTGGTCATCGCGCCGCCGAGCGAGGATGAGGAGGCCGGCATCGTGCCGGTTGGCGCCGAGGCAGCGGATCCCGACGAGGCCCTGCGCGAGGATATCCGCGCCGCACTCGAGGAGGGGGAGCCCGCCTCTGCGGTGGCCAAGCGCCTGTCTCAGAAGTATTCGCGCCGCAAGCGCGATGTCTATGCCATGGTGCTCGATATGCAATAGATGGAGGATATCCAGCCCTTGCGCTAGAATCATCCCCTGTATGCAACGTTTTTCTGGAGGACAAACCCCATGGATCAAAGCAAGCCTTCGTTCTTTATCACGACGCCCATCTACTACGTCAACGCCGATCCGCACCTGGGCACGGCTTATTCCACCATCATCGCCGACGTTCAGGCTCGTTATCGCCGCTCCGCCGGCTATAACGTTAAGTTCCTGACCGGCATGGACGAGCACGGCGAGAAGGTCGCCGAGGCCGCAGCCAAGCATGGCATGACGCCGCAGGAGTGGACCGACAGCCAGGCTCCGCACTTCAAAGAGCTTTGGAGCAAGCTCGAGATTTCCAACGACGACTTCATCCGCACCACCGAGCCGCGCCAGCATCATGCCGTGCAGTACCTGTGGGAGCGCATGAAGGAGTCCGGTTACCTGTATAAGGGCAGCTACGACGGCTGGTATTGCGTGCCTGACGAGACCTACTTCACCGATACCCAGGTCCAGAAGGGCGACGAGGAGTACGGCAGCGTCGGCCAGCACCTGTGCCCCGACTGCCACCGTCCGCTTGAGCGCGTGCAGGAGGAGTCCTACTTCTTTAAGCTTTCCGCCTTCCAGGACAAGCTGCTCAAGCTTTATGACGAGCACCCCGACTTTGTCGAGCCCGCGTTCCGCATGAACGAGGTGCGCAGCTTTGTCGAGGGCGGCCTTAACGACCTTTCCGTGAGCCGCACGAGCTTTGACTGGGGCATTCAGGTCCCGTTTGACGAGGGTCACGTGACCTACGTGTGGTTCGATGCGCTGCTCAACTATATGACGGCCGTCGGCTACGGTGTCGACACCGACGAGGCGCGTGCCGAGCTGGCCTATCGCTGGCCCGCGCAGTTCCACATCGTGGGTAAGGACATCATCCGCTTCCACTGCGTCATTTGGCCCGCCATGCTCATGGCCATCGGCGAGGCCCTGCCCGAGCATGTCTTTGCCCACGGCTTCCTGACCGTGCGCAATGCCGAGACCGGCAAGGCCGAGAAGATGTCCAAGAGCCGTGGCAACGCTATCGCTCCGCAGGACGTTATCGACATGTTGGGCGTTGAGGGCTATCGCTACTACTTTATGACCGACGTCGTCCCCGGCACCGACGGCGCCATCAGCTTCGATCGCATGGAGCAGGTCTACAACGCCGACCTGGCCAACAGCTGGGGCAACCTTATCTCGCGTTCGCTCAACATGAGCGGCAAGTACTTTGACGGTTGCGCGCCCGCCAAGCCCGCGTCGTTCGACGCGTTCGACAACCCGCTGGCAAAGATCGCCGATGGTCTGGTCGAGCGCTACATGGCCAAGATGGACGTGCTCGATTACGGTGGAGCCAAGGACGAGGTCATGGAGCTCATCCACGCCGCCAACCACTACATCGAGGACTCCGAGCCTTGGGCGCTTGCCAAGGACGAGGCCAAGGCTGACGAGCTGGCGTTTGTGATCTACAACCTGCTCGAGGCCATCCGCATCGCCGCTCACCTGCTGATGCCGCTCATGCCCCAGACCTCTGCCGAGGCCCTGCGCCGCCTGTCCTGCGAGGACGAGGCCACGAGCGACGACCTTAAGGGCATTTGCACTTGGGGCCTGCTTGCTGGTGGTCAGCCCGTCGAGAAGGGCGAGCCGCTGTTCCCGCGTCTGGGCTAAGACGCCGCGCGCCATATCGGCAATTTGCTGTTTAGATGTAAGGGCATGGCCGCAACGGTCCATGCCCTTTTGTTTCAAGCCGCCGCCACCATGCTAAGGAGGCAACTATGACAACTTCGCCTTTGGCTAACCCCACGGCAACAAGGGAACTGTTGGAGGAGTTTGGCCTTGCGACCAAGCATCGCCTGGGGCAGAACTTCCTGATCGACAACCATGTAATTGAGCGCATTTGCGAGCTTTCCGAGCTTGCGGGCGATGAACGCGTGCTCGAGGTTGGCCCGGGCGTTGGCACGCTCACACTTGCACTGCTGCAGGAGGCGGCGTGCGTCACGTCGATCGAGGCAGATCCCGAGCTCGAACCGGTGCTCGATGCCCATGCCGCCGACTATGCCAACTTCCGCTTTATCATGGGCGACGCGCTCAGGGTGACGCCGGAGCAGATTGAGCAGGCTGCGGGCGGTGAGCCGACGGTGTTTGTCGCGAACTTGCCCTATAACGTGGCGGCGACGATCATCCTGCAGTTCTTCCAGACGATGCCCGCGCTCAAGCGCGCCGTTGTCATGGTTCAAAGAGAGGTTGCCGATCGCATTGCCGCAACGCCGGGCAACAAGACCTATGGCGGCTATACGGCAAAGCTTGGCCTGTATGCGCAGGTGACGGGTCGTTTTGAGGTGCCGCCGCGCTGCTTTATGCCGGCACCGCATGTGGACTCGGCCGTCGTGCGTATCGACCGTGTTGACGGCGTGGTGCCCGAGGGGCTCGATCGCGAGTTTGTGGCCCGCGTGATTGACGCTGCATTTGCTCAGCGTCGCAAGACCATCCGCAATTCCATGAGCGCCAACGGCTTTGCCAAGGACGTGCTCGATTCTGCCTTTGTGGCTTGCGATATCGCGCCCACCACGCGCGCCGAGACGCTTGATGCTGCCGACTTTGTCCGTCTGGCCCAGGAGCTAATCCATGATGCCTAATGCCGAAGGCGTGACGTTTACCAAGAAAAAGAAGACGGTTGCCTGCCCCGTGCCCTTGGCACCGCTTGCCGACACGCATGCGCATCTGCTTTCGTTCTGGGGCAAAGAGGTGCCCGAGACGCTCGTGCGCGCCAAGGCCGCGGGCGTCGACCTGTTGGTGACGATGCTCGACCCCATCGCCGACAAGCGCAGCGTGACGGACTATAGTGACTGGCTGGTGCGCGAAATTCTGCCGATGCGGGATATTCCGCAGATCAAGTATCTCGTTGGCGTTCACCCCTATGGCGCGCCGGATTATACCGACGACATTCACGCACAGGTCGTTGCCGCGCTCGATGACCCTTTGTGCGCCGGTATCGGCGAGATCGGTCTGGACTACCACATGGATTACGACGACGACATCGCGCCGGCGCCCCATAGCGTGCAGATTGATTGCATGGCACGTCAGCTCGAAGTTGCCGTGCGCCGCAATGTGCCGGTGGAGCTACACCTGCGGCACGAGGACTCGGATGGGGAGCGCACCTCGCACGTTGATGCGTACAACGTGCTGCGCGAGGTGGGTGTGCCTCAGGCCGGTTGCGTGCTGCACTGCTTTGGCGAGGATCGAGCCACGATGGAGCGCTTTGTGGGTTTGGGCTGCTATATCGCCTATGGCGGCGCGGCCACCTTTAAGCGCAACGACGACGTGCGCGAGGCGTTTGCGGCAACTCCGCTCGATCGCATTTTGTTCGAGACGGATTGCCCGTATATGGCTCCGGAGCCCATCCGCGGTCTTGAATGCGAGCCCGCAATGATCTCCATTACGGCAAACGCGCTGGTTAACGACCGTGTCGATCGCACTGGTGAGGATGCCGAAACAATCGCGCAAGCCGCTTGGGAAAATGCTCGCAAACTTTTTCAAAAATAGTTCTTGCGTTCGCGATGGTGCTCCGTTATTCTAATTCCTGCACGCGGGCGTGGCGGAATTGGCAGACGCGTACGGTTCAGGTCCGTATGGGGGCAACCCCATGAAGGTTCAAGTCCTTTCGCCCGCACCATTAAATGAAAGAGCTCCCAGCAATGGGGGCTTTTTTGTTATGGGCCCATCGCAGGGACTTGAACCTGCGAAGGAGCGAGCGTCAAGAAAACGCGGAGCGTTTTTAGCGAGCTGGCGAGGACGCCGGCAGGCGGCCGAAGCCGGCGCGGATCCGCGAAGCAGATACGCGGACGTCCTTTCGCCCGCACCATTGATCGAAAGAGCTCCCAGTAATGGGGGCTTTTTTGTTATGGGCCTCCTGTTGGTGTCACGTGGCTGCTTCGTGCGGGTATCCTAATGCCAACGTGTGCCTATCAGAGGAGAGACCATGCTGTTGTCCGGTATCATCGCTGCTCTTACGAGCCTTCTGCTTCCCATCATCATTTTGTTGTTGCTGCTTCCCAACGCCTGCTATGTCGTTGAACAGCAGCATGCCGTGATCATCGAGCGTCTGGGCAAGTTTAACCGCATCGTCAACGCGGGCTTCCACATGAAGGTGCCCGTGATCGACCGCAAGGCCGCCACGGTGAGTCTGCGCACTATGAAAAACGGCTTCGGCATCGACGTTAAGACCCAGGACAATGTGACCATCGGCCTTGAGGTCTCTGCTCAGTACCACGTGAGCTATGACATGGGCGCCGGCCCGGCAGATTCGGGCATCTACAAGAGCTACTACATGCTGCAGGAGCCCGTCGACCAGATGCGCGATTTCATCACCGATGCCCTGCGCTCTTCCATCCCTGTCTACACGCTCGATGAGGTCTTTGCCAAGAAGGATGACATCGCCAAGGACGTCAACGCCACCGTGTCCGGGCAGATGGCTGCCTACGGCTTCACCCTCGTGTCGACACTCATCACCAAGATCGCGCTGCCGACCGAGGTCGAGAACTCCATGAACGACATCAATGCCGCCCAGCGAAAGCGCGCTGCTGCGCAGGAACTCGCCGAGGCCGACCGCATCAAGCGCGTCACCGAGGCGACCGCCGAGGCCGAGGCGATGGAAAAGGCGGGCGAAGGCATCGCCAACCAGCGCAAGGCCATCGCGCTGGGCATCAAGGATTCACTCGAGATTATCCAGGAGACGGGTGTCGGCAACGACGAGGCCAACCAGCTGTTCATGTTTACGCAGTGGTCCGAGATGATGACGGAGTTCGCTCGTACGGGTAAAACCTCGACGGTTGTGCTGCCGAGCGATTTCTCGCAGTCGGCCTCGATGTTCGAGCAGATGCTGACCGCCGGCAAAGTTCAAAACGATTCGAAGGAGTAGGTGCGCGTGAAGTACACCGTCGTTTGCGTCGGTAAGCTCAAGGAGCGCTTTTGGAAGGACGCGTGCGCCGAGTACACCAAGCGCCTAGGTGCCTATGCCAAGGTGGATATCCGCGAGGTGGCCGATATCGACCCGGCTAAGGCGGGCGGCGTGGATGCCGCGCGCGACAAGGAGGGGGCGGCGATTCTTGCAACCCTGCCGCCTCGAGCGCATGTGATCTTGCTGGCCATTGAGGGCAAAGAACGCTCGAGCGAGGAGCTTTCGGCGCGGCTCGATGATCTTATGCTGCGTGGTAACAGCGACATCGCCTTTGTGATTGGCGGATCGGACGGCGTGAGCGATGATGTGCGCGCACGAGCCGACGAGATGCTCAGCTTTGGACGCATTACCTTGCCGCATAACTTGGCGCGCGTGGTGCTGCTGGAGCAAATCTATCGCGCCTGCAAGATCAGCCGTGGCGAGCCATATCACAAATAGGCCGGCAATACGAAACAATGCCGTGGGACAATAGCTTTCGTTTCGAAGAGCGTGTCTGAGAGGATTATGAGATATGAAGATTGGATTTGTCGGTTTCGGCAATATGGCGAGCGCTATGGCCGATGGCTGGATCGCCGCCGGTGTGGCTGCGAGCGATATGTGCGCCTGCGCGGGCCACTACGACGCCTTGGTCGAGCGTTGTAAGGCGCGTGGGATGGTTGCCTGTCGTGATACGGCGGAGGTTGTCGCTGCATCCGATATCGTGGTCGCTGCGGTCAAACCGTACATGATCGAGAAGGTATTCGCCCCGCTCAAGGATGCTCTTGCCAAAAAGGTCGTTCTGTCGGTTGCCTGGACCTGGGACAGTGCCAAGTGGGAACAGGTCCTGCCGGGCGTCGCGCATATCTCGACGGTGCCCAACACACCGGTTTCGGTGGGCGAGGGCGTCATCGCTTGCGAGAAGGCTTCCACGCTTAGTGATGAGCAGAGCGCAGTGGTGCTTGATCTGCTTGGCAAGCTCGGTGCGGTGGTCGAGCTCGATACGAGCCTGCTGTTTGTGGGCGGCACGGTGGGTGGTTGCGCTCCGGCATTTGTCGCTATGGCAATCGAGGCCCTGGGCGATGCGGCGGTCAAGCACGGTATCCCGCGTGCCGATGCCTATCGCATTGTGAGCCAGATGGTGCTGGGTACGGCAAAGCTGCAGCTTGCAACTGGCCGACATCCTGCGGCGATGAAGGACGCCGTATGCTCGCCCGGTGGCGCCACCATCAAGGGCGTCGTTGCGCTCGAGGACGCCGGCATGCGCAGTGCCCTGGTCAAGGCAATCGACGCAACTCTTCAGTAAAACCGACCAAAAAAAGGGACAGGTTTATTTTGGCAGCTTTTTCCTGCGGTTTTGTCCTTTTAGCGAAAAGCGCCCCGCAACCGGATCGTTACCGGTTGCGGGGCGCTTGCGTTTGCCCAGATAAAACCGACCAAAATAAACCTGTCCCTTTTTGGCAGGTTAGTCCCAGAAGCTGTCTTCCTCATCCTCGGACTTGGGCCCGCGGTCGACGTACATCTTATGGGTGCGCTTCTCCATTACAAAGGCAAGAATCGCAAATAACAGGATGCCGCCGGCGAAAAGGATGGCAAAACCGGTGCGGGTGCCAAACAAAAAGGAAAAAACTGCGTCCATTGGGTGCCTTCTTGCGTAGTTGAGTTGGGTCGTAAACGCTCATAAGTATATACTTGCCCATACATGTACAAGGTTGCAACCTAAATGGAACGTATATCGCCGGAGGATCTAATGCTTGATATCAAGTTTGTTCGCGAGAACCCCGATGCCATCGATGTCGCCATGGCTAACCGCCAGACGTCTTGGGATCGCGAGAAGTTCTTTGAGCTCGACGACGAGCGCCGTGCCGTCATCACCGAGGTCGAGGAACTCCAGGCTACGCGCAATGCCGAGTCCAAGAAGATCGGCGCCCTGATGAAGGAGGGCAAGAAGGAGGAGGCCGAGGCCGCCAAGGAGGCCGTGCGCGCCGTCAACGAGAAGATTGACGGTCTGGCCGAGCGTCGTACTGCCCTCGAGCAGGAGCAGTACGACTTCATGGCTCACCTGCCCAACATTCCTTGCGAGGCCACGCCGTACGGCAAGGACGAGGACGAGAACATCGAGCGCCGTCGTTGGGGCACCCCGCGCGAGTTCGACTTCGACTTTAAGCCGCACTGGGATCTGGGCACCGACCTCGACATTCTTGACTTCGAGCGCGGCAACAAGCTCTCCGGCAGCCGTTTCACCGTTCTCGGTGGCGCCGGCGCCCGCCTGGAGCGTGCCCTCATCAACTTCTTCCTCGATACGCACACCAGCCGTGGCTTCAAGGAGTGGTGGCCGCCTATCGTCGTCAAGCGTCAGACCATGTTTGGCACGGGCCAGCTGCCCAAGTTCGAGGACGACGCCTATCACGTCTCGGGCGACAACTTCCTGATCCCCACCGCCGAGGTCGTGCTTACCAACCTGCACGCCGGCGAGGTCCTCGATGCCGACACCCTGCCGCGCCGCTACACCGCCTTCACCCCCTGCTTCCGCGAGGAGGCCGGTTCCGCCGGTCGCGACACCCGCGGCATCATCCGTCAGCACGAGTTCGACAAGGTCGAGATGGTCAAGTTCGCTAAGCCGGAGGAGTCCGACGAGGAGCTCGAGAGCATGACCGCCGAGGCCGAGTACCTGCTGCAGCAGCTGGGCCTTCCGTATCGCGTGATTAGCCTGTGCACCGGTGACTTGGGCTTCTCTGCCCGTCAGACCTACGACGTCGAGGTCTGGCTGCCGAGCTACAACGCCTACAAGGAGATTAGCTCCTGCTCCAACTGCGGTGACTTCCAGGCTCGCCGCGCCAACATCAAGTATCGCGACCCCGAGAACTTCAAGGGTTCGCGCTACTTGCACACTCTCAACGGTTCCGGCTTGCCGGCCGGCCGCACCATGGCCGCTATTCTGGAGAACTACCAGAACGCCGACGGCACCATCACGATCCCCGAGGTCTTGCGTCCTTACATGGGCGGTCTCGAGAAGATCGAGCCGGTCGCGTAAATTGGCTGCATAGGGGATATGCAAGGGCGCTCCTTCGGGGGCGCCCTATTTCGTGCGCAGGTCCATACCATGCCGTGCGGACAGCTCAATAGAAAACACACGAACAACTGTTCTGTATACAGCCATCTACCTGCTATGCTTTTGCTAAATAAGAGCGAGAGAAAGGGGATGCGATGGAGCTGTTTGATGATCGGGTGGTTTTGTTTGAGGGCGACGAGGGCGGGGAGTACCTGCTTGTAACGTGTGAGCCGTCTGGCATGGGTGGCCTGGTGGTTCGACAGACGAGCGAGGGTCCGTTGACACAATGGTGCTTTGAGGAGTCGCCGCATGTGGTCGAGACCTTTGTGACGCACGAGGGACTTGTGGCGCTGGAGCACTTCTATGGAGTTGGGACTTCCAACCAGGTCGTGCGCATGCTGAGCATCTCGTTTGCCGATTATGATTGTGCCCAGCGGGTGAGATCGCTCCTGAGGGAACTTGATGCCAAGTTCGACGTGATCGAAAAGCCAATCGATCGTATGGGGAACGTCGGTATATGCGGAGCAGCATGACAAAACTGCGTTCCACAAAAAAGTTTGAGATTGTGCTTGACTCCAATAAGCTAAAGTGGTTTTATATGTCTTGCGCTGCGGCGTTACCTCAGCTGGATAGAGGGTCTGACTACGAATCAGAACGTCATAGGTTCGAATCCTATACGCCGCACCATTTGAGATTAAAGCTCCCGGCAACGGGGGCTTTTCTTTTACGTAAGCACTGCATGGATTCGAACCTCGGTCGAGGCGCGAGCGTAAAGCAGACTATTTCCTGTCGACTCGTGTAAGATTTCGAGTAGGTGTCGCGGCCCATCCGTGACCACTCCTTCTTCAAGCGACCGATCAGGGTGATACTTCGTGGCAGAGCGTCCGACATACAAGCTCAGGTTTCTCGATCCCAAGAAGCGCTTTCCGGCGATGCCCGAGCAGCCTGCGGGACGCTCATATGGCGTGGTCTGGAAACTCTTTGGCGAGGACCAGCATGAATCTTGTTATGTCGTCGAATTTGTTGGCAAAAGTCATGTGTCGCTTTTGGGCTACGTGAGCGTTTCGGGTGAGGTGTACAAGGTAGACCGCCCCGTTAGCGAGGCTCCGCTGCCCAACGATCCCGACATGGAACTGGTCCTTGACGAGTCGGATTCCAGTATTGGTGAGATTATGGTAAGGGAAGCCAGCGGTGCAATGCGCGCGTGCGCGCGAACCGTCGGCTCTCCCGAAGGCCCCATGCGCGAGCAGTCCGATCACGAGACATGGAATTCGGCCCGCTCCCTTCCTTACGGCGAGTTCATGGCGTCGATGTTCCTGCGCTACGTGATATTTGCCAACTCCGAAAGCGCTATTGCGAACACGGCGGGCGTCGACGGTCTCGATGCGGACATGCAAAACGTTGTCGACAAGATCAAGCTCGTAAAGTTGCCCGAGCCGGTCGAGGTGTTTTTGGGCTTTAACACGTCACCGCTCCCCGATGCTATCGAGACGCTGCTTTACCGCGTTGACCATGCCGAGAATCCGAGCGGTATCGAGCGCTATGCCGCCGCCCTTATGAGCGAGGTCGACTTGCCCCGTCTGCGCACCATTGCCGCCAAGTCCGAAATGAGCCTGGCGCGCATCGACCGGTCAAAGCTGTTTTATCTCAATTTTGATCGTAGCCTGCTGGACCAGGACGAGATTGACATGCTGCTTGCCATCGAGTGCCGTCTCAACCGCCTCTCCGGCATCCTTGAGCGCATCGGGGCCGGATTGGCCCCCGCGGCCTCGTCGCCGAGCCTTGAGGGCTGTGCACTCTTTGATTCGTGGCATATCGCTAAGACGACCAACGATGTTCCCCGACTGCTCGATACGGCCTCGAGCGATAACCCATGGGGCAAACCGGGTACGGTGGCTTGCCAGCCGGGCGGTGAGTGGGATGTGCGTACCCGCTTCGCGCGAATCGTTGAGGCGCTCAACGTGGTCACGCGGCTCGACTATACCTATCGAGTAAACGTTGCCGAGGGGATTATGCTCGTTCGGTTTGGGCAGTCTGTCGTGGACGCCATGCCGCAACGTGAATACGACGCTCAAGATGACGCCTGGCGCGAGCTGGACGAGGACACGCGCGCGATCTGGGCCGCGGAGCACGATGCGCGCGTGGCACTCACGCTTGCGGCAGCGTGTTTTGCCGCGGGCACCTGCATCACGCGCTGCTACGTGCAGATTGCTGCTCCCGACGGTGAGCAGGGCGAGCGTGTTGTCGCAACGTATTTCTTTGAGCGCGCGGCCTATCTGGCCGATTGCGTGCCTGTCGCCAAGGATCTTGAGAGCATGGACATGGACGATATGCCGTGCAAGCGTGTGCTTGAGGCGTATGAGTCAACCGCTCCGGAGACGATTGAGCCTGCGGAGGTTCATGCTCGTCCGCGTGATGACCATCGCACGCTGCCGCCGGCGCTGCGCGATCTGCTGCTTGCCGATACGGCTGACGAGTTGGAGGTCATGGAAGAGGACGACGACCCATACGTGGCCCGTGTTGTTGAATTGCGCGAGCAGGCAAAAGTCGACCGTACAGGTGCTTTTGAAGGCTTTTCCCGTCTTGTCGAGGAGTTGGAGGCTAAGTGCGCCGTCGCCGAGCTTTTGGCGACAGGTCCGGTTCAAACGCAGTTTTGCGATAACCAGCTGGTGCGCATGGTGCTACCGGTGTTGGAAGAAGACCGCTCTGTGCGAATCCTTCGTGCGCCCGATGCGCTGTACTTTGCCCAGCACGAGATCT
Source organism: uncultured Collinsella sp. (assembly GCA_900544235.1). Lineage (GTDB taxonomy): Bacteria > Actinomycetota > Coriobacteriia > Coriobacteriales > Coriobacteriaceae > Collinsella. Next base: position 16,401 of record UQUL01000042.1, read on the forward strand.
GCAGCTTTTACGCCGAGCAAGAGGACTTTGAACGAGCGCTGCCCGAGGTGCGCCATCTTTACGATCTGGCGCGCTCGTCCATGCAATCGCACTTTGCGCTCATCAACGTGCTTGCGCGTCTGGAGCGCTTTGACGAGATTATCGAGGTGGCGCGCCACGGCCTACGTATTGCCAGCGATCGTTCTGCAATCGGCTACCTGTTCTATCGCTTGGCGTTTGCCTATTGGAATTGTGATCAGCTCGACCTGGCGCTGGCTTGTTACCGTCTGGTGCCGCGCGGTGAGGAATCGGGCAGCAGCGCGCTGGAAGAAATGCAGGGCCTTATGAACGAGATGGGCGTCAGCGAACCTCCGACGTTCGAGGAAGCGGTCGAGATTATCCGCAAGGCTGGACTCGAGCTGCCGCCAGTGTCCGCCGTGACGAATCAGCTGGCAGATGCCGCTGTGCAACTGGTCGACAACGGTTTCTTTTTCCTGGCACGCGGTTGCATCTTCCAAATGTGGCGCACCATGGGCAACGACGAGCTCGGCTCTCTCAACCGCTCGCTGGGGTAGGCGAAGCCTCCAAGGAGGAAAGGATGCTAGGCAATTAGAAAATTTCCTCTTGCCCATCCTTGGCTCTGTCTCTTATACACATCTCCGAGCCCACGAGACGCGTAGTAAT
>UQUL01000043.1 GCA_900544235.1 uncultured Collinsella sp.
ACTTCTAGCTTCGTCGGCAGCGTCAGATGTGTATAAGAGACAGGCCTGGTATAACATCGTGGCAAACTGGGATCCGTATGGAAACACCCAAGGCATCAAGATTGCTATCGCCAACAACGATCGAGGCACCCAAAACGACTTGGTGGGTGAGCTCAACGCTGGCGACAAAGTGGTCGACCAGCTCAAGGAGAATCATCAGTTGGGCTGGACGTTCGTCGACTCGACGGCCGATGCCAAGGAGGGCGTCGAGAGCGGCGAGTACTATGCCGCTATCGTGATTCCCAAGAACTTCTCGGATAACCTGGTTTCGATGCTCGACGGCAACTACCATCAGCCCAAGCTCACGTACTACGTCAATGAGAAGAAGAGCGCCATTGCGCCCAAGGTTACCGATACCGGTGCAAACACCATCGAGGAGCAGATCAACTCGGAATTTGTCTCTACGGTAGGCAAGACTGTTGCCGGTATCGCCAAGGATGCCGGTGTCGATTTAAAGGACAAGGCAACCCAGACTCAGGACTCGCTGGCAAGTTCGGTGTCCGAGGCGTCCGACACCTTGGGCGAGGTGCGCGATTCGATTGGCGATATGAATGCCGCCATCGATAAGACGAGTGGCGCTATCGCCTCGGCTGATGCGGCACTTGCCGGCTTGCAAGGCCAGGCACCGTCGCTGACGCAGGCGATCTCCCAGGGCAACGACCTGCTGAGCGAAGCTCGCACCACGGCGGGCAACTCCATCACCTCGCTCTCCAAGGCGCTCTCGGAAGGCAGCCTTGCGCTCACCAAGACGTCGGCCTCTGCGAACGCTGCCATCGGCAAGCTGACGGGCGCGGTCACATCTACGACCACCCGTATCGACAACTCGCTCGAGTCTCTTCAAGCGACGATCGACCACAATAAGGCCGTTATCGGGCACTTGGAGATTCTCGCCAATGACACGTCGACAGGTTCCGAGGAAATTGACGCGCGCATTGTATCGACCATCGATTTGCTTCGAGAGCAGAATGAAAAGCTTCAGAGCATCAAGGACGGTCTGTCCGCGCAGTCGAGCGCCATGGCGAATGACGCAGCGGCTGTTTCGGGTGCCAGTGACGCTATCAATAACGCAATTCATACCGGTGCGACCAACCTTGGCCAAGCCCAGACGGACTTGGGCCAAAACGCGCTGCCGAAGGCCTCGAGCGCGCTCGACTCTTTTGCTGCCGTTTCGGGCGACCTGACCGGTATCGTCTCGGGTATGACACCTACACTTGCAAATGCGCGCGGCACGTTGGCGCAGCTTAGCGCTACGCTCGGCCAGGCCAAGACCACGCTGTCCCAGACCGATTCCTCGCTTGCCAAGGTCCAGGACAAGCTTGCAACCGCCGCCAATGACATCGCGGCGCTGCAGACCTCCGAGTCCATGGGCGAGCTGGCCGATCTGATGGGCGTCGATGTCAATGACGTGGCAGATTTCATGGCGTCTCCGGTTGAGTTGACGTCCAAGTCAATCTATCCGGTCAAGAGCTTTGGCTCGGGCATCGCTCCCTTCTACACCAATCTGGCGCTTTGGGTGGGCGGCTATGTGCTCATCGCCATTTACAAGCTCGAGGTCGACCGTGAAGGTGTTGGCAGCTTTACGGCGCGCCAAGGCTACTTTGGCCGCTGGTTGCTCATGGTGATCCTGGGCGCATTGCAGGCCATCATCGTTACGGTGGGTGATCTGGTTATTGGCGTACAGTGCGTCAACCCGTTGCTGTTCGTGCTGGGCGGCATCGCCATCTCGTTCACCTACGTCAATATCATCTATGCGCTGTCCACCACGTTTAAGCATATCGGCAAGGCTATCGGCGTCATTCTCGTCATCGTGCAGATCCCGGGTTCGTCGGGCATGTACCCCATCGAGATGATGCCCGGCTTCTTCCAGTGGCTGCACCCGCTGCTGCCCTTTACCTACGGCATCAATCTGCTGCGCGAGACGGTCGGCGGTATGTATTCGTTCAACTACCTGTTTAACCTGTGCATTCTGGGCGTGTTCTTGATCGTGGCGCTCTTTATCGGCCTGCAGCTGCGTCCGCTGCTGCTCAACCTTAACCTGCTCTTTGATAAACAGCTTTCCACGACCGGTATGATGATTTGCGAGTCCAACGACCTGCCGCGCCAGCGCTACTCGCTGCGCACGGCCATGCGTGTCATGCTCGATTCCGATTCGTACCGTCGCGAACTGCTCGATCATGCGGTCGCCTTTGAACATCGCTACCCGTACTACATCAAGGGCGGTTTTGCCGCCGTGGTGGGCGTTCAGGTCCTGCTCTTTGTCCTGTCGACGGTTCTCGATATCGACAATAACGGCAAGATCATCCTGCTTGTTATTTGGATCATCTCGGTTATTGCCATCTGCGGCTGGCTTATCAATATCGAATATATCCGCGCGAGCCTCAATACCCAGATGCGCATCTCGGCGCTTTCGGATGAGGACCTGCGTCGCGAGATGCGCGAACACACGGCCGCCATTCCTGCCGCCCGCCACATGTTTGGCCTCAACGCCAGCGAGCGTGGTGCCAAGGGCGACGATCAGTCCACGGGCCGCTTGCCGCATATCGGCTCGCACCATAAATCTCAGGGCAGCGACAGCACAGCCACAAATGATGGAGATACCACCGCGCTTGGCAAGCACTCCAAAGGAGGTGAGGCATAAATGAAGAACATCCTGCATCTGTTTAAGCGCGATGTCCAAAACGTGTCTCGCTCCGTGATCGGCTTGGTTGTCGTGATGGGCCTCATTATCGTACCGTGTCTGTACGCGTGGTTTAACATCGCCGGCAGCTGGGATCCGTACGGCAACACCGGCAATCTTAAGATCGCCGTGGTCAACACCGACGAGGGCTACGAGAGCGATTTGATTCCCGTCGAGGTCAATGTGGGCGAAAACGTAACCGCCACCCTGCGCGGCAACGAGAGCTTCGATTGGGTTGTGCTCAACAATCGCGAAAAGGCTATCGAGGGCGTTAAGTCGGGCGCGTACTATGCTGCCGTCGTTATCCCCAAAACGTTTAGCGCTGACATGATGACGCTTTTCTCGACCGACGTGAAACACGCTGATATCGAGTTCTATGAGAACCAGAAGGCCAACGCCATCGCCCAGATCGTGACCGAAAAGGGCTCGAGTGCCGTTCAGAACCAGGTCAACGAGACCTTTACCGAGACCATCACGACCATCGGTCTTAAGACGGTGTCCAGCCTGCTCGATTACATGAGCACCGACCAGGTCAGCAACTTTATCGCCAACCTGTCCTCGACGCTCGGCGATTCGATTGAGGACCTGCGAGACGTTCAGGCAAATGCTTCGTCGCTGGCGGGCATTTTGAGCTCCACGTCCGATTCACTGACGTCGGCGAGCGGCATGCTCAAGCAGACGGGCACGGTCGATGAGTCAACGAAGCAGCTGATAGAGCATGTCAAGAGCGGTATTAGCGATTCCAAGGAAGCGCTGAAGGACGCCAACGACGCCATCAATGCCGCGATTGACGGAAGCGCGGGCTCGTTTGACAACGTGTCCGCCGAGCTTGCGAAGGCATTTGATGCCGCGAATCAACATGTCGACCTTACAGTGTCCCAGCTCAACGATGCCGCGGCGGCGCTCAACACGCGTGCCGACGATATCGACGCCACGGCCGACCAGCTCCGCAGCTTTGCCGATCAGGTGACTGACGAAAAACTCCAGGACAGCCTCAAGTCTGTGGCAACATCGCTGAGCAGGATTGCTGTGGAGTATCGCAACAACGCCAAGGATCTGGCGGCCACCGCGAAGTCTCTCTCCGATAGCATGGCCGAGGTCAACAACTCGCGTGCCGAGGTCGATCAGGCCATCGCCGATGCCAAGGCCGGCATCGCGGGCGCCAAATCCGATTACGATTCCACGTTCTCGGTTAAGGCCAAGGAGCTCAAGAAGACGGTTTCGGGCATTCTGGACTCGCTTGATGGCATCTCGGGCGACCTGGATAGCGCCGTAGGCGGCCTGACCGACGCGTCCGGTTCGCTGGCAAAGGGCCTCTCCAAGGCTGCAAAGCTGGTCAACAAGGCTTCTGATCAGCTGGGCGAGGCATCGGACAAGATCAGCGCGTTTAAGGACGAGCTCGACGGCGCCTTGATGTCGGATGACCTCGCTACGATCAAGACGATGATCGGCAATGATCCCGAGGGTCTGGCCGTGTCGCTTTCCGGCCCCGTCGCGCTCGATCGCAAGCCGGTCTATCCGATTCGCAACTACGGTTCGGCCATGGCACCGTTCTACACGATTCTGTCGCTCTGGGTGGGCTCGATTGTGCTGGCGGCCATGATGAAGGTCTCGGTTGACGATGAGCTTATCAACGAGCTCATCCCCGTGCGCCTGCACGAGATCTACCTGGGCCGCTACCTGTTCTTTGGCGGTCTGGCCCTGCTGCAGGCAACGCTCGTGTGTGCGGGCGACATCCTGTTCTTTGGCATCCAGTGCGACGACCCGCTGCAGTTTGTGCTGGCGGGCTGGGTCGCGAGTCTCGTGTTCTCCAATATCGTCTACACGCTTACGGTTTCGTTTGGCGATATCGGCAAGGCGCTCGCCGTCGTGCTGCTGGTCATGCAGGTCGGCGGTTCGGGCGGCACGTTCCCCATCGAGATGACCGGCCCCGTGTTCCAGGCGATCTATCCGTTCCTGCCGTTCACCCACGGCATCAACGCCATGCATGCCGCCATGGCCGGTGCGTACCACATGGAGTACTGGATTGAGCTAGGCATTCTGGCGAGCTATCTGATTCCGTCGCTGGCACTGGGCGTCGTCTTCCGCCGCCCGGTCATCAAAGCCAACGACTGGATCATCGAAAAACTGGAGTCAACCAAATTGATTTAGTTCAGCAACGTAAACGCCGTCGGAACATCGAGATCTTCCAACCCGATGCTTTAGCGTAGTGAATTGCACGGGCTGCTTGGTTGTTGCTACAGTAGCGGGGCGTGCCGGGGGTCCGGTGCGCCCTGCTTTTATTTGACCATGAGGCGGCACGCAGCCATGCGCGTGCGGACACCACGCCCAGATTGAGCGCGAGGATGCCCTATGGCCCAGCATGCCACTGACAATATCGAAATGATGCCCGATAGCCCTGTTGCTCGCGAGGACCTGGGCGCGGGCGGCACCTCCCGCGGCGCCGGCGCTCGCTCGCCGCTGTTCTGGAAAGTCCTGCTGCTTTCGGTGGCAGTCGTCTGGGGCTACTCCTTTACGACCATGAAGGACGCGCTCGACACCATTCCGGTGTTCGAACTGCTCTACGTGCGCTTTCTGCCTGCGGCGTTGGTCATGTTTTTCATCTTCCACAAGCGCATCATCGCGCACCTCAACGCCCGCAACCTTATCGTCGGACTTGGCATGGGCGCACTTATGTGGGCCGCCTACGCCCTGCAGACAGTCGGTCTGGCGCACACCACGGCGGGCAAGAATGCTTTTTTGACTGGCACGTATTGCATCGTTGTGCCGTTCGCGAGCTATTTTCTGAGCGGCGAAAAACTCACCCGCTATAACCTGGGCGCGGCGCTGCTGTGCTTGGCGGGCATTGGCTTGGTGGCGCTCGATAGCGTTGAATTCAACATCGGTGATGTCATTACGCTGGCGGGTGCGGTCTTTTTCGCCATCCAGATGGCGGTGACCGCCAAGTATGGCCGTAAGATGGACATCAACGTCATCACGTTTTGGATGTTTGTGGGCAACGGCGTGCTGAGCCTGGCAACGTCGCTGCTATTCGAGACCCAAGCGCCTCTGTCCGTGTGGACGCCGAGCTTTATCACTGCGATGGCGTTTCTCTCGGTGGGCTGCACATGCGTGGCCCTGCTCATCCAAAACGTCGGCCTGGCGCATGTCCCGGCTTCGACGGGCTCGCTGCTCCTTTCGATGGAGTCCCCTTCGGGCGTGTTGTTTTCGGTGCTGCTGATGGGGGAGGCGCTCACCTCGCGTATACTCGCCGGCTTCGTGCTTATTTTCCTGTCGATTATCTTGAGCGAGACTCACTTCGATTTTTTGCGCAAAAAGCCGCGCCCGCAATTGTAAACAACTTGTTGCGCCGCCCTCCCGGGGCGGCATTTTTTATGCGTCACCCTTAAAGTAATACCTTGCACTTTACGCTATCAAAGTGCTTGCTGCAAAAACGTTACTGGGGGGCATCTATGGCACCAGCACTGTCCGATCTTCAACCGCAATCAGCGCCCAAGGCCACCGCGGCGGCGCAGGCCGCTATCGGTGACGGTCTTGTTGCAGAAGCTCAGGCTTTTGCAGACGAGCTCGCTGCGTGGCGACACGATTTACACCAGATGCCCGAGCTGGGCAATAGCCTCCCGCAGACCTCTGCGTATATTCAAGCGCGCCTGACCGAGATGGATATCCCATTTGCCACGCTCGTCGACGGTTCCTGCGTCGTTGGCCTGATCGGTGCCGGTGCGGCCGCGGCCGCTCAGGGCAATGGCACGTGCAAGGACGAGCAGGCCGGAACGGTCGTCATGCTCCGAGGCGATATGGATGCCCTGCCCGTTGTCGAGGAATCCGGCGAGCCCTTTGCATCCACCAATGGCTGCATGCATGCTTGCGGTCACGATATGCACGCGACGGCACTGCTTGGTGCGGCGCGCCTGCTCAAGGCCCGCGAGGCCGAGCTTGTGGAGGCCAACGCCACGGTGAAGTTGCTGTTCCAGCCGGGCGAGGAGACCTTTGAAGGGGCGCGCGCTGCCATCGCCGATGGCCTGCTGCAGAACCCGCGCCCCCAGGCTGCCTTTGCCATGCACGTCAACAGCCAATCGCCGCTCGGCCTGGTGCTCTATGGGAGCCCGGCGCTTTCGGGCGTGTACGGTTTCCGCATCACGCTCCAGGGCAAGGGCGGCCATGGCTCGAGCCCCGAGATCTGCATCGACCCCATCACGGCCGGCGTCCATGTGCACCTGGCGCTCCAGGAGCTCATCTCCCGCGAGGTGCCGGCGGCCAAGGAAGTCGCACTTACCGTTGGTAAGTTTGCCGGCGGCTTGGCGGCCAACGTCATCCCCGACACCTGCGTGCTTGAGGGAACGCTGCGCGGCTTTGATGTTGAGCTCATGGAGCACCTAAAGACCCGCATCGCGGAGGTCGTTAACGGCGTTGCCGCAACATATCGTACGCCGGCGACCATCGAGACGCTTTCGGATGTTCCGCCGCTTGTACTCGACAGCGATATGACTCAGGCATCGCTTGGCTACGTGGGCGCAGTGCTGCCCAAGGTGGCTTTCTTGCCGCTTTTCCATGCCATGGCGAGTGAGGACTTTGCGCTTATCTCGAGCGAGATTCCGAGTGCGTACTTTACCGTGGGCGCGGCCGTAACCGACACGGACGAACACTTTGCCCAGCACCATCCCAAGGCACGTTTTAACGATGCCGAGCTTCCTCTCGGCGCCGCGGCCTATACCGCCGTCGCTTTGGGCTATATCGCCGACCACCGGTAGCACCCAACCTTGCCTTTCAAGCCTGCGGGCATGGCCGTAAGGCCTATGCCCTTGTCTTTCAAGGCAATCTTGGGCACTACCGGCGCCCGGCGCCGGCTATTCGTTTGTTAAATAAGGAGCAGTATGTCCCAGCAGCGTAAGTTCTTCCCCGGCTGGCTCGTTGTGACCTCCGGCTTCGTGATCATGGCCACGTGCTACACGATTTTCGTCAACTGCATGAGCCTGTTCCAGCCGCTGATCGTCAGCGACCTGGGCATTTCCCTTGCGCAGTACAACATCTCCAATGCCATCTCCACCGTGGTGAGTGTCGTGGGTTCGCTCGTTATCGGCCATGTTGCCGATAAGGTGAGTGGCCGCGTATTGGGCTCGCTCACCGTTATCGCTACCTCGGCGGTGCTTGCCGGCATGAGCTTTGTCGGTGAGCTGTGGCAGGTCTACGTGCTCTTTGCCGTCTCGGGCTGCTTTGCTGTGGCCTCGACCCGTCTGCTCATTAGCCTGGTGACCGCCAACTGGTTTACCGCCAAGCGAGGCCTTGCCATCTCCATCGCACTTTCGGGCTCGGGCTTCGGCGGAGCCATTCTCTCGCCGATCGTGAGCTCTCTTATCGTGAGTGTGGGCTGGCGCTCTGCGTTCCTGGTACTCGCTGCCGTCTGCATGGTGGCGGCACTGCCCATCACGGCTTACTCCTTCCGCACCAAGCCTTCCGAGATCGGCCTTAAGCCGCTCGGCGAGAACCCGGGCGATCCGTCCGTCTCGACGGCTGGCGACAAGGACGAGCACACGGCGCCCGAGGTTAGCGTCGGCTGGTCTCGTATCAAGAAGAGCCCGGCGTTTTGGCTGCTTGTCGTCGCCTTCCTCTTTATGGGCTTGGTCAATGGCGCCATCCTGCCCAACCAGGTCACCAACATGACGAGCGTTACCGTCAACGGCGCCAAGATCGTCACGGGCGGCCACGATCCCATGTGGGCGGGTACCGTACTTTCGGCCTACATGGTTACCGTCGTTATTGCCAAGATTTCGCTCGGTGCGATCTATGACCGCTTTGGCCTGCGCTTTGGCAATATCCTTGGCTCCGTTGCGTGCATTATCGCCTGCGTGGCGTTGTGCTTCCCGACGACGGACCTCGGTCCTGTTGTCGCCGCTGTGAGCTTTGGTGTCGGAACGTGCATGGGCACCATCACGCCTACCATCGCCGCGTCCAAGCAGTTTGGCATGGCCGACCTCGGCAAGGTCACGGGTACCATCACCTCGCTCGAGATGGTCGGCGGCACCGTGGGCGCCATCGTCTCGGGCGTGCTGTTCGATGCCACGGGCTCCTTTGCGAGCACCTGGATCGTGTGCCTGGCGTGCTCCGTGGTCATGCTCGTGTTCCTGCTGGCATCCGAGCCCATCGCCGCCAAGCTGCGCGCGAGCGTGGCGGGGGAGTAGACGTCCGTCGCTCTTTTCTGTTTGCCCTGTTCTGTCCGTGGCCGCCTTGGAAGCCGAATGGATGCTCGTACCATCATTCGGTTTCCAAGGCGGCCACGGGCCTACGAAATGGTCCCTTTTCCTCCGTCCCCAACAGATCACGTGATCCGAAGGGGACGGAGGAAAAGGGACCACAAACAGCGGCGGCGCGTCTGGCCGAACGAGTCCCCATACCCTCGTTCGGTCAGACGCGCCGCCGCGTTGCTGCTTTGTGCCGTATAATGACCATTACCTATGACGCGATACAAAAGAAAGGTGTTTGCCCATGCAGGCACAGAAGGCGGAGGGAACCCGCGACCTTATCGGCGCCGAGATGCGCGCCTGGCAAAAGATGCAGCAGATTGCGGCCGGCGTGTTCGAGCCGTTTGGTTTTAAGCCCATCGAGACGCCCGCGATCGAACAAGTGGACGTGTTTGTCCACGGCATCGGCCAGTCGACCGACGTCGTGCGCAAGGAAATGTTCCGCGTGTTCAGCGGTGCCAACCTGGAGCGCGTCTTTACCGAGGGCACCGACACCAAACTCAAGCCCAAGCAGCGCCTGGCACTTCGCCCCGAGGGCACGGCCGGCGTGGTGCGCGCCGTCGTCGAGAACAATCTGGTGCCCCAGGGCTCCACGCCGTTTAAGGCGTACTACGCCGAGGCCATGTTCCGCGGCGAGCGTCCCCAGAAGGGCCGCCTGCGCCAGTTCCACCAGGTGGGCATCGAGTGGCTCGGCGCTCCCGATCCGGCGGCAGACGCCGAGTGCATCATCATGCTCATGGAGTTCTACAAGCGCCTGGGCTTCGATCTTTCCAAGCTTCGTCTGCTCATCAACTCGATGGGTGACGCCCAGTGCCGTCCGGCTTACCGCGAGCAGGTTAAGCAGTTTATCCTCGATCACGCAGACGAGATGTGCGACGAGTGCCGCGAGCGCGCCGAGCTTAACCCGCTGCGCGCCTTCGACTGCAAGAACGACCACTGCCGCGAGATCATGGCCGAGGCTCCGCTGATGGGTGACAACCTGTGCGACGAGTGCCGCGAGCACTACGAGCAGGTCAAGCGCTATCTGGATGCCGCCGGTATCGAGTATGTCGAGGATCCCACCTTGGTGCGCGGCCTGGACTACTACACCCGTACTGTCTTTGAGGTCGAGGCCCCTGGCGCCGGCGTCGGCTCCATCGGTGGCGGCGGCCGCTATGACGGCCTGGTCGAGCTCGAGGGTGGCAAGCCCACGGCGGGCGTCGGCTTTGCCGTTGGTTTTGAGCGCGCCCTGCTGGCCCTGCAGGCCTTTGGCAACGATTTGGGTGCCGATGAGGCCCCGTGCGTCTATGTCGCCAACGCCGGCAAGGAGCTGCGCCAGAACGTCTTTGCCATCACGCAGGAGCTTCGCGCCGCAGGTATCGTGACCGAGGCCGACTATCAGGGCCGTTCGCTCAAGGCCCAGTTTAAGCAGGCCGACAAGGTGGGCGCTAAGCTCATTTTGGTCCTGGGCGGCGACGAGCTTGCCGCTGGCAAGGTCAAGGTGCGCGACATGGAGAGCCATGACGAGGTACTGGTCGATCTGGCCAACGTGGTCGAGGCGGTTCGCGAGCGCCTGTAGCGCATCTTTTTGAGCTGCGGGCCTGCTAACGTGCCCTGCTCATGGAGAGCGATTGTTACGGGGGTGTTTCGCTTTTATGCGGAATGCCCCCGTTTGTGTATGCCGTCCACCGAGAAATACGACCATTTAGGGCAAAAACCCTTGCAATGCAGAAAATACTTTTGTGTGGTAAAGCGCAATCAGTGTCGAAAGTATTTCTCAAGCGCCTATAATGAATACCGCATGTTACGTGCATAGAAGGAGGAATGGGAGGAAACGTGGCTGAGAACCTAAGCAACCAGTCTGTACCCGAAGCCGCGGCGCGCGTCGCTGCCGTGGTCAACCGCCTCGTTAACCGAATCGGCTCGAATGCCGAGTCCAGGGAGCGTCTCGCCGAGATCGAGATCCCCGAGGAGCTGCGCGACAATCTGGCGCTGTTCCTGCGCCTGGAGCGTCGTGTGCTTAGCGAGTATGATCCTGAGATCGCGGACCTGTTCGACAAGATCCTGTCGGCCGAGATTGTGGCCAATGCCGGTAACCCCGGTACCCGCGCTGCCGACGAGGCCGTCGACGAGCAGGGCGTGCCCACCGCCGACGAGCCCACTGCCGTGGCATTTCGTGAGGTCGTCGATCTGATCGACAGCCTGCCGCTCGATAAGCAGCAGGTCATTGTCCGCGCCTTTACGAGCTTCTTCCATCTGGCAAACCTGTCGGAGGAGAACTACCGTGTGGCGCAGCTGCGCGAGCGCGAGGCCGGTGCGTCGACCGATACCGAGGTCGATCCCGCCAACGAGCTCACCGTCGCCTATCACCAGCTGGTGAATGAGCTGGGCGTCGAGGGCGCCAACGAGCTGCTCGGCAAGCTTGAGTTCCATCCCGTCTTTACCGCGCATCCCACCGAGGCCCGTCGCAAGGCCGTCGAGGGCAAGATTCGCCGTATCTCCAATCTGCTGGAGGAGCGTCCGCGTCTGGGCGGCTCCGACCTGGTGGAGAACGAGCGCCATATGCTGCAGGAGATCGACGCCCTGGTGCGTACGAGCCCCATCGCGCTCAAGAAGCCCACGCCGGTCGAGGAAGCCGATACCATCATCGACATCTTCGATAACACACTGTTCGACGTTATTCCCGTTATCTATCGTCGTTTTGACGACTGGGTGCTGGGCGACAAGGCCGGTACCGTGCCGCCGCTGTGCCCGGCGTTCTTCCATCCCGGCAGCTGGATCGGTTCCGACCGCGACGGTAACCCCAACGTCACCGCCAAGGTGAGCCGTGAGGTCGCTGCCAAGTACTTCACTCACATGGTGCTCAAGCTCGAGGACAAGTGCCGCCGCATCGGCCGCAATCTCACGCTCGAAGCCACCTACAGCAAGCCGTCTGCCGAGCTCATCAACCTGTGGAACCATCAGGTCGAGATGAGCCCTCGTTACACGGCCCGCGCCGAGCTGATCTCCGAGCACGAGCCTCATCGCGCCGTCATGCTCGTCATGGCCGACCGCCTGAACGCCACCGTGCGTCGTATCACCGACACCATGTACCACAGCGCCGATGAGTTCCTGGAGGACCTGCGCGTCGTCCAGCGCTCGCTGGCCGCCTGCGGAGCCGTCCGTGCTGCTTACGGCCCGGTCCAGACCATCATCTGGCAGGTCGAGTCCTTCGGCTTCCACATGGTCGAGATGGAGTTCCGTCAGCACTCCGTGGTGCACGCCCGCGCCCTCAAGGATATCCACGAGAACGGTATCCATGGCGATCTGCAGCCTATGACGCGCGAGGTCATCGATACCTTCCGCGCTATCGGCTCCATCCAAAAGCGCTACGGCAAGAAGATGGCGCACCGCTATATCATCTCGTTCACCAAGAGCGCCCAGCATGTGGCTGACGTCTTTGAGCTTGCCCACCTGTCCTTTGCACACGAGGAGGATGTCCCCGAGCTCGACGTGATCCCGCTGTTCGAGCAGCTCGAGGACCTCGAGGGCTGCGTCGACGTGCTCGACCAGATGCTCACGCTGCCCGTGGTACAGAAGCGCCTTGCTCAGACCAACCGCCGCATGGAGGTCATGCTGGGCTATTCCGACTCCTCCAAGGATGCCGGTCCTACCACGGCCATGCTCGCGCTGCACTCCGCGCAGGAGCGCATCGCCAAGTGGGCCGAGAAGAACGATATCGACCTGGTGCTCATGCACGGTCGCGGCGGTGCCGTGGGCCGTGGCGGCGGCCCGGCCAACAAGGCCGTGCTGGCGCAGCCCAAGGGTTCGGTCAACTGCTTCTTTAAGCTCACCGAGCAGGGCGAGGTCATCTTTGCCCGTTACGGCAACCGCACGCTGGCTCAGCGCCATGTTGAGTCCGTTGCCGCCGCAACGCTTTTGCAGTCGGCCCCGAGTGTCGAGAAGACCAACACCGAGACCACGCAGAAGTTCTGGGATATGGCCGAGAAGCTTAACGCCGCAAGCCACGAGCGCTATCTGGACCTGCTGAACACCGAGGACTTTACACCGTGGTTCTCGACCGTGACGCCGCTGACCGAGGTCGGTCTGCTGCCGATTGGCTCGCGTCCCGCCAAGCGCGGCTTGGGCGCCAAGTCGCTCGACGACCTGCGTACCATTCCGTGGATCTTCAGCTGGAGTCAGGCGCGCATTAACCTGGCCGCTTGGTACGGCCTGGGCACCGCCTGCGAGCAGCTGGGCGACCTTGACCAGCTCAAGGCTGCCTACCAGGAGTGGCCGTTCTTCCGCACCTTTATCGACAACATCGAGATGTCGATCGCCAAGACCGACCAGCGCATCGCCAAGATGTATCTGCACCTGGGCGATCGCCAGGATCTGTCCGAGAAGGTCTTTACCGAGATGCAGCTCACGCGTAAGTGGGTTCTTGCCATCGTCGGTGACGAGTGGCCGCTGCAGCGCCGTCGCGTGCTTGGCTGCGCCGTCCGCGTGCGTAACCCCTATGTCGACGCCCTGTCCATCGCCCAGGTTCGCGCCCTTCGCGAGGTGCGTATGAACCAGGACGAGATGGCCGAGGAGAAGAAGGCCGAGTACATGAGCCTGATTCTTTCGACTGTGACCGGCGTCTCGGCAGGTTTGCAGAACACGGGGTAATCGATAGCCCTGTGGCTCTCACCGGGACCCGACGGGTTTCCCTCTGAATGCGTCCTCACACTTGAAGCCCCCTTATCCTGCTCCTTCGGAGCTGCGGATAAGGGGGCTTCGTGCTGCGGAATGCATTCAGAGGGAAACCCGTCGGGCCCCTTCGTCCTCGGTCTTCAGGGATTAAAGCTGATGATAATAAAGCGCGCTTCGCGCCCCGCGTCTTATCGATTGGGATTGAGATGCATGTGGCGCTTCTCGCCTTACGACTGTTGCGGCCGCGGTCCCGTTTGGGATCGCGGCCGTTTTGTTGTGGGTCAAATATGAACGTTATGTTAACGACTCGGTGGACGGTGGCGTTTTTCGGTGAGCGGCGTATCCTTCCAACGGTTTATCTAGTGTGTCAGTTGAAAGGAAGAGGGCGCTCGTCATTGTTTGAATGTGAACTGCCGTTTGACCACAAGACGTTGCATCTGGAGCTCGAGGATAAGAACTTTGCAGGTGTGATGGAAGGTCATCAAAACGAGTTTAAGACCACGAAATCGCAGGAAGAGCTGGTGGAGGAGTCGCTTGCCAACCCTTATGGTTCGCCTTCGCTCGAGGAGCTTTGTGCTGGCAAGAAGGATATCGTCATTATTAGCTCCGATCATACGCGCCCCGTTCCCTCGCGTGTGACGATGCCTATTCTGCTGCATCACATCCATTCCGCTGCGCCCGAGGCTCGAGTGCGTATTTTGGTTGCTACGGGTATGCACCGTCCGTCGACGCACGAGGAACTCGTCAACAAGTATGGCGAGGAGATTGTTGCCAACGAGGAAATCGTTATGCACGTCGCGACTGACGACAGCATGATGAAAAAGATTGGCACCCTGCCTTCTGGTGGCGAGTGCATCATCAACAAGATTGCCGCCGATTGTGATCTGCTGCTTGCCGAGGGCTTTATTGAGCCGCACTTCTTTGCCGGTTTCTCTGGTAGCCGCAAGTCCGTCCTGCCCGGCATCGCCAGCTACAAGACCATCATGTACAACCACAACGGTCAGTTTGTGAATGATTCCCACTCGCGTGCCGGCAACCTGTGCCACAACCACGTGAGCGAGGACATGTTTGCCGCCGCCGAGATGGCTCACCTTGCCTTTGTGCTTAACGTGGTACTTAACGGCAAGCACGAGGTCATCGGCTCCTTTGCCGGCGACATCCACAAGGCGCACGAAGCTGGCTGCGAGTTCGTGAAGAGCCTTGCCGGCGTTGAGCCCGTCGAGTGCGAGATTGCCATCACCACCAACGGCGGCTACCCGCTCGACCAGAACATCTACCAGGCTGTAAAGGGCATGTGCTCTGCCGAGGCCACGCTTCCCGAAGGCGGCGTGATTATCGACGTTGCCGGTTGCGCCGACGGTCACGGTGGCGAGGGCTTCTATCACAACATCGCCGACAACGATCCGGCAGAGTTTGAGCGCGCCTGCATCGATCGTCCCAAGGACGAGACCCTGCCCGACCAGTGGACGAGCCAGATTTTCGCCCGCATCCTGGCACATCACCCTGTGATCATGGTCACCGACCTGTGCGATCACCAGATGATCAAGGATATGCACATGACGCCGGTCAACACCCTCGAGGAGGCGCTCAAGCTCGCCTTTGAAATGAAGGGTGCCGATGCCAAGGTTGCCGTCATTCCCGATGGCCTGGGCGTTGTCGTCGCGCAGCACTAGTGCGTGGCCCAAACGAATCGTTTATAACCGACAAGAAAGATAAGGTTTTATGCTTACCAAACTCCTCTGCGAATTCGGCGCAACGGCCCTCATGATCATCTTTGGCGTGGGCGTGCACTGCGATACCGTGCTCAAGGGCACCAAGTATCAGGGCTCCGGCCATATGTTTGCCATCACCACTTGGTCTTTTGGCATCTCGGTCTGCCTGTTTGTCTTTGGCGGTGCCGTGTGCATGAACCCCGCCATGGTGCTTGCCCAGTGCATCGTCGGCCTGGTGCCGTGGAGCAGCTGCATCCCCTTCATGATTGCCGATATGCTCGGCGGCTTTGTGGGTGCCGTAATCGCTTGGCTTATGTATGCCGATGAGTTCAAGGCTTCCGATGGTGTCGTCGATCCCATTGCCCAGCGCAACATCTTCTCGACCAACCCCACCACCGAGGGTACGAACTATGCCCGTAACTTCTTCTGCGAGGCTATCTGCACCTTTGTGTTCATCAGCGCCATCCTTGCTGCCGCTAACCGCGCCGGCGAGAACGTTCTGATGCTCGCTATCTGCGTCGGTCTGATCGTTTGGGCTGTTGGCATGGGCATGGGCGGCATCACCGGCTTCGCCATGAACCAGGCTCGTGACCTTGGTCCTCGCATGGCCTATCAGGTGCTGCCGATCAAGAACAAGGCTGACAATAACTGGAAGTACGGCCTGCTCGTGCCCGGCATTGCTCCGTTCGTGGGTGCCGCCGTGGCCGCGCTGTTCGTGCACGGGTTCCTCGGCCTGTTCTAGCGCTTGTTTGCGTGACGCTTCGTGGCGCCGCTACCCCTTGCGGGTGGCGGCGCTTTTTGTTGCGCGCGGGGGCTGGCGCGTGGCGCGTGCGGGCGGCCGGCGGGGACGTTGCTGGGGCGTTATTGCACGCCGGTTCCATTGCTGCGGCGTTTCTGCGTGCCGGATTCATTGTCGTGGCGTTATTGCACGCTGGGGAGCCGTTGAGCGTGTAATAGCGCTGCGCGAGTGATGATGACGTGCATAAACGCCATGCCATTTTCGGGATGCTACGCGACATGCGGGATGCCGAAGCGCTCTAGCAGCGCTACGAGGCGTGCCTCGTTGGCCACGTCCGAGAATGTGAAGCGCATGACGCGGTCGACGGCGAGCGTCATGCCAGATTCACGAAGCCGCTCATCGCGCATTACCTGAAGCACATCTCGGCCGTGTGTCATGGCTGGGTTGACGTACTTCTCGCCACCGTCGAGCTCGCCGGCAATGGTCCGACCATCCAGCCTGTCTCTTATACACATCTCCGAGCCCACGAGACGCGTA
>UQUL01000044.1 GCA_900544235.1 uncultured Collinsella sp.
CCTGCTCGCACGGAGAGCACATTAAGTGCTCTCCGGCTCGTGCGGAACTCGCGATCGATGTTGCCCTGTACGCCCGCCCAGGTCCTTGGGTAACGTTGCTAGACGAGCGTTGCTTTGCTCGTTCGCTTTTTGGTCTGGAGAGCCGGGTGGGCTGATATATATGGACAAGGGGCTCCCCCGTTGGTGAACGGGGGAGCCCCTTGTTGCGTTTGGGTTGTTGGTGCGAACTAGAGGTGGCTGATGATCAGTTCCATCTTGCCTTCGAGGTCGATGGAGCTGACGGTGCTCGGGGCCAGCAGGTGGCTTCCCTTGTGGACGGGGTCGCCGCAGACGGTGCCTTCGCCGTCGATGACCGACAGGCACATGAAGGGCCAGCGCTGGTCGAGGGTCTTGCTGCCGTTGACGCGCACGCGATCGACGGTGTAGCAGGGGTTGGACTCGAGCTCGGTCACGCCGTCCACCTCGGGCGCGGTCACCGTGCCGTCGGTCGGAGCCTGAGCATCAAAGTCGATGCAGTCGAGGCTCTGCTCAATGTGCAGCGGGCGCAGCTTTCCGTCGGTGCCGGGACGGTCGTAGTCGTACAGGCGATATGTCACGTCGCTCGACTGCTGCGTCTCCAGAATCAGCGTGCCGGTCTTGATGGCGTGAACGGTGCCGGAGTCGATCTGGAAAAAGTCTCCCTTGTGAATCGGCAGCACGTTGAGTATCTCGTCCCAACGGCCCTCCTCGATCATCTGTGCAGCCTCGGCGCGGTCGTGCGCGCGCTGGCCGACGATAATCGTGGCGTCGGGCTCGCAGTCCAGTACATACCAGCACTCGGTTTTGCCCAGGCTGCCGTTCTCGTGCTCGGCGGCGTACTCGTCGTTGGGATGAATCTGGATCGAAAGGTCGTCCTTGGCGTCCAGAATCTTAATGAGCAGCGGGAACTCCTTGCCCTCGCAGTTGCCAAAGAGCTCGCGGTGCTCGGCCCACAGCCACGACAGCGTGTGGCCTGCATACGGGCCCTCCGCAATCTGGCAGTCGCCGTTGGGATGGGCCGAGATGGCCCAGCACTCACCGATGGGCCCCTCGGGAATGTCGTAACCAAATACGGTTTCGAGCTGGCGGCCGCCCCAGATCTTCTCGTGGAAGATCGGCGTCAGTTTAATCAAATCGGACATATTCATACCCCCATTGTGTTGCGCGGGCGCCGCGTAAAACTGCTCAAAACGAGCGCCCGCGTGACTACAAAAACCTATGCCAACGTTACGTTGTGCAACTCAAAGCGGTCGCCAACGTTGCGCGAGATCGAATACTCAAAGGCGGCGCCGCTGTCCAAAAAGCCAATTTGGGTGAGCTCGAGCAGGGGAGAGCCAAGTTTGGTGTCCAGACGCTCGGCTTCTTCCTCGGTTGCTGCCACGGCGCGAATGGTACGGTGGAAGCTCGAAATCTTCAGCCCACATTGCTCGCGGATGAAGCGGTAGACCGATCCGTACAGATCCTTCTTTTTCAGCCCTGGAATCAGCTCGAGGGGCATGTAGGTGTACTCGATAACGATGGGCTTCTCATCGGCCTGACGCACGCGCACGACGTGATAGGCAAAGTCATCCTCGGCAATTCCCAGCTGGGCTGCGATGTCCGCCGGTGGATTAACGATCGAGAAATCGTAGACCACCGAGGTCACCTTCTCCCCGCGATGCTCATACGAAAAACCCTGGGCACGGTCGTTTTTGCCCTGGAAAAACGCCTGGCCGGGAAGCCCCGCCGTGTCCTTAACGTAGGTACCCGATCCGCGTCGGCTGGTAATAAGACCTTCCTCGGTGATTTGCTCAATAGCTCGTTTGACGGTGATTTTGGAAACGCTATAGAGCTCGCAGAACTCAACGACGGTGGGAAGCTTGTCGCCCGGTTTAAGAGCGCCATCCTCGATGCTTCGACGAATATCTGCAGCTATCGCCTCGTATTTGGGAATCAAGGAACCTCCTTTCCAACTTGGTTGAGTATAAAAGAAAGTATAGTTAACACCTAAGCATCCCTATTATATATTTAAAAAGTTCGAGAAAGATATAATTAAAAGTCGCTTTGCATATAAATTAGAGCGCTCTAAATAGATAAACATCTGAGTAATGTCGTGTTAAGCGGCCATTCGCGTTTTCCCAGATAAAACCTGCCAAAACAAACCTGTCCCTTTTTGGTAGGTTTTTGCCTTGGGAGCGGTACCATACAGGCAATGTTTAAACGAGAAAGGCGGGCTCCCATGGAACCTAAGCAGTATTACATCGGCATCGACGTCGGCGGCACCTCGGTCAAGGAGGGTCTGTTCGATGAGGACGGAAACCTGCTTGCCAAGGCCAGCGTGCCCACGCCTCCCATCGTTGACGCTGCGGGCTTTGCCGCGGTGACCGAGGCTATCGACCAGGTGGTCGCCAAGGCCCAGATTCCGCGTGCCTTTGTGTCGGGCATTGGCCTGGCCGTTCCGTGCCCCATCCCGGCATCGGGCGATGCCAAGGTCAAGGCGAACATCGCCATCAACCTGCCCGAGCTCAAGATCGCCATCCAGGAGCACTGCCCCGACGCGGTCGTTAAGTACGAGAACGACGCCAACGCTGCTGCTATGGGCGAGGCCTGGCTCGGCTCTGCCAAGGGCGTACAGAACGTGGTGATGGTCACCATTGGTACCGGCGTGGGCGGCGGCGTTATCATTAACGGCGACGTGGTATCGGGCGTTGTGGGTGCTGGCGGCGAGATTGGCCACATGTGCCTGAACCCGGCCGAGGAGCGCACCTGCGGCTGCGGCGGCCATGGCCACCTGGAGCAGTATTCCAGCGCCACCGGCGTGGTGAGCAACTACCTTGCCGAGTGCAAGAAGGCGGGCGTCGAGCCCATCGAGCTGACCGGCCCCTCCGATTCCAAGGACGTGTTCCAGGCTTGTCGCGAGGGCGACAAGCTCGCGCTGGCCGCGGCCGATACCATGGCCGACTATCTCGGCCGCGCACTGGCGCTTATTGCCAACGTGGTTGATCCCGAGATGTTCCTCATCGGCGGCGGCGCCTCCGCCTCGGCCGATGTCTACCTCGACAAGGTTCGCGAGCACTTTAAGCAGTACGCGCTTTCCGCCTCGCGCGAGACGCCCATTAAGGTCGCTTCGCTCGGCAACGACGCCGGCATCATCGGCGCCGCCTACGTAGCCCTGCGCGCCGCCGGTAAATAGCTGGTGCAAGGGGGTCAGGTTACTTTGCACCAACATGGTGTAAAAGGGACAGCCTTGGCCCCCGTGCCTACCCCAAAATATGCCGTGGCCCTTCCGTCTGCGAAGGCTCGGCATCGGCGTGCTACCATAGCTACGTCCAAGTACACATATCAAGTGGAGGATATCCATGGCAAACGTTCTTGTCTTTGGTCACCAGAACCCCGATAACGACGCCATCATGAGCGCCGTCGTCCTGTCCCAGCTGCTCAACCAGGTTGAGTATGCCGGCAACACCTACGAGGCCTGCGCCCTTGGTCAGCTTCCGGCAGAGTCCGCCAAGCTGCTCGCCGACGCCGGCATCGCCGAGCCTCGCGCGATCGAGTCCGTCGAGGCCGGTCAGCTCGTTGTCCTCACCGACCACAACGAGTCCGCCCAGTCCGTCGCCGGCCTTAAGGACGCCACGGTCTTTGGCGTCGTCGACCATCACCGCATCGGCGACTTCGAGACCGCCGGCCCGCTGCACTACATCTGCCTGCCCTGGGGCTCCAGCTGCACCATCGTCACCAAGCTCGCCGGCGTGCTCGGCGTTGAGCTTTCCGACGTCCAGGCCAAGCTGCTGCTCTCGGCCATGATGACCGATACGCTCATGCTCAAGAGCCCCACCACCACCGATGTCGATCGCGCCGTCGCCGCCAAGCTCGGCGAGCAGGTGGGCGTCGACCCGGTCAAGTTTGGCATGGAGGTCTTCCTTACCCGTCCGTCCGGCTCCTTCACCGCAGCCGAGATGGTCGGCAACGACATCAAGATGTTCGAGCCCGCCGGCAAGAAGCTGCTCATCGGCCAGTACGAGACCGTCGACAAGACCCGCGCACTCGGCATGATCGACGAGATTCGCGAGGCCATGCGCGCTTACGCCGCCGAGAAGGGTGCTGACGGCATCGTCCTGTGCATCACCGACATCATGGAGGAGGGCTCGCAGGTCCTGCTCGAGGGCGAGACCGAGGCTGCTCAGAAGGGCCTGGGCATTGCCGACGAGCACGACGGCGTCTGGATGCCGGGCGTCCTCTCCCGTAAGAAGCAGGTCGCTGCCCCCATCATGGCCGCCTGCTAGATTCTTTTGGCCTAACACCGACGACCGGATCGCGGACGCCCCGCGCTCCGGTCGTTTTTTGTGCACGGTGCCGCGTCGTCTCTTGGACAGGCGTGCCCGTGCCGTTGAGCAAATAATGTTCAACCTGTGGTTCCGCTTTTCGGCCACGCCTGCGTGCTTGTCGTGCAGGGTAGGCTAGATGCAAGCGTAATACGTTAGAGCGCGGCGCCGCCACTTAGGCGGGCCGTGCTTTTTTAAGACGGGAGCTTTCCCGTGAAAGGAGCCGCCCATGGCAGCAACTGAGCAGCTGTTCAACGTTCGTGAGCGCAAGCGTTTTGAGCGCCACGACATTTGGGAGCGCATTGCCGAGAACGGCACGATTTCCGCCGCCGTCATGGTCTTCGCCGCCATCGCCGCCGTTATTTGCGCCAACACCGATGCCTACGAGGCCATCCATCACTTTTTGGAGACCCCGCTGTATGTGGGCCTGGGCAACCTTACGGCCGGTCTCACCGTTGAGCTTTTCGTCAACGACTTCCTCATGGCGTTTTTCTTTTTGCTAGTAGGCATTGAGCTTAAGTATGAGATGACAGTTGGCGAGCTCAAGAACCCGCGCCAGGCCATGCTTCCCATGCTGGCGGCCGTGGGCGGCGTCGTCGTTCCCGCCTGCATCTACCTGATCTTTAACCATGCCGGCGCCCGCAACGGTTGGGCCATCCCCATGGCAACCGATATTGCCTTTGCGCTGGGCGTGCTGTCGCTTTTGGGCAACCGCGTGCCCAACGGCGTGCGCGTGTTCTTCTCGACGCTCGCCATCGCCGACGACCTCATCTCCATCGCCGCCATCGCCATCTTCTACGGTCAGAGCCCCAATCCGTTTTGGTTGGGCGCCGCCGCGCTTGTGACCTGCGCGCTCGTGTGGCTCAACAAGACGCAGCATTACCGCCTTGCCCCGTACTCGGTGCTGGGCCTGCTGCTGTGGTTCTGCATGTTCAAGAGCGGCGTGCACGCTACGCTCGCCGGCGTCATCTTGGCCTTTACCATCCCGGCCAAGTGCGGCGTCAAGCTCGATAGCCTCACCGATTGGTTGGGCGAGTGCCTGCCGCTGCTCGATGACCGCTACGACGACGAGGCACACATCCTGGGCCAGCATGACTTTACCGTCTCGACCACCAAGGTCGAGCGCGTCATGCACCGCGTGACCCCGCCGCTCATCCGCATGGAGCGTCTGATCTCCACGCCGGTCAACTTTGTGATCCTGCCGATCTTTGCGTTCGTGAACGCGCAGGTTCGTCTAGTGGGCGTGGACATGAGCACGCTGCTCACCGACCCGGTGACGCTCGGCGTGTACTTTGGCATGCTGCTGGGCAAGCCGATCGGCATCTTTGGCATGACGTTCGCCTTGGTCAAGCTCAAGGCCTGCGAGCTGCCGCACAACGTTAACTGGCACATGATTGCCGGTGTGGGCATTCTGGGCGGTATCGGCTTTACCATGTCGATTCTCATCAGCGGCCTCGCCTTCCCGACGGCCCAGTTTGAGGTTCTGGCTGCCAAGGCCGCCATCCTTGCCGGTTCG
This sequence comes from uncultured Collinsella sp., assembly GCA_900544235.1. Lineage (GTDB taxonomy): Bacteria > Actinomycetota > Coriobacteriia > Coriobacteriales > Coriobacteriaceae > Collinsella. Next base: position 5,836 of record UQUL01000044.1, read on the forward strand.
GTCACCGCTGCCGTGCTCGGCATGATTTACATGAGCGTGGTCTGCAAACACCCCGCGCCCAAGGGCGAGTAAGAGCACATACAAGTTTGAAAACGCCGCCTGTGAACACCATCACAGGCGGCGTTTTAGTCATTGGGGACGTTCTTAAACGACTAGTCGAGAGGGACACTCTTCGCGAGCGACCGAAAAGGACCGTCCCAAACTGCCGGCACTTGGGGACTATCCCCAAGTGCCGCATGTCATCTGGGAAGACTGTCCCCAACAACTAGTCGTTTAAGAACGTCCCCAATGACTAGGGCTATTCCACGGTGCCGTAGACGGCACCCCAGCCGTGGGCGGCCAAGGCTGAGTTGAGCTGGTCGCAAAGTGACTGGCGGTCGTAATAGCCGGGCGGTAGCAGGTTGACGATTTCCATGAGATCGGGCGCCAGGTCCAAGATTTCGGCCTGTACGATCAGATCCAGGCGGTCGATGGCGTGGCGGTCGTAAAACAGTCCGTCGACCAGGCGCTGCAGGTCGCCGAATTCCTCGGCTTGGAACGATCCATACTCCATAGTGCCTCCTTGGGCGCCCCACGCCGGCATGCGCGGCGATTCGTAATTTATTGCGATGGACTTAATCTATCACGGCTTCATAACGTTGCGGCGGTGGCGGTCTATACTTAGACGAACTGCAACGTACCGCTTCGCGAAAGGTCGCACCCCATGCAGACGATCTACCAGAAGATGGAAACCACCGAACTCGATGCCGCCATCGAGGCGCTCAAAGCCGAGGTCGCCGAGGTCAAGGCCAAGGGCCTGGCGCTCGACATGGCCCGCGGCAAGCCGTCGCCCTCCCAGGTGGACATCTCGCGCCCCATGCTCGATATCCTCAACGCCGACGCCGATTTGCACGACGGCAACGTCGACTGCTCCAACTACGGCTGCTTCGAGGGCATTCCCTCGGCACGCAAGTTGGCAGGGGAGTTCCTGGGCTGCCCCGCCGAGCAGACGCTCGTGCTGGGTTCGTCGAGCCTTTTGATCGAGCACGACATCGCCGGCATGTTCTGGCGCTGCGGCTCGTGCGGCAGCGAACCTTGGGAGGCTTACGAGGCCGCTCATGACGGCAAGAAGGTCAAGTTCCTGTGCCCCGTTCCCGGCTACGATCGCCACTTTGGCATCACCGCCGACCTGGGCATCGAGAACGTCCCCGTCGCGATGACCGACAACGGCCCCGACATGGACGAGATCGAGCGCCTCGTTGCCGCCGACGACTCCATCAAGGGCATCTGGTGCGTGCCCAAGTATTCCAACCCCACGGGCATCACCTTTAGCGAGGACACTGTGCGCCGCCTGGTCGAGATGCCCACGGCCGCGCCCGATTTCCGCATCTTCTGGGACAATGCCTACTGCGTGCACGACCTGTACGACGAGACCGACGAGCTCGCAAACATCTTTGACCTCGCCCGCACGGCGGGCACCGAGGACCGCGTGGTGGCCTTTGCCTCGACGTCCAAGATCACCTTCCCGGGCGCCGGCATCGGCTTTATCGGTGCGAGCCCCGCGGTCATCGCCGAGTTCTCTAAGCGCCTGAAGGCCGGCCTCATCAGCGCCGACAAGCTCAACCAGCTGCGTCACGTGCGCTTCCTTCCTACCATCGAGGCGGTCAAGGAGCACATGAAAAAGCATGCCGAGTTCCTGCGTCCGCGCTTTGAGGCCGTCGAGCGCAAGCTCACCGAGGGCTTGGGCGACACGGGCTGCGCCACTTGGACGCACCCCCGCGGCGGCTACTTTGTAAGCTTCGATGGTCCCGAGGGCTCGGCCCAGAAGGTCGCCGCGCTTTGCGCCGACCTGGGCGTCAAGCTCACGCCGGCCGGTGCTACCTGGCCCTATGGCAAGGACCCGCGCGACACTAACATCCGCATCGCGCCGAGCTATCCCACGGTCGAGGACCTGGAGGCCGCGCTCGATGTGCTGGTGCTGGCTGTGAAGCTCGTCGCTGCCGAGCTTGCGCGTGCCGAGCGCGCCTAACGCGCGGCTTCCCGTACTATCCGCACTTTCGATACGTAAAGGAGCGTATACATGGATTTGGGTATTTCCACCAACCCCACGCCAGAGCTCTACACCATTAAGGTAACCGGCGAGATCGATATCTCGAACGCCGATAGCCTGCGCAATGCCATCGACCTGGCGCTCGAGCAGCCCACTGAGGCCGTTGAGCTCGATTTTGCCCAGGTGAGCTACATCGATTCGACGGGCATTGGCGTGCTCGTGGGCGCCGCGCACCACGCGGTCGACCACGGCAAGCGCTTTAGCTGCACCAATGTGCAGCCCCCGGTGATGCGCGTGGTTCAGCTGTTGGGTGTCGACCAGGAGATTTCGATCACCGCTGCATAATCTTTGCCCCCAAAAGGGCGTGCCGTTTGGCATATGTTTGTGATGCGCTCGGACGTTTTGGCGTCCGGGCGCTATACTTGACCGAATGAATAGACGAGTTCCGGCCGAATGGCGCGGTGCGGGCTCGACTCACATCGAGCCTTGGAGGTATGTGTGTTTGGTATTGGAGAGGGTGAGCTCGCGATCATCGTGGTCTTCGGCTTTTTGCTGTTTGGCCCGGATAAGCTCCCACAGATGGGCCGCACGATCGGCCGTGCCATCCGTCAGTTCCGCGAGACGCAGGAAAAGATGACGGCCGTTGTTCAGTCCGAGATTATCGATCCGGTGAGCGAGGCCGCGTCGGCCCCGGCCAAGCCCAAGAAGGCTGCTGCAACCGACGACGATTCCGATGCGGATGAGGATGCCGCCGAGACGGCAGCGCCCGCCAAGAAGGAGACCTTTGCCGAGCGTCGCGCCCGTCTTGCTGCCGAGAAGGCCGCAAGCGAGGGTGCTGCTGAGGGCGAAGATGCTGCTGAGGAGCCTGCGACCGAGGACGCCGACGCCGGGTCCGCCGATGCCGCTCCCGTTGCCGAGCCGGAGCCCGAGCCCGATCCCGAGTCGGCAGAGCCCACGACGGCCGACCTCTATGCCCGTCGCCCCCGCAAGCGCAAAGCCGTCGTCGACCAGCTCGCTCGCGAGCTCGAGGCCGAGGACGACGCCGCTGCCGCCGACGCCCCGAAGGGAGGCGACGAGTAATGCCTATCGGACCTGCGCGTATGCCGCTCTTCGATCACCTGGGAGAGCTCCGTCGCCGCCTGACCATCGTGGTCGTCTCGGTGTTTGCCGCCGCTATCGTGCTGTATTTCGCCACGCCCGTGGTGCTCGACATTCTGGAAGACCCCATCCGCTCCTTTGTACCGGACGGTAAGTTCTACATCACCACCACGCTCGGCGGATTTGGCCTGCGCTTCTCGCTGGCCATCAAGATGGCCGTGGTCATGTGCACACCCATGATTATCTGGCAGATTCTGGCGTTTTTCCTGCCGGCGCTTCGCCCCAACGAGCGCAAGTGGGTCGTGCCCACGGTGCTCGCCTCGACGGTGCTGTTCTTCCTGGGCGCCATTTTCTGCTATTTCATCATCATTCCTGCGGGCTTTGAGTGGCTCATCGGCGAGACTTCGGCCGTCGCCACGGCGCTGCCCGATCTGGAGAACTACGTCAACATGGAGCTGCTCTTTATGATCGGCTTTGGTGTGGCGTTTGAGCTGCCGCTCATCATCTTTTACCTGTCCGTCTTCCATATCGTGTCCTATGCGGCCTTCCGCAGTGCCTGGCGTTACGTATACGTTGGCCTGCTCGTGGGTTCGGCTGTGATCACGCCCGACGGCTCGCCCGTTACGCTGGGCCTCATGTATGGCGCCCTGCTCTCGCTCTACGAGATCTCGCTCGCCATCGCCCGTGTGGTCATCACCGCGCGCGAGGGCAAGGAGGGCTTGTTCGTGAGTCGTCTGGACTTGTTCTCGGACGATGAGGACGACGAGGAGTAAATCGGTATGCACGAGGTTGGCATTGTCAACGGCATACTCGATACAGTGATTCGCGCGGCGCGTGGGGCGGGGGCCTCGCGCGCCGTTTTGGTAACGCTGCGTATCGGGGATATGACCGAAGTTGTGCGCGAGGCGCTCGACTTTGCGTGGGAGACGTTTCGCGACGAGGATCCGCTCACGCAAGGCTGCGAGCTTGCCGTGGAGGAGGTCCATCCACAAAGCGAGTGCCTGGACTGCGGCGAGGTTTTCGACCACGATCGCTTCCATTGCCGCTGCCCCCAATGTGGCGGCGCCAACGTGCGCCTGTTGCACGGTCGCGAGCTCGACATCGCGAGTATCGAAATCGAAACCCCCGACAATTAACCAGCCTGCCATTTGGGGACGGGGTATAAATGGTAGAAATAGATACGCCGTGCGGCTTGACATTCCGTTCCAACGTGTGCAAGCAGGCAAAATGGCAAGTGTCAACGACGAAATCTACCATTTCTACCCCGTCCCCAGATGGCAGAAGTAAGGAGTGCCGAGTATGGCCGAGAAAACGATTGATATCGCATCGCCGATTCTGTCGCGCAACGAGCGCCTGGCAGATCAGCTGCGTCAGCGATTTAATGAGACAAACACCTATGTGATCAATGTGCTGTCGAGCCCCGGCTCGGGTAAGACCACCACGATTCTGGGCACCAACGAGCGCCTGCGCGACAAGGCGGGCCTGCGTTGCGCCGTCATCGAGGGCGATATCGCCTCGGACGTCGACGCCATTACCATGAAGGAAGCCGGCATGCCCGCCATCCAGATCAACACGGGCGGCCTGTGCCACCTCGAGGGCAACATGATCATGGAGGCCGTTGACGCGTTCGACCAGGCTGTGGGTCTGGAAAACATCGATGTCATCTTTATCGAAAACGTAGGCAACTTGGTCTGTCCGGTCGACTTTGACCTGGGTGAGAACCTGTCCATCATGATCCTCTCGGTGCCCGAGGGCGACGACAAGCCCATCAAGTACCCGGGCATCTTCCAACACGCCGGCGCGCAGCTGCTCAACAAGGTTGACGTGGCCCCGGCTTTCGATTTTGACATGGATAGGTATACTAAGACACTCGATGACCTTAATCCGCAGGCGCCGCGGTTTGCCGTGAGCGCGCGCAAGGGCGAGGGCATGGATGCCTGGTGCGATTGGCTCATCGGGCAGATTGAGCAAGCAAGGGCGTAAGTCGGCCGCCATACGGGCGGGCGTAGCCGCAGAGATACGAGATAGGAGCCTCTTTTGAAGCTCATCATCGCCGAGAAAAACGACGCCGCGCGTCAGATCGCCGAGCGGCTGTCCACGGGTAAGCCTAAAAAGGACAAGGTGTACAACACCGCCATCTACCGTTTTGAGTGGAAGGGCGAGGAGTGCGTGACGATCGGTCTTGCCGGTCACATCCTTGCGCCCGATTTTTGCGACAGCGTGCTGTTCGATAAAAAGCTGGGCTGGTATTCGGTGACCGAGGACGGTGAGATGTTGCCGGCCGATATGCCCGATGGCCTGGCCCGCCCGCCCTACGACACCAAGCGTAAACCGTTCCTTGCCGATGGCATTTCCATCAAGGGCTGGAAGCTCGAGAGCCTGCCTTACCTCACCTGGGCACCCGTCATTAAGCTACCGGCCGAGAAGGAGCTCATTCGTTCGCTCAAGAACCTTGCCAAGAAGTCTGACAGCGTCATCATCGCCACGGACTTTGACCGCGAGGGCGAGCTGATCGGTTCGGACGCCCTCAACAAGGTGCGTGAGGTGGCGCCCGACTTGCCGGTTGCCCGCGCCCAATACTCTTCGTTTACCAAGGCCGAGATCACGCACGCCTTCGATAATCTCGTCTCGCTCGACCAGAACCTGGCCGACGCAGGCGAGAGCCGTCAGCACATCGACCTTATCTGGGGTGCGGTGCTCACGCGTTACCTGACGCTCGCCAAGTTTGGCGGCTTTGGCAACGTGCGCTCCGCCGGCCGCGTGCAGACACCGACGCTTGCCCTGGTGGTCGAGCGCGAGCGCGAGCGCATGGCGTTTGTGCCCGAGGACTATTGGCAGATTCGCGGCATGGGTGCCGCGCAGGGCGCTGCCGAGGACGACCGCTTTAAGATCGCACACAAGACGGCGCGTTTTACCGACAAGGATGCTGCCGAGACGGCGTATGGTCACGTCGACGGCGCCAAGACGGCGACCGTTGCCGCGGTGACCAAGCGCTCGCGTAAGCAGCAGCCGCCCACGCCGTTTGCGACGACCTCGCTGCAGGCTGCCGCCGCGGCCGAGGGTATCTCGCCTGCGCGTACCATGCGCATCGCCGAGTCCCTCTACATGGCGGGCCTCATCAGCTACCCGCGTGTCGACAACACCGTGTACCCTGCGACGCTCGATCTGGGCGCCGTGGTGAGCGACCTGGCAAAGATCAACCCGGCGCTGGCGCCTGTGTGCAAAAAGGTACTCGCGGGTCCCATGAAGCCCACGCGCGGCAAAGTCGAGACCACCGATCACCCGCCTATCTACCCCACGGGCGAGGGCGATCCGTCCACGCTCGACGGCGGCCAGCGTAAGCTCTACGACCTCATCGCCCGTCGCTTCCTGGCAACGCTCATGGGACCCGCGACCATCGAGAACACCAAGCTCGAGCTCGACGTGAACGGCGAGCCGTTCGTGGCTTCGGGCGATGTGCTCGTGACCCCTGGCTTCCGCGAGGCCTACCCGTACGGCCTTAAACGCGACGAGCAGATGCCGCCGCTGGAGCAGGGCGATACGGTCGACGTGTTCGACATTAAGCTCGAGGCCAAGCAGACCGAGCCGCCCGCACGCTACAGCCAGGGCAAGCTCGTGCAGGAGATGGAGAAGCGCGGCCTGGGTACCAAGTCCACGCGCGCGAGCATCATCGAGCGCCTGTATGCCGTGCGCTACCTCAAAAACGACCCCGTTGAGCCGAGCCAGCTGGGCATCGCCATCATCGATGCACTGACGCAGTTTGCCCCGCGCATCACGAGCCCCGATATGACTAGCGAGCTCGATGGCGATATGACCCGTGTGGAGCGCGGCGAGGATACCGAAGAGCATGTCGTGACGCACTCGCGCGCGCTGCTGGCTGGCGTGCTCGACGAGCTGCTCAAGCACACGCAGGAGCTGGGCGACGCCATCAGCGACGCCGTTACGGCCGATGCGCGCGTGGGCGCCTGCCCCAAGTGCGGCAAGGACCTGGTTATGAAGACGAGCGCCAAGACCCGCGGCAGCTTTATCGGCTGCATGGGCTGGCCCGACTGCGACGTGACCTATCCGGTGCCGAGCGGCGTCAAGGTAAGCCCGCTCGAGGGCGAGGCGGCCGTGTGCCCCGAGTGCGGCGCGCCGCGCATTAAGTGCCAGCCGTTCCGCCAGAAGGCCTTCGAGATTTGCGTGAACCCCACGTGCCCCACCAACTACGAGCCCGATCTTAAGGTGGGCGAGTGCAAGGTGTGCGCCGAGGCAGGACGCCATGGCGACCTGATCGCGCACAAGAGCGAAAAGAGCGGCAAGCGCTTTATCCGCTGCACCAACTACGATGACTGCGGCGTGAGCTATCCGCTGCCGGCGCGCGGCAAGCTCGAGGCGACGGGCGAGACCTGTCCCGAGTGCGGCGCTCCCATCGTGGTGGTCAACACGGCGCGCGGTCCGTGGCGTATCTGCGTCAACATGGACTGCCCGACCAAGGAGAAGAAGCCCGCCCGCGGCCGCAAGACCACAACCAAGGCGAGCACGGCGAAGAAGACGACCGCGGCCAAAAAGACGACGGCGGCAAAGAAGGCCACGGCGGCAAAAAAGACGACGGCCAAGAAGTCGACTACCAAAAAGACCGCTGCCGACAAGTAACCGAGCACATATCCGAGCACATATAGACACGGCGGGGCCGGGCGCGCAAATGCAAATGCGCGCCCGGCCCCACTTCTAAGTTGCGGTGAAATAGGGACTGTTTTTGCTGGCAAAAGGCCTAATTAATCCCTATTTCACCGCAAGTTTTGATCAGTTGTTGGGATTACTTCACCTCGACGGGTGCGGCGCCGGGGTAGCGGTCCTCAAAGTCCAGACGGTATTTGTTGTCGTTGGTGCCCGCTACGTTGTCGCGCGCCAGCGGTGCCACGATCTCGTCCTTGTGGTTGGCGGGGCTGGAGTACTCAAGGCTGATCTCCCAGGCATCGCAAATGACGTCAATGCGATTCTCCAGGTCGTCGTAGAGCGCGATGATGTCTTTCCACGAGCTGTAGTTCTGCGAGTCGATGGGAACGTCCAGGTCCTCGACCTCGTCCTTGAGGTCGTCGATCTGATCCTCGAGCGCCTCGGCGGCATCGCTGGCCGACTGACGCGAGCTTCGGTCATCCTTAAGGTAATACGTGTTAAACGTGGTGGCGCAGTCGCGAACCTGCTGATCAAGATCGGAGAGCCTGCTGTAGTAGGAGCTCAGCTGGTCGTAGACGTTCTGCTCGCTGATGGTGGCGGCATCGTGGACGTCATCGTCATCATCATCGTCAAGCTTGTTGGGGTCGCCCTTGACGGACGCGTCGTCGTTATCGTGGTCGATCTTGACCTTCTCGATCGTCGTGCCCTTGGTATCATCGGCGCCCTTGTCGAAAGGCTTGATCATAAAGAACACGACGAGCGCGATAATCACGACGATTAGCGCGGCGATGATGCCGATGAGCAGGGCGTTGTTGTTCTTGGGAGCAGCGGGGGCGCCGGCCTGCGGAGCGGCGGTCGGTATGGGCTGCTGCGGCGCGGAGCCGGCTGGCGCCGTCCATTGCTGCGTCGTGCCGACTTCGGGCTGGGGAGCGGGCACGGGCTGATGGGCGGACTGTACGGTCACGTCTGCCGGTTGGGGCTGAGTCGCCGTGGGCTGCTGCGCAGACTGAACCGTGGTCGCGGCGGTGTCGAAGGCGGCATCGGACGCGGCGGCATGTTCGGCTGCCTGCGCATCCTCTTGCGACTGAGAGGCCTGGCCATCATCGGTTACCGGCGTTCCGCAGCTGGTGCAAAAACGCTCGTCGTCATTCAGAAGCTTGCCGCAATGGGTACAAAACCGGGGCATGATGGTTCCTTCCATTCGATGTGTTGGCTAGATTATAAGGTGGTTCAGGTGCGGTTGGGCCGCGCCGACCCAACTGGTTATGTGAGGATGATCATGTCGCGCAAGCCCTGTCGCATGCGTCACAATGAGTGTGGCGTGCTGGGTGTCCGGTGCGGCCGTTTATCGACGGCTCGGTAGAATGCGATGGTGGGGAGTGAGTCTGTGTACTGCGGCGAGCAAGGTCGGGGTGGCGGCGACAGCGTAGAGGCGTTCCGGTTCCCGCCGGGGGATGCACCCCTCACTGCGCGCGATTGCTCGCGTCGAGTGTTTTGTGCCGGAATGTTGACCGGAGCGCTTGCCTCGGTGATGAGTCTCGGCGGTTGTGCCGCGCGCCGCAACGAGGCTGAGGGCCCCGCTGTCCCTGTCAAACAAAAAGCGAATCATCCGTCCGCTCAAAAGACGGAAGCTGTCTCCCAGACCTCTTGGATTGCCGGCCTTCAGCAAGATATCGAAGCCCTTGTCGAGCCGTATGGTGGGTCTACCTCGGTCTATGCTGTGGCGCTTGATCCTCAAACGTTCGCGTCGCTCGATGGTGAAGTCGCTGTGGCGCCGGACGCGCGACATGTGGCGGCAAGCATCATCAAGCTTCCCATTCTCGCTTGTGCGCTCGAGACCGTGACGGCGGGCGAGCTGTCCCTCGACGAGCAGATAACGGTAACGCAACAGGATATCGTGGGTGGCAGCGGCAACATTCAGTCGCGCGGCGCGGGTGTGTCGTACAGTATTGACGAGCTACTGCACGCTATGATTGCCCAGAGCGATAACGTGGCAGCGAACCTTGTTATCGGCAGACTTGGCATGGATACGGTCAACGAAACGTGTGCCGCATTGGGGTTGACCCAGACCGTGCTCGCTCGTTTGATGATGGCTGCCGAGGCCCAGGCACAAGGTCGCGAGAACTATACGAGCGCCCGTGATGCTGCGGCCGTGTTGCAGCGGCTGGCGGCGGGGACAATCGCGACGCCCGGGCTGTGCGAGCGAGCGCGCGGATATCTGCTGGCGCAGGAAGACGCGCGCGGTATTGTCGAGGGCGTTCCCGGCGGCGTTTTGGTCGCGCACAAAACGGGCAGCCTGGCGAATGCTCAGCACGATGCAGCAATCGTCTACGCCGAGCGCCCTTACGTGCTGGCAATCCTCACCCAAGACCTCGAACGCGAGCAGGCCCTGACCTTGGAGCGCGACATTTCCTTCGCCATCTATACCCGCGCCGAGACCTAGTCGTTGGGGACGTTCTTAAACGACTAGTCGTTTAAGAACGTCCCCAACG
>UQUL01000045.1 GCA_900544235.1 uncultured Collinsella sp.
CATCCAGATCATCGACACCCCGGGCCACGTTGACTTCACCGCCGAGGTCGAGCGCTGCCTGCGCGTCCTCGATGGCGCTGTCGCCGTCTTCGACGCCGTTGCCGGCGTTCAGCCCCAGTCTGAGACCGTTTGGCGTCAGGCTTCTACCTTCAACGTCCCCCGCATCGCCTTCATCAACAAGTATGACCGCGTGGGCGCTGACTTCTTCAACGCTATCGAGACCATGAAGGATCGTCTCGACGCTAACGCCGTGGCCGCTCAGGTCCCGATGGGCGCCGAGGACAACTTCTGGGGCGTCATCGACCTGGTCACCATGACTGCATGGGACTTCAAGGCCGACGAGAAGGGCATGACCTACCCCGAGCCGATGGACGAGATCCCGGCTGAGTTTGCCGACATCGCTGCCACCAAGCGCGAGGAGCTCCTCGACGCTGCTGCCAGCTTTGACGACGAGCTCATGGAGAAGATTCTCATGGAGGAGGACTTCACCGTCGAGGAGCTCAAGGCTGCTCTGCGCAAGGGCGTTCTGGCCAACGAGCTCAACCTCGTCTTCGTGGGTTCCGCCTACAAGAACAAGGGCGTTCAGGAGCTGCTCGACGCTGTCGTCGACTACCTGCCCAGCCCGCTCGACGTCGAGGCCGTCACCGGTACCGATCCGGACACCGGCGAGGAGATTCAGCGTCATCCTTCCTTCGACGAGCCCTTCTCCGGCCTGGTCTTCAAGATCATGACCGACCCGTTCGTCGGTAAGCTCACCTATGTCCGCGTTTACTCCGGCCGCGCCGAGTCCGGCTCCTACGTGGTCAACGCTTCCAACGGTCAGCGCGAGCGCCTCGGCCGCATCCTCGAGATGAACGCCGCCGAGCGTATCGACCGTGACGACGCTGCCGCGGGCGACATCGTCGCTTGCGTCGGCTTCAAGAACTCCACCACCGGTGACACCCTGTGCGCCGAGGGCAAGGAGATCGTCCTCGAGAAGATCGAGTTCGCTAAGCCCGTTATCGACGTTGCCATCGAGCCCAAGACCAAGGCCGAGCAGGACAAGATGTCCCTGGCTCTGACCAAGCTCGCCGAGGAGGACCCGACCTTCCAGGTGTCCACCAACCACGAGACCGGCCAGACCATCATCGCCGGCATGGGCGAGCTGCACCTCGAGATCATCGTCGACCGTCTGCTCCGTGAGTTCAAGGTTGACGCTAACGTCGGTAAGCCCCAGGTTGCCTACCGCGAGACCGCTGGTCACGACGTCGAGAAGGCTGAGGGCAAGTTCGTCCGTCAGTCCGGCGGTCGCGGTCAGTACGGCCACGCCGTCATCAAGCTCGAGAAGATGGAGGAGGGCTTCGGCTACGAGTTCGTCAACGCTATCGTCGGCGGCGTCGTGCCCAAGGAGTACATCCCGTCCATCGACAAGGGCATCCAGGAGGCCCTGAACACCGGTGTTATCGCCGGCTTCCCGGTCCTCGACGTCAAGGTCACCCTGTTCGACGGTTCTTACCACGAGGTCGACTCCTCCGAGGCCGCCTTTAAGATCGCCGGTTCCATGGCTATCAAGGACGCCCTCAAGAAGTCCGATCCGCAGCTGCTCGAGCCGATCATGGCTGTCGAGGTTGAGACCCCCGAGCAGTACATGGGCGACGTTATGGGCAACCTCTCCGGTCGCCGCGGCAAGATCGAGGGCATGGAGGATCGCAAGAACAGCAAGCTCATCCGTGCCAAGGTGCCGCTGGGCGAGATGTTCGGTTACGCTACCGACCTTCGCTCCCAGACCCAGGGCCGTGCATCCTACACGATGCAGTTCGACTCTTATGAGCCCGCGCCCAAGTCCATTGTGGACGAGGTCATGAGCAAGAACGCCTAAGTTCGAGCTCCCTGTTACGTAATCCGCGAGAACATCTCTCGCACTCTTTGGAGGTTTAAGTTGGCTACCCAGAAGATCCGCATTCGCCTCAAGGGCTATGATCACGAGGTCGTCGATCAGTCCGCGAAGCTCATCGTCGAGACCGCTCAGAAGACCGGCGCTCGCGTTTCCGGTCCTGTCCCCCTGCCCACCGAGCGCAACCTGTACACGGTTATCCGCTCGCCGCACGTGAACAAGGACTCCCGTGAGCAGTTCGAGATGCGCACCCACAAGCGCCTCATCGACATCCTCGACCCCACCTCGGGCACCGTTGATTCGCTCATGCGTCTCGACCTCCCCGCTGGCGTCGACATCGACATCAAGCTCTAAGCGATATCGCTCATAGCTTAAAGGGCCCCTCTGCCGTTACGGTAGCGGGGCCCTTTTGTTTTGAATGATGGTTTGGACTGCCGGGTAATGCTGCCGAGCCGATGGCTGCGGCGCCCTAATCGCTTAAGTGGCGCAAAGACGCCTCCTCAAAATGGAAGAAACGCAAGCCGTCTTTCGTTTCGATGCACGCGCGACCAAAGCCATCGACCGTTTTAAAGATGCCTCGCGCCAGCTCGTCTCCAGCGGGGGAGCGGGCGATAACGTGCTCTCCAATCCAATTGAGGTGAGCGACATATTCGCCGTGGACGGGCGCGAGCGGTCCGGTGTTTTCTTCCATGGAGTTGAGGCGTTCTGCCCAGGCATCTACGGCGTCTATAACGGCGTGATAGACCTCATCGAGGAGCATGTCGACGGTAGGAACGTTTTCGTTAAGGTCCGAGAGGCCAATTGCCGCCAGGCCGCCATCGGGCACCTCTTGGGGCGTGTAGTTTACGTTGACACCAATGCCGCAGACGGCGAAAGGTTTGCCTTCGTTATCGCGTGCGGCCTCGACCAGAATGCCGCCGAGCTTGCGTCCTCGCGCGACCAGGTCGTTGGGCCATTTAAGGCGAATCTCGTTTGCAAGACCCTGCTTTTCGAGTGCTTCGAGCACCGCTAGGCCGCTGACGGCGGCAAGACCAGAGTACTTTGCGGGATTAACGCATGGACGCAGGACAATCGAAAGCAATAGGTTGCCGGCGGTTGAATCCCACTTGTGGCCGCGCCGGCCGCGTCCTGCCGTTTGCGCGCGGGCGGCAAGTCCTGTGCCGTGCGGCGCACCCTGTTTTCCTGCCTCGAGCAGGTCATCGTTGGTTGATCCGGTTACGTCGACAATCGTTAATTGGGCATCCATAGCGGCTGCTACCTCCTTATTGAATAAGTGAATGACGCAATGGTGTCGAGAGATAGACACAATGTGAAGCCTTTGTCGCATTTGGACAATTTAATGTTAACACGTCAACAAAGACTGAAATGCGTTATCCTCTCTTGGTCGATGTAAACACGTCAACAACTCAAAGGAGGTTAGTGATGGGTTTCACGATTCTTGGAACAGGTTCGGCACTTCCTGAGCGCAGTGTTTCCAATGACGAGCTGTCTGAGTTCCTCGATACCTCGGATGAGTGGATTTTTACTCGCACAGGTATCAAGAGCCGCCACGTCTGCACCACCGAGTCACTTGACGACCTTGCAGTAGCGGCGAGCGAGCGGGCACTCCAGGTGTCCGGAATCGACGCGAGCCAGCTGGATCTGATCGTCTGCTCGACGACGACGGGTGACCACCTTGTTCCCGCTGAGGCGTGTGCCGTTGCTGAGCGACTAGGCGCGACGTGCCCTGCCTTCGATGTCTCGGCGGCTTGTGCCGGCTTCGTATTTGCGCTCGATGTCGCCGAGGGCTATATCGCTCGCAGCCGTGCCGAGCGCGTGCTTGTTGTTGCTGCCGAGCAGATGACGCGAGCGCTCGACTGGACCGACCGTGCCACCTGCGTGCTTTTTGGCGATGGGGCAGGCGCCGCAGTGATTGAAGCTGGGGGAGACAACCCCCTTGCCGTTGAGCTTTTGACGGCGCCCGACGTCGAGACGTTGCGCGTTCCCGGTCTGGTCGGTACCTCGCCGTTTAAGGCTTCCGCAGATAGCGCGAGCGTGCTGTCCATGAATGGCCGCCGCGTGTTCAAGTTCGGCGTCAACGCCATCTGCGACACGGTCCATAAGCTTGCGATCGATGCGGGCATTTTGGTCGAAGACATCGATCATTTTGTATTCCATCAGGCTAACGAACGAATCCTGAGCCAGGCGGTCAAGCGCCTGGGCGTGCCGGACGAGCGCGTGGTTCGCACGTTGCGTGAAACCGGCAACATCTCGAGCGCATGCATTCCGCTTGCCCTCGACCGGCTGGCAAACGCCGGTGCACTTCACACAGGCGACACCATCGCCTTGGTTGGATTTGGCGCCGGTCTGGATATAGGTGGCTATCTGCTTCGTTGGAAGTAGTCGCACATAGGAAATAAAAACGCCCTAGGGCACAACCAAAGGAGAACTACCATGGCAGATCAGAAGACCTTCGAGCGCGTTTGCGACGTTATCCGCGAGACCGCCGGTCTTGACGATGTCGAGATGAAGCCCGAGTCCACGCTCGAGGAGATTGGTCTCGACAGCCTGGGCACCGTCGAGATCCTCGTTGCCGTCGAGGACGAGTTTGGCATCCAGCTCGATACCGAGGAGAACCCCAAGACGGTCGGCGAGTTCGCCGATACGGTCGAGGCGGCATTGGAGAAGTAGAGATGCTCAAGACTCCTCTCTGCGATCTGCTCGGCATCGAAAAGCCCGTGTTCCAGGGCGGTATGGCCTGGATTGCCGATGCCTCGCTTGCCTCGGCTGTGTCCGAGGCCGGCGGGCTGGGAATCATCGCGGCCATGAATGCCGACGCCAACTGGCTGCGCGATCAGATTCACGAGCTGCGCACCAAGACGGATAAGCCCTTTGGCGTGAACGTCATGCTCATGAGCCCGTTTGCCGACGAGGTCGCACAGGTTGTAATCGACGAGCAAGTGCCGGTCGTCGTGACGGGTGCCGGCAATCCCACCAAGTACATGAAGGCTTGGAACGACGCGGGCATCAAGGTCATCCCGGTCGTTGCCTCGGTGGCGCTGGCGCGCCTCGTGGCACGTCGTGGAGCCACGGCGGTTGTTGCCGAGGGTACCGAATCGGGCGGCCATATTGGCGAGACCTCGACGATGGCACTGGTGCCGCAGGTCGTCGATGCGGTCGACATTCCCGTTGTGGCCGCCGGCGGTATTGCCGACGGCCGCGGCGTGGCGGCCGCCTTTATGCTGGGCGCCGAAGGCGTGCAAGTGGGTACGCGCTTTCTGGTCGCAGACGAGTGCACCGTCTCGGAGCGGTATAAAGAGATGGTCCTGAAGGCCAACGACACTTCGACGCGTGCGACCGGTCGCTCGACGGGACATCCGGTGCGCGCCCTCAAGAGCCCCTTCACCAACGCCTATGCCAAGAGCGAGGGTTCCGGTGCGAGTGCCGAGGAGCTCGGTGCTTTGGGAACCGGTGCACTGCGTAAGGCCGCCAAGGACGGCAACTACGAAGAGGGTTCGTTTTTGTGTGGACAGATTGCCGGCATGGTCAACGAGCGTCAGAGCGCACGCGAAATCGTTGACGATCTGGTCGATGGCGCAGAGCGCGTCCTGAAGGGTGCGTCCGCATGGGTAGCGTAGCGTTTCTGTTTGCCGGCCAGGGTGCCCAACACCCCGCGATGGGCGTCGACCTGGTCGAGGCATCGCCGGCGGCTGCCGAGGTGTTCGCCATTGCCGACGAGGTGCGCCCGGGGACGAGCGAGCAGTGCCGGAGTGCCTCCAAGGAGGAGCTGTCGCAGACCGAGAATACGCAGCCGTGTGTGTTCGTTCACGACCTGGCAGCGGCTGCCGCCCTGCGCGAGCGCGGCGTGGTGCCTGCCGCCTGTGCAGGATTCTCGCTGGGCGAGGTCGCCGCGCTCACCTTTGCGGGGGCATTCGATACGCGAGCGGGTTTTGAGCTCGTGTGCGAGCGCGCGGCTTTGATGGCCACGGCGGCCGAGCGTCACCCCGGCGGAATGCGCGCCGTCATCAAACTCGATGAGGTGCAAGTCGAGGGCCTGGCAAAACAGGCCGGCGAGGACTGCTGGCCGGTCAACTACAACAGCCCGCAGCAGACGGTTGTGGCCGGAACGCCCGAGGCGCTGCAGGAGCTCGACGCCTTGGTAAAAGAGGCTGGTGGCCGGGCCATGAAGGTCGCGGTGTCGGGTGCATTCCATAGCCCCTATATGGTCGAGGCGACCTGTGGCCTTGCTGCATATATTGAGGCCGGTCACGCGCCGTCCCCTTTGCTCATTCCTGTTATGGCAAATATGACGGCGGCGCCTTATCCGGCCGACCCGCAGGCGGCATCGGAGGTGCTGGCCAACCAGGTGAGTCATGCCGTGCGCTGGGTCGACACGCTGCATGCTCTGCAGGATCAAGGCATCGACACGTTTATTGAGGTCGGCCCCGGCAAAACGCTGTCCGGCCTGGTTAAGCGTACGCTGAGCGATGTTCGCGTGTATTCGTGCGAAACGGCCGAGCAGGTCGCAGCTATTGCCGACGAGCTCGCATAGCCCACAGGGCTGTAACCCGAAAGGAACGACATGGGCAACTTGAACAACGGCGCGTTCGAGCGCGACGGATCGCGCCGCGTGGCGCTGGTCACGGGCGGCTCGCGCGGCATCGGTCGCGCTTGTGCCGTGGGCTTGGCGGAGGATGGCTACGATATCGCCGTCGTCTATGCCGGCAGCGTCGATGCGGCGCGCGAGACGTGCGACGCCTGCGAGGCGGCTGGCGCCACGGCGCGCTCATATCAATGTGACGTGGCCGACCCCGCTGCCGTCAACGCGTGCGTGGAAGCGGTCCTCAACGACTTTGGCTCCATTTGGGCGCTCGTCAACAACGCCGGCATCACCCGCGATGGCCTGCTCATGCGCATGGGCGATGATGCCTTCGGCCGCGTGCTCGACGTCAATCTCAAGGGAACATTCAACATGGCGCGCGCGCTCACCAAGACCTTTATGCGCCAGCGCGGCGGTTGCGTCGTCAACATGAGCTCGGTCGTGGGCCTGATGGGCAATGCCGGGCAAGCCAACTACGCTGCCTCCAAGGCGGGCGTGATAGGGCTTACCAAGGCGGTGGCGCGCGAGCTTGCGCCCCGCGGTGTACGAGTGAACGCGGTCGCCCCCGGGTTTGTCGAGACAGATATGACGGCAAAGCTCTCGGAGAAGGTGCGTACGGTAACCGAGGAGCAGATTCCCCTTAAGCGTATGGCGCAGCCCGAAGAGGTGGCCGGTGTGGTGCGATTTTTAGTGAGCGATGCGGCTGCCTACATTACGGGCGAAGTCGTACGCGTCGACGGCGGAATGGCGATGTAGAAACCAGGGCCGAAGAACGGCTTGGATGAGGAGACCATGATGGAACAGAGAGTTGCAATCACCGGTATCGGTGCCGTGTCGCCGCTCGGCAACACCGCGCTTGCCACCTGGGCGGCCATGTGCGCCGGCACGTGCGGCATCGGCCCGATCACGCACTTCGATACCGATGCGTTTGCCGTCAAGGTGGCAGCCGAGGTCAAGGGCTTTGACGGCAACGAGTACTTTGGCAAGCGTGACGCCAAGCATCTCGACCCCTGCGTTCAGTTTGCGATGGCGGCTTCGGACGAGGCGATGCACGATGCGGGCTTTGATGTCGAAGGCGCCATCGATCGCGAGCGCCTGGGCGTCTACGTGGGCTCGGGCGTGGGCGGCATGCAGACACTCGTCGACAACGTCCATACGATTGCCGACCGTGGGCCCCGCCGCGCATCGCCTTACATGATCGCGATGATGATCCCCAACATGGCATCGGGCAATATCGCAATCCGTCACAAAGCAAAGGGGCCGACCCTGCCCGTCGTGACCGCTTGCGCCACCTCGGCCCATGCGGTGGGCGAGGCGTTCCGCGCCATCAAGCACGGCTATGCCGACGCGATCCTCGCGGGCGGCGCCGAGGCTGCAATTATCCCCGATGCCGTTGCGGGCTTTACGTCCTGCCGCGCATTGACCACCAACCCCGATCCCGCGACGGCCTGCCGTCCGTTCGATGCAGACCGCGACGGCTTTGTGATGGGCGAGGGCGCCTGCGTGCTCGTGCTCGAGAGCATGGAACATGCGCAGGCGCGCGGTGCGCACATTTATGCCGAGGTCGTGGGCTACGGCAACACCGATGATGCCTATCACATCACGAGCCCTGATCCCGAGGCTGCCGGCATTGCCCGCGCGATATCGCTGGCGGTGACCGAGGGCGACGTCAAGCCATCCGAGGGTCTCTACATCAATGCCCACGGCACATCGACCAAGCTCAACGATTCGTCCGAGACGGCGGGCATTAAGCGTGCGCTCGGCGAGGACGCGGCGCGCGCCGCGCACGTCTCGTCGACTAAGTCGATGACCGGCCACATGATCGGTGCCACGGGCGCCATCGAGGTCATGGCCTGCGCCATGGCGCTCGAGCAGGGCGTGGTGCCGCCGACCATTAACTACCACACGCCCGATCCCGCCTGCGATCTTGACTACACGCCGAATCGCGCGGTTCGCGCCGACCTTACCTGGGCGCTTTCGACCAACCTGGGCTTTGGCGGACACAACGCCGCCATCACGCTGCATAGATATACGAGGAGCTAGAGCATGGATTCCAAAAGACTTGCCGAGATAGCCGATGTTATGGAGGACCGCGGCCTCACGCGCGTACGCGTTGAGGAGCCCGATGGCACCGCGGTCGAACTCGAGCGCGCGAGCGCCGCACAGCCGGTTGCCGTGCCCATGCCCATGCCGAGCGCTATGGCCGCTCCAGTTGCAGCTCCCACAGTCGCGCCTGCCGCACCGGAGCCCGCCGCGCAGGCACCTGCCGCCGCACCGGAGCCCAAGGGCACCGAGGTGACCGCTCCCATGGTCGGCGTTTTCTATGCTGCCCCGGCGCCGGGCGACGAGCCGTTTGTGCACGTGGGCTCCAAGGTCAAGGCCGGCGAGACCCTCTGCATCATCGAGGCCATGAAGGTTCTCAACGAGGTGACGGCCGAGGCAGACGGCGAGGTGCTCGAGATCTGCGTGGCCGACGGCGACCTCGTGGAGTTTGGCAGCTGTCTCATGAGGATCGGATAGGTGATATCCATGAACAAAGAAGAGCTCAAGAAGCTGTTACCGCATCGCGAGCCGATGCTCTTGCTCGACGAGGCCGAGCTGGTGGGCGACGAGGCCCACGGCAAGATCAAGATTACGGGCGACGAGTACTTTTTGCAGGGGCATTTTCCGGGAAACCCGGTCGTCCCCGGCGTGATTCAGTGCGAGATGCTCGCCCAGAACTGCTGCGTACTGCTGATGGGCGATGAGGGGGCGCGCGGCGCGACGCCGTTCTACACGAGTCTGGACAAGGTGCGCTTTAAGCGTCCGGTGCGTCCGGGCGACACGGTGGATCTGGTGTGCTCCATCACGCGTGCGCGCGGGCCGTTCCGCTTTGCGACGGGCACCGCGAGCGTCAACGGTGAGGTTTGCTGCCGCGCCGATATGTCTTTTGCACTCATGCACGAAAGTTAAGGAAGGCTTCATGTTCGACAAAGTGCTCATCGCCAACCGCGGCGAAGTCGCGGTCCGTGTTATCCGCGCGTGCCGCGATATGGGCATCAAGACCGTCGCCGTTTATTCCACGGCCGATGCGGACGCGCTACACGTGCAGCTTGCCGACGAGGCGTATTGCATCGGCGGCCCGCGTCTTGCCGAGAGTTACCTCAACGACGATGCCGTGCTCACCTGTGCCGTAAAGTCGGGAGCTAAGGCAATTCATCCCGGCTATGGCTTTTTTTCCGAGAAGGCGAGCTTCGTGCGCGACTGCGACAAGTATGGCCTGACGTTTGTCGGTCCTTCGGCCAAGGTGATCGACAGCATGGGCGACAAGGACGCCGCACGTCGAACGGCTGCCGCGGCGGGCGTGCCCATCGTACCGGGCTGCGATTTGCTCAAAAGCCCCGAGGAGGCGACCGCCGAGGCCGAGCGCATTGGCTGCCCCGTGCTTATTAAGGCGCGTGCCGGCGGTGGCGGCCGCGGTATTCGCAAGGTCGAGCGCGTGGAAGATGCGGCAAAGGCGTTCATCGAGGCGCGTGCCGAGGGCGAGGCCGTTTTTGGCGACGGCGAGTGCTACATGGAGAAGTTCGTCGCGCCGGCGCATCACGTTGAGGTGCAGATTATGGCCGATAAGCAGGGCCATGTGTTTTCGCTCGGCGAGCGCGAGTGCTCGGTGCAGCGGCGCAACCAAAAGCTAATCGAGGAGAGCCCCGCGCCGTGCCTCGACGGACACGACGACATTCGTGCTCGCATGCACAAGGCAGCGCGTGACCTGGCTCGTGCCGTCGGCTACGAAGGAGCCGGTACCATCGAGTTCCTGTATTCGGACGACGGCAATTTCTACTTTATGGAAATGAACACGCGCTTACAGGTGGAGCATCCGGTTACGGAGTTTGTGACCGATACCGACTTGGTCAAGTGGCAGCTGCGCGTGGCGGCCGGCCAGCCTCTGCCCTTTGAGCAGGAGGACATGCCGGTCCGCAACCATGCTATGGAGTGCCGCATCAATGCCGAAACGCCGGACTTTCTGCCGTCATGCGGAACGGTCACCGCGTTGCGTGTGCCGGGTGGTCCGCGCGTGCGCTGGGATTCCGCCATGTTTGCCGGTGCGAAAGTTCCGCCGTACTACGACTCCATGCTCGGCAAGCTCATCGTGTGTGCGCCCACGCGTGACGGCGCCATTCGCAAGATGCGCTCGGCCCTGGGCGAGCTCGTGATTGAGGGCGTGAGCGAAAACAGCGAGCTTCAGCTCGACGTGCTGGCAAACGACGAGTTCTTGTCGGGCATGTATCACACCGATCTAATGGGGCATCTCTATGCTGATGAATAGAAAAGCGAAGACGGTCAACGTCCTCGAGGGACCGATGACCGAGTCGTGCGCCGAGTTTCCCGCGCGCCACGTGTTTATCAAGTGCCCGGAGTGCCGCCGCGTGATCGATGAGGCGCGCCTGCACGACAACCTCGAGGTCTGCCCTCGTTGCGGCAAACACTTTCGCGTGAGCGGGCGCGACCGCATGCGCATGACGATTGACGAGGGCACGTTTGAGGAATGGGATGCCAGTCTGGCGCCGGAGGACTTCCTTTCGTTTCCCGGCTATGCCGACAAGCTCAAGAGCGTGAGCGAACGTTCGGGCGAGCGCGATGCCGTTGTGTGCGGCAAGGGCAAAATCTGCGGTTGCGATACGGCGCTCTTCTTTATGGACGCCAACTTTATGATGGGCTCGATGGGTTCCGTGGTGGGCGAGAAGATCTGCCGCACATTTGAGCGTGCGACCGAGCTGGGACTGCCGGTCGTTGGCTTTACCGTATCGGGTGGCGCCCGCATGCAGGAGGGCGTGACCTCGCTCATGCAGATGGCCAAAATCTCTGCGGCGGTTAGGCGCCATAGCGAGGCGGGCGGCCTGTATATCACGGTGCTCACTGACCCCACGACCGGAGGCGTAACCGCGAGCTTTGCCATGGAGGGCGATATTATCCTGGCCGAGCCCGATGCCCTGACGGCATTTGCCGGCCCGCGCGTGATCGAGCAGAACATGCACAAGCGCCTGCCCAAGGGATTCCAGCGCTCCGAGTTTTTGCTGGAGCACGGCTTTTGCGATGCCGTTGTTCCGCGTGGCGAGATTGCGCTCACGGTAGGCGAGCTGCTGGCGCTGCACGAAGGGCGCGCGCCCGGCCTGGGGGCACCGCATGAGATCGTGCATACGGGTCGCCGCGGCAAAAAGCTGGGACACTTGTTCAAGCGCTCGGCCGCACCAAAAACCGCGCTCGAGATTGTCAAGCAGACCCGCTCGGCAGATCGCGCCACGGCAGGCGAGATGATCTCGCTGGGCCTGGATGGGTTTGTGGAGCTGCACGGCGACCGTTACTTTGGCGACGACGCCGCTGTGGTGGCTGGCATTGGCTGGAAAGACGGACGCCCCGTAACGGTCATCGCCATCGAGCGCGGCACCACGACCAAAGAGCGCATGCGTCGCATCTTTGGTATGGCACATCCCGAGGGCTACCGCAAAGCGCGTCGCCTGATGCGCCAGGCCGAAAAGTTTGGTCGACCGGTTCTGTGCCTGGTCGATACTTCGGGCGCGTTTTGCGGCATCGGTGCCGAGGAACGCGGCCAGGGTGAGGCGATTGCCCAGAACCTCATGGAGATGAGCGGCCTTAAGACGCCGATTGTCTCGGTGGTGACGGGCGAAGGCGGCTCTGGCGGCGCGCTGGCGCTGTCCGTGGCCGACCGCATCCTGATGCTCTCGAGCTCGGCCTATTCGGTCGTGAGCCCCGAGGCCTGTGCATCGATCCTGTGGAAGGATACCGAGCGCGCGAATGAGGCCGCCGAGGCGCTTAAGCTCACGGCCCCCGATTTGCTGGCGCTCGGCATCATCGACGGCATTGTTGACGATAGGGGCCTGTCGCATGAGGAGATCGCCGGTGCCGTCATGTCCTCGGCATTTGATGCCTTCGATGCGCTTGGGCAGCTCGACGACGCGACCCTCACAAACCTCCGCTACGAAAAGTACCGCGCAATCGGTCAGTACCGCACGATGTGACAAAGGGACAGCCCGCATGTCATATTGGGAAAGGCGTTCCATGCTACAAGTTTCTAACACCTCGTTTACAACGTCGGTTTCATCAAACGCCATGGCCGTGGTCGATTATCTGTCCAAAAGCATGATGTCGGCGCTGCCGTTTATTGTCTGCGCGGCGTTGTTCCGCACCGTCGCCGTCATTATGGGCGAAGGCATGCTGGGCCTGTGGTCTGCCGATTCCGAAATCTATCGCCTGTTCTACAGTTGGCTCTATAACGCCGGTTACTACTTTTTGCCCATTTATCTTGGTTGGGCGGCCGCCCGCCAGCTCGGTTGCTCGGAGCAGCTGGGCATGATGCTGGGCGGCGTATTGATTGCGCCCGATCTGCTTAAGCTCGTCGATGCCGCATCGACGACGGGGGCATCGATGACTTCCGTGTATGGTCTGCTTCCTGCGCCGGTCAACGATTACACGACGACTGTTATTCCGGTTCTCATCTCGGTGCCCGTGCTATGGCGAGTGGAGTGTTTCTTTAAGCGCGTTATCCCTAAGGCCGTGGCGTTTTCGTTCGTTCCGTTTGCGACCATGCTTGTCATGGTTCCGGTTTCGCTGTGTATTACGGCGCCGGCGGGCAGCTATCTGGGCATGCTGTTGGGCCAGCTTATGTTTATGCTTGGCAATTCCGGTGGCATCGTGTCGCTGCTCACGCTCATGGGGCTTGCTGCGGGCTGGGAGTTCCTAAAGATCGCCGGCGTCAGCAACGTTGTTCTATCGCTCGCCTATGCGCAGTTTATGAGTGTGGGAACGGATTCGTGCATCCTGATCGCCGCGACGATGGCGACGTTCGCCGTTTGGGGCATGCCCTTTGGCGCGTCGCTCCGCGTTGCGGATAAGGACGAGAAGGCGCTCATGCTGGGCTACTCGATCTCGGGTGTTCTTGGCGGCGTAAGCGAGCCGGCGCTGTACGGTTGCGGCTTTAAATATGGCAGGTGCCTGACGTGCATGGCCATTGGCGGCGCCGTCGGAGGCCTTGTTGCGGCCGTGGGCCACGTTACGGCCTATACCATCGGCATGACGAATGTCCTCATGGTCATTGGCTTTGCCACGGGCGGCATCTCGAACCTGCTGTGGTGCTGCGCTGCCGGCGGCACGGCATTTGCGGTGTCTGCGGCGCTGAGCTACTGCTTTGGTGTGGTGCCGACGAAGGAACAGGCGACGGAGGACGGAGCCGATTCGCCCGAAACAGTGGCGAGCGCTGCTGAAGTAAGCGCATAAACCTGTGCGACAAAAGGACGATTCTTTTGTCATGCTCCAAGGCCGTGGCCCGCGCGGGCTGCGGCCTCTTTGTATCTGGGAGACAAAGTGGCTACACTACAATCCGTTTGAGCAATAGATATATAGGTAGTGCCGTGGGGGCGGATGTAGATGGTCGAGTGGATTGTTAAGCGCGCACAGGGCGACCGTGCGCGCGTGGGCACGTTGACGGGCGTGGTGTGTATTCTCGCCAATGTTGCGCTTTGTGCTGCGAAGGGCGCAATTGGTGTGGTTTCGGGATCGGTTTCGATTGTGGCGGATGCCATGAACAACCTGTCCGATGCCAGCTCGAATATCGTGAGCGTGCTGGGCTTTAAGCTGGCGAGCAAGCCGGCCGACCCCGAGCATCCATACGGCCATGGTCGCTATGAGTATCTCTCGGGATTGGTCGTGGCGGCGCTCGTGCTGCTGATTGGCGTTGAGCTGGTGAAGTCCTCGGTTGAGCGCATCATCCACCCCGAACCTGTCGAGTTCTCGCTTGCCCTGGTGGCAGTCCTGGCGCTTTCGATGGTTGTTAAGCTGTGGATGGCGGCGCTCAACCAAAAGCTCGGCGACCGTATCGAGTCCGAGACACTGCATGCGACTGCCCAGGATTCCAAGAACGATGTTCTTGCCACAGGCGCCGTGCTGGCATGTGCAATTGTTTCGCAGGTGACGCACATCAATCTTGACGCATGGGTCGGCCTTGCCGTTGGCGCCTATATTGGCTGGAGCGGCTTTGAACTTATTCAAGATACGGTGAGCCCGCTTTTGGGTCAGTCGCCCGATCCTAAGCTGGTCAAGCACATTCGAGACAAGATCATGAGCTATCCCGGCGTTTTGGGCGTTCACGATTTGATGGTTCACGACTACGGCCCGGGCAGGAAGTTTGCAAGTGCGCATGCCGAGATGGCGGCCGAGGCCAGCCCGCTGGAAAGTCACGACACGCTCGATAACATCGAGCGGTCGTTTAGGGACGAAGACGGCATGATCGTCACGCTCCATTACGACCCCATCGTGACCGACGACCCTAAGGTGGCGAGCATGCGTTTACGCATCAATGCCATGGCCCAACAGATCGATAGCCGCCTTTCAATTCACGATTTGCGCTGTGTGCCGGGTCCTACGCACACCAACGTGATCTTCGACTGCGTGCGTCCCTCGGATTTGGCGATGAGCGCCGAGGACCTAAAGCGCGCGTTGGCGAAACGTGTCGAATCCGAATATCCCAAGTCGATTGCCAAGATCACGATCGATGAAGACTACGTAGGCCATACCCACGAGTAGGGTTGTGCCGATAAAGCAAGTTATGCAGAAGGGGAGAGCATGAAGCGCCTATATCTACTTCGTCATGGCCAGACGGAATTCAACGTCAAAAAGCTCGTCCAGGGTCGCTGCGATTCACCGCTCACCGATTTGGGTCGCCAGCAGGCGCAGGCAGCGGCCGCGTGGCTCAAAGCCAACGGCGTCGTCCCCGACAAAGTGGTCTCATCACCCTTGGGCCGAGCCATGGACACGGCAAGTCTCGTCGCATGCGAACTCCTCGGTCCGGACGCCGCAGTCGAGCCCTGCGAAGGCATCATCGAACGCTGCTACGGCACCTTCGAAGAAGGCCCCCACGACGCGCTACCCACCGACGTCTGGGATCCGGGCGAGGACTTGGTCCCCTTCGGAGGAGAGGGAAGCAAGGCGTTGCAAGAACGCATGGTAGCCACCCTCACCAATATCATGGGCTCCGAGGGCATCGAAACCCTCCTAGCAGTAAGCCACGGCAGCGCCAGCCGCCAATTCATTAGGGCCGCAGCCCCAGAGGGCTTCAAGCTTCCAGCAAAACTCCCCAACTGCGCCATCATGATCTTCGATTTTGACGAAGCAAAGCCACAAGCAGAAGGCGAGCCAATGCAATGCAAGTTCACCCTCCAGCAAATAGTGGACCCTCAACAAAGTCATTAGCCTGAGCGAGCAGAGTTAAGCAGACATCAACGTGGCGTTCCCAGTGTGCGGCGGAGGGGGCGGGCCTGAGGCATATTAAGGTTGTCGCGAGTTCCGCACGAACAGGAGAGCACTTAATGTGCTCTCCGTCGTGAGCAGGACTGTAGAGCAGCAA
>UQUL01000046.1 GCA_900544235.1 uncultured Collinsella sp.
CCCGAATGAAGATGCGTGCGACGGGGGCGAGGCGAATGGCTGAGCGGTATCGATACGCTGGTTCAACGGTATTATATTGACCACATAGATTTTTAACTTGCATTTCTACCCGCCCTTTTCGTAGAGTCGCCGATACGTGCTTAGCGCACCCTCGGCGCGTCCGGCAGGCTTTGCGAAATGGGATCCAGGAGACTTCGGCGCAGCATCATCTTGCGGAATGCTTCTAATGAGCCTCCCATCCTTCAAAAACAGAATCTCATCGCACAGCCTATCGACCGAATCCAAGATGTGGGATGACATGATGATGCACGTACCAGAATCGGCCAGCTTCCTGAGAATCTCGGAATGCAAGTCCACCCTGCTGGGGTCGAGCGCGTTCATGGGCTCATCTAATAGAAGGTACCGCGCGCCCGTCGCATACGCAATCGCCAGGGTAAGCTGCTGCTTCATGCCCTGGCTCAGAGTGCGGATCCTCATCTTCGCGAACTCGCCTATCTGCGTTTGTTCCACTATCTCTTCGATATCGCGAGCATGCGGCCACATATCGCAAACCATCTTGAGGTGATCTTCCGCACGCAATCCGGGATACAGCAGCGTCCCCTCACCAGGTGCATAGAAGATCATAGAACGGACCTCTCTCGCACCCGTACCCTGCACCTCATCCAGAACGATGCTCCCGTCCACGCGAGGACCCGGCAAACCTGCCATCGCACGCAGCAACGTCGTCTTTCCATGCCCGTTCGGAGCGACGAGACCGTAGACCGTACCCGGGGCAAACTCAGCGTTCACCGAATCTACGAGCACCTTCTTTCCATAAGAGATCGTCAGCGTTTGAAGGTCAATCATCGAGATCATCCCCTTTCGATCTTTGGAACACTCAGGCGCACCATCAACGGAGATACGGCGCCCAAGACCACCAGCAGAGCGCCCGATGCGCCGACGACCTCTCCAAAAGGCATCGCGTTCGTCCCTCGCCCAAGGAACCCAATCGTCCCCACCTGGGAAGCGGGATCAAACGAGGCGAATGGAGCCAGCAGCGCGACGCCCATGCCCACGCTTTCAACATGAGCGCTCAACGAACCCAACACCAAGAGAACCGCGCAAACCATTCCGGTGACAACGGGGTTGCGGCTAATCGCTGCTGTCAACGCAGCGACGACGGAAATCACGCCGTATGCCATGACCAGCAACGGAATACTGCACAACACCGCCTCCCCCACCATGGACGTTGTCGAAGCTCCCGCCCGAATGAGAGCGACGGGATACTCCGATCCACCCGCACCGTTCTTAATCACGGACACAACGACAGCGGGAACCATCGACACCAAAAGCAGCACCAAGCCAAGCAGGAGAGCCAGCGCAACAGCCGTCAGAAAACGCACATGCGCTGTTGCGGGGATCTGGAGAACCAGAAGGGAACGACACTGCAGGTGGGTGCACGCGAGCGATGTGACAACCACGGGCAACAGCAAAAAGAAGGAGGGAAGCGCTGCCTGGAGATACGAAAGGAGGATTAATGGGGGCATCTTCGTACTTAACTCGTAAACCTTGGGGTCCGGCAAGCTCGCGATCGACTCAAGCAGAAGGGCGCGCGCCTCCGCACGAGAAGGAGTCTCCGGCTCGATTCCGATCGATTGCAGGAGAGTCGCATCTGCCGCGCCCAGCTCACCTCGAGCGCGCTCGTACGTCGCAAGGCTTCGAAACCCCTCCGCAGGCATAGGCGCGTACACGAAACCCGAAAGAGCATCCCGCATGTCTTCCAGGGCCGCTTTGCCCTCGACGTCCATATTCGCAGCGTTCTGCTCTAGATACCGATCTATTGAACGGAGCTCCCCATCCCTATACCGAACAGCGGAAACGTTATCAGCGTCAGGAAACATCTCGACCAGAGCCGGGGCCAGCATCGTCGTCGACATTGCAATCGCGCATACGGCGAGGGTAGGAGAACGCAGGAGCAGTTTCCCCATCGTTCTTACGTATGCAACGGCGGAGGCACAAGCGCTCGAACGAGTTGCCGTTCTCGATGCAGTGAAGGAACCTCTCTCAAGACAAATCGGGGATATCGGGCACGCGCAGCCGCTCTTTCCAGCAACGCAAAGCAGGCTAATTGCCAGCACCTCGATCCCGATTGCGCATACGAGGGCAATCGCGCCACGCTCGAAGCAAAGTCCAGGCAGATTCACTATCTGCGTTGTCGGGTACGGGCTATAGGCGCCGACGGTCAACTCAGTGTTCGCATACGTAAGGGGATTCAACAGGGCGAACTCACGTAAAGCGATGGATCTTCCGTAATACCCGGGAACCATCGTCACCCCCATCAGGGCACATACGAACACGATTCCAAGCGTAGGGTTATTGGCAATCTTCACGGCAAGGTGAACGACAAGCGAGATGAACGCTGCCACCAAGAATTGCAAGATGGCCGTCTGCGCGAACACCAGCCAAGCCGGTTTGATAACCGGAGTCGCATATTGAATGTAGCCTATCGGATAGAACGGCGAGCCCGGGCCATTCTTCACAAGCGCGGCGATTATCCCTGGAAGATTGATGGCGAGGACGGCAAGCATTGCAAAAACACTCGCCCATACGCTCGATGCAACAAGTCTACCCAGCTCGCCCATCGGTGCCTGGATGATGAGCTTTTCACATTTGTTAAGACGCGCGGCAAGGAACGAGACGGCAACGGCCGTTGCGACCCATAGCAAGTACTCCTTCGATCCGTCATAATAGGTGTACTCTCCATCCGATATCTGCAGAAACGGAAGTAGGAGAGAGAGCGGTGCCAAGATAAGACGTCCCGCGGCAAGAGGGTACAGAAGCGCGGGCATGCTTGATGAAGAGGTATAGACACCGTCCTCCCCCGCATTCACAAGCGCATCCGCATAGGATGCTGACAATTCCTGCTCAACACGGGTTATTCCCGACTCGAGGTATTCGACCCGTCCGTCGATGCCAGCCGCGCTCCTGAAGACGGGCAGAGCACAAAGAACCATCAACGCAACAACGACAACACAGAGCGACCTGGAGGAGAGAAGCGACCTAAAGATCGCCTTCGAGATTTTGAGCATATTCATCGCCAACCTTAACCTCATCCAGTCGGAACAGAGGGGCCGAACAAAATGCTCGGCCCTTCCTCGCATCTAGTAGGTGCTATAGACAAATTGCCATTTATCAGTTGTGCCAAGAACACCACAGGAGCACATTGCAGCGAGGCGGGATTCCCTATGATGCGCGGATCGGCGATAGCCATTTCGGTAGGAGATCGTCTTGTAAGAGATGTTGAACATCGAGATGCTGTGCCCGCTTACGCCGCGAGGACAGCTGTAGCTCCAGTAGGTATCGACGACGTCGTCCGTATACCCGAGGGGCTCAACGAGGGCACACTGGCTGCTCTCCTGGGAAGGAGGCATCGGGGTATCCGCAAAAGCGGGGGCTCCCGGCAGCAACAGACAAAGAGCGAGGCCGAGGAAAACCAAGAGCTTACACGACTTAACAGTACTGAACATAATCCTCTCCAATCTAGAGGGGTTTCGGTTGCAGTATGCTGTGATTACTTGCCGGCAAAGTCAATTTAACATAAACTGTTAAAAAGTAACCTGAGTTTTTTAAATTCTTCGGAGGTTATTATGAGTTCCGACAATCGCACTCCCCGGCTTCATTCCTTCCGCATCGCATGTGCGATAGCCTCTGCGACCCTTTGCGCCACCGCCATCGCACAAGTGGCGTTCTCCTTAAAGCCAGCAATCGAAGTGCTCGACAACCCTGTAATTGCAGACTCCCCCGCGTATCCAGCCCTTGCGATCTCGACATTGGTCCCTGCCGTCATCGGTATCGCTACGACCATCCTCAGCGCCGTTCTCGTGTGGACGATCAAGAGCGGAGACCCCTTCAAGAAAGGGTCTGCGACATGCTTGAAGGTGCTCGGCATTCTCTTCGTTGTTCAAGCTGCCACCAGCCTCTACGCCGGCTCACTCAAAACCTCCGTTTCGATGTTTGGCGGCGAGGGGGCCGTCGGCGCCCAAGAGATCGCTTCATCATTCGATTGGACCTCTCTGGTTCTCGGCATCGTCCTGTTCATGCTTTCCCAGCTCTTCTTGTACGCCCGAGAGCTGTACCTCGACTCCGACGAGATTGCGTAAGGAAACGCCATGCCCGTAATTGTTCGCCTCGACAAGATCATGGCCGAGCGAAAGATTTCCTCGAACGAACTTGCCGAAAGGATTGGAACCACGCCCGTGAACCTGTCCCGTATTAAAAAAGGGCATATTCGCGGCATTCGCTTCAACACACTCGAGCAGCTATGCCTCGCCCTTCGTTGCCAACCCGGAGACCTTCTCGAAGTCATGAGCGAAGAGGATGCCCGAAAGGAGTTCGGACTCGATTGGTCCGCCGAGGATTAGAGGGCGGTCGTACTCGCCCTGCACACGGGGATGCGAATCGGCGAGGTCTGCGGCCTTCGGTGGTGCGATGTGGATTTCGAGACGGGCCTGATCTCGATCAGACACTCGGTGGCGTACGCGAAGGGAATGGGTTCGTTCATCAAGGACACCAAGACCCATGACGCCAGGGGTATCCCCATCGACCCGGTCGGCCTACCCCCCTTCCTGAAGGAGACCCACGAGATCGACTGCGGAAAGCTGCGCTTGCGCGGCCTTACCGGGGCGGTCGAGATCGGGGACTGCTACATCCTGTCGGAGCCGGGCGCGACCTTCGCGACGACAAGCTATATCCGCAGGGCGTTCAAGACGTTCTCGAAGACCAACGGCCTCATGGGCACCAACGACGAGCTGATCACGTTCCACGGCCTTCGCCACACGTTCGCAACGCAGTGGATCCGCCAAGGCGGCGATATCAAGGCGCTCCAATCGATCCTCGGCCACAAGGACGCCATGGCGACGCTCAACGTCTACGCCGACATCGAGCCCATCTCCAAAATCCATAACATGCTGCGCGCCACGCCGTGCCTTTGGCGCGGGCACCTCGGGCCGAGGGTCGATCCGGGTCCCATGTTCCAACAGAGGATCCAGGAGTCCATCGAGACGCTCCAGGCGTTCGGCTACGGCATCACCGAGCCGGACGACCGAAATATCGCCATACGCGACGTGAAGACGAACAGTTGGCTCTAGCTCACCGAGTACGCGGCAGTGCTGGACCCATCCCAACTGAGGTCACGGTGGTCCGATAGGGGCGCCGCCCGCGGCATGCGCCGCGGAGCGGTATCCCCTACCGAAGGGCGGGGATGCCCTCCGCTTCCAGTTCGGAATCAGCCGTCGGAGGCGTTCGGCTGACTGCGGGAACGGCCTGTCCGCTCAATGTGTTCGGCTGAGATCGGAAATCAACCCAACACGAGCCGGACACGCGCCAGACGGCTCTTCCCCGTACGGCCTTCCCCCTTACGCTCATGTTGCAGGCATGTAACGCCGCAGCGAGCGCGCCTTTTTTGCGCCAGACAGGTACAATGATGAACACTGTACCGTAGCGGAGCGCCCCGCGCGCGCCGCAATCACGCGAAAGGGTTTCCCATGGCCGAGATCTCGTCCTCCCGTATCGTCATCACCGTCCTTGGCAAGAACCGCCCCGGCATCGTCGCCGGCGTCACCCGTGTCCTGGGCGAGGCCAACGTCGACATCCGCGACATCACGCAGTCCATTATCGAGGACATCTTCACCATGACCATGCTGGCCGATACCGCCGAGTCCAAGCTCGACTTCGCTGAGCTGCAGAAGGCCCTGGCCGAGGCCGGCGAGCTTTCGGGCGTCAACGTGTCCATCCAGCGCGAGGACGTCTTCAACTTTATGTACCGCCTGTAGCGAGCAAGCCGCTGGGGATAGCCTGACGCGCGCATGCCCATGCAAGTCACCCCGATGCGGCCCGGAGAGGAGCGCGCATGGCCTACGACGCCAAGAAAATCTATTACCGCTTCGATGACCACTTGAGCCGCCTGGTTCTGGATTACGAAGCAAGCCGCCAGATTTCGCCCGAAAGCGAAAATCTCTACTATGGCCTGCCGACTGACCCTTATGACGAGGGCCTATTTGTTGAGCACAATGTCAAGCGCGGCCTGCGCAATGCCGACGGCTCGGGCGTGGTCGCGGGCCTCACTCGCATCTCGGATGTGCACGGCTACAACAAGGTCGACGGAAAGGTCGTGCCCGATCAGGGCAAGCTCACGCTTCGCGGCTACAGCATCGAGGATCTGGTCAACAATGCCCAGGCCGAGAATCGCTACGGCTACGAGGAAGTCGCCTATCTGCTTATCACGGGTTCGCTGCCCAACAAGGAAGAGCTCGACGGCTTTTGCGAGCGCCTGGGCGCCTTTAGACATCTGAGCGACGAATACGTCAAAGAATTCCCTATGACCACGGTGTCGTCGAGCATCATGAACGTGCTCCAGCGCGCCGTGCTGCTGCTCTACGCCTTCGATGCCGAACCAGACGTGATCACGCCCGAGCACGAAATCGACGTCGCCATTTCCATGCTCGCACGTCTCCCGCGCATCGCCGCCTTCGCCCACATGGCCTCGATCGCCAAGCTTCGCGGCTCCGAGGTTCACGTGCCGCACCCCACGCCCGGCCTCTCCACCGCCGAGACCATTCTGCAGGTCCTGCGCGGCGGCATGGCGTTCACCCGCGATGAGGCGATGCTGCTCGACGTGATGCTCATGCTGCATGCCGAGCACGGCGGCGGCAACAACTCCACGTTTGCCTGCCGCGTGCTGTCCTCCTCGGCCACCGACCCGTATTCCGCCTACGCCGCGGCCATCGGCTCGCTCAAGGGTCCGCGCCACGGCGGCGCCAACGCCAAGGTCGTGTCCATGCACGAGGACATCCGTGCGCATGTCTCCAATTGGGAGGACGAGGACGAGGTCGCAGCCTACCTGGGCAAGATCCTCGACAAGCAGGCCTTCGACGGCACGGGTCTCATCTACGGTATGGGCCACGCCGTCTACACGCTGAGCGACCCGCGCGCCGAGGTGTGCCGCCGATACGCGCGCACGCTTGCCGCCAAGAAGGACCTGGGCGAGGAGTTCGCGCTCATCGAGCGCATCGAGCGCCTGGCCCCGCAAGTGATGCGCGATCACGGCATGACCAAGCCTATCTGCGCCAACATCGACCTGTACACAGGCTTTATCTACAAGATGCTCGGCGTGCCCGAGACGCTTTTTACGCCGCTATTCGCCGTCGCCCGCATGGCCGGCTGGTCGGCGCACCGCATGGAAGAGCTCTTCTGCGCGCATCGCATCATCCGCCCGGCGTACCGTCCGGTGATCGAGCCGCTGGAGTACAAGCCGCTCGCCGACCGCTAGGACGCGGACCGTTATAGAACTCGAGCGTGGCCAGGGCATCACCGCCCTCGGCCACGCTTTTTATGCCAGCAGAAAGGGCTGCATCGAATGATTGTGTTTTCCGATATGGATGGAACGCTGTTGACGAGCGACAAGCAGATGAGCGACGCCACCTGGGCGATGCTCGACGAGCTCGCACGTCGCGGCATTGAGTTTGTACCGTGCACGGGGCGTCCGCTGTCGGGCATCTTTGAGCCTATCCTCGCCCATCCTGCCGTGCACTACGCGGTCTGTGCCAATGGTGCCAGCGTCTGGCAGCTCGACGAAGATGCGCCTACCGATGCCTCACGCGCCAAACGTATCTTGAGCCGACCGCTCGACCGTGGCATCGCCCATCGCATCCATCGCATCGCCGCCGGCCACGATGTGACCTTCGATATCTTCGCCGACGGCCAGTGCTTCCTCCCCCGCTCGCTCTATGAGCGCCTAGACGAGTTCTGCGGCGGCGACCCCCACATCGCGGCTTCGCTCAAGCGCACACGAACACCGATCGACATGGATATCGACAGTAAGATCGACGAGGTCGAGACACTCGAACGCATCGCCATGTACTGGCACGACCCGGCCGATCGCGACGCCATCGCGGCGGAGCTCGACACGCTCGGAGGCATTGAGGTCACGCGTTCGTACGCCATGAATATCGAGGTCATGGGCGAGGGCGCCACCAAGGGAACGGCCCTCACGTGGCTATGCGAGCACCTGGGCGAGCGTCTCGCCGACGCCTGGGCGTTCGGCGACAACATCAACGACATCCCCATGCTGCAGGCAGCGGGCCATGGCATGGCCATGATCAACGCCGAGCCCGAAGATTGCGAGGCCGCCGACGCCATCACCGAGTTCGACAACGACCACGACGGCGTCGCCCGCACCATCATGGCCGCCATCGCCTAGTCATTGGGGACGTTCTTGAATGACTAGTCGTTGGGGACACTCTTCGCGGGACGCCGCAAGGACTGTCCCCGGCTGCCGGCAGAAAAGGAACGTCCCTAACTGCCGGATTAGGCGAGGCTCTCCAGAACACGGCGAAGTTCCTGCTGGACGGCGTGGTCGCGGTTGCGCCCCACCACGCGATCGGCAACGGCCTTGAGTGCAGGACGCGCGTTTTCCATCGCGCAGCCCGTGCCGACAAAGCGAATGATCTCGTAATCGTTCATCGAGTCGCCAAACGCCATAACCTCGTCGCGCCCAATGCCATAATGCTCCGCGAGCTGTGCAATACCCGAGGCCTTCGACACACCGGGCTGCATGGCATCAATCCACGCGTTGCCCGAAGGCGCAAAAGTAAAGAGCTGACCGAGTTCGCGCTGCAGCACGTACGCACTGTCCATAACGGCACCGTCGTCGCAAAAGATACTCGCTTTGATGATATTTACGCTGGGATCGGGCAGCTCCCAAATGCGCTCGGCATTGGGAAGGTCCTTATCGACCTCGCGCACGAACTTGCACTCGTCATCGAGCAAAAAGGACTTGGTTCGGTCGAAGAGCGCAAGATGCAGATTGGGAAACGTCGCGACGGCCTGGGCGAGCCTTCGAATCGCCAGGTGCGAATACACCTCGCGGTCTACCATCTTACCGTCGGCGTAGACCTGGGCGCCGTTAGCGGCGACAAAGTCCATCTTGTCGCGAACAGGTGCAAAGAACTCGCACAGGCGGTCGTAACGACGGCCTGACGATGCGGCGAAATGCACGCCATGCTCGTGTAGCGCCAGAATCAGTTCGTAGGTCTCGGGAGGCACCTGGCCGTTTTCGTCAAGCAACGTGCCGTCCATATTGGATGCAATCAGTTTAAACATAGAAAAGCTCCCTTCGGGTTTGATGGAATCGGACGTATATCCAATTCCAACGTACCCAAAGGGAGCTCAAATAAGACTCTGCGGGCGTAAACGTTACAAGGACCTAGCAAATAGCTCACACATGCCAGAGGTCTCACGGTCGCGGCGTCAGGCGACACGCCACCCCGACGACTAGTCGTTTAAGAACGTCCCCGATGACTAGTCGGCGTAGGTGAAGGTCGTGACGTCGAACATGCCCTCGGGGCGGATGCGGAGCGTCGGGATCACCGGCAGGGGCAGGAAAATGATGCCCATGATGGGGTCGAGCGGCGGCTCGATGCCCATGGCACGCGCCTTGACCATAAAGTCGTCGTGCTGCGCGGCGACATCCTCGGCCGTGCCCTCGCTCATCAGGCCACCGAGCGCCAGCGGAATGCGCGCCACGACCTCGCCGTTGCGCACCAGCACGTGACCGCCCTGGCCCACGGCATCAACGGCGGCCATCATATCGGCGGCGTTGTCGCCCACGACGCACACGTTGTGCGAGTCGTGTCCGATCGTCGAGGCGATGGCACCACCCGTGATGGTAAAGCCGCGCACCCAGCCGCGGCCGATATGCTTGCCAACGAGTCCCAGGCCAGCGGGGCCGTCACCGTCGGCGCCCTCGGCCTGCAGCGACACGCCGCGGCCGTGGCGCTCGATCAGCATAATACGGCGCAGGCCCTCGGCGCTCTCGGGACGAACCATGCCCGTGATGGCCTTGCCCGGCACCACGTCAATCACGGCCTCGCCCGGCTTAAAGGCATAGTCGAATACGTCGAGCGAAAGCTTCGGCAGCTTAACGGAGGCGCGCAGCTCATCGGCAAGGGCCGCAACCTCGGCCATCTCGGGTGCGATCTCGCCCACAAAGGTGCCGTCCTGCGCCACCAGGGCACCGGCGGCATATACACGATGCGGAGCCGTGGCAAACGTCAGGTCATTGAGCACCAGCAGGTCGGCACGCTTGCCCGGGGCAATCGCACCGCGGAGCTCGTGCGGGTCGCGGCAGCCGTGATCCAGGCCAAACGCCTCGGCCGTGGAGAGGGACGCCATAGAGATAGCGACCACGGGGTCGATACCGGCCTCAATCGCCACGCGGCAGGCATTGTCGATCATGCCGGTTGCAAGCGCATCGGAAGGAGCGCGGTCGTCAGTCGCAAAGCAGCAGCGGCGGGCGCGCGCGGGATTCTCCAGCAGCATCGGCGACAGGTTGGCCAGATCATGGCTGCACGTACCCTCGCGCAGCATCACGTACATGCCGCGAGACAGCTTGTCGAGCGCCTCCTCGGGAATCGTCGACTCGTGGTCGGCAATAATACCCGCCGCGGCATAGGCATTGAGGTCCTTGCCGGCAACGAGCGGCGCATGGCCGTCGACCTGCTTGGACGGCGTCTGGTTGGCAGCATCGATGCGAGCGCAGGTCTCGGGATCGGCCATAAAGACGCCCGGCAGGTTCATCATCTCGCCCAGGCCAAAAACGTCGCCCGGATGCTCGGCAAAAAACGCCTGCATGTCAGCAGCGGTAATCACAGCGCCCGCTTGCTCATCGGGCAGCGCGGGCACGCATGAGGGCATCATGTACTTGATGGAAATGGGCGCGCGGCGACCGTCCTCGATCATAAAGCGCAGGCCGTCGAGCCCCGCCACGTTGGCGATCTCGTGGCTGTCGGCAATGGCGGTGGTGGTACCGCGCGTCGCCGCCATGCGCGCATACTCGGCGGGACGGATGTTCGAGGACTCAATGTGCAGATGTCCGTCGATAAAGCCGGGGGCGAGATAGCGGCCCTGGCAGTCAATGACCTCGGCAGCCTCGTAGGTGCCGGCGGCATCGTCGCGACCATCGTAGAGCACGCCGACGATCACACCGTCCTTGACGGCAACGCTGCCGGGCGCCACACGCTGGCCATACACGTCGACAATCTGCGCATTGATAAACAGCGTGTCGACGGGCACGCGGCCCTCGGCGGCCTCGATCACAGACCTCATGACCTCAACGGACATACATACTCCTTTAACCGTAGAAAAAAGCTGCGGAGCGGACAGACCTTCACCGCAGCAGACCAATAGCCATTGTATGCCCAAACGATGGGTCAACAATACGCCTCTCCGCTTAACGGCACACGCCACTTGGTGCAATGAGGAGAGATTGCTTTGCACCAATGACAAGGAGTGTCCCAAAGTGCCGGCAGAGACGATATGAGCAGGACATAAAAACATTGAGAGCCCCTGCCGCATGAAAGACCGCGGATTAGGCCGACAATGGTGAGTGTCTAATCCAACCGTGGCGGCCACGCCGCATTCATGGAAGGGGCTCCCATGCTCGATACTACCACCTTGTTGATGTTCACTAAGAAGTGGTCCGAGTGATCACTGGGAAATAAGCACCGTGAGCACGAAAAATTGAGCAGTTTAAGCAAGAGGGCCGCGCCCCGGGGACCGGGGGCGCGGCCCTCGCCGTATGGTTTCCCCGGGCGGTTACTTTGGCGAGCCCGCCCGGGAAGGATGGAGGAGATGACCGTGCCCCTGGACACAGTGAATGATATACGGTCGATGGATGCCGCCGGGCGCTCGAGGTCCGAGATCGCCCGAATGCTCCACGTGAGCCGGAACACCGTGGCGAAGTACGCCGACATGGAGGACATGTCGCCCGCCGCGCCGATGCCCCGGAGGAGGGGCAGGCCCGCGCTCGAGGGCAACGAGGAATGGGTCGCGGGCGTTCTCGAGGCCGACCTCGGGGCCCCGAGGAAGCAGCGCCACACAGCCAGGCGGATCTACGACAGGCTCGTCGCCGAGCGCGGCTACGGCGGCTCTTACTCCACCGTGCAGAGGTTCGTCCGCGAGCTCAGGCTCGCCCGGGCGGCGGCGGGCGGAGAGGGGTACCTCGAGCTCGAGTGGGCGCCCGGCACCTGCCAGGTCGATTTCGGGAACTTCCGCGCCGCGGTCGGCGGGAGGACCCTCGACCTCAAGCTGCTGGTCGCGACGCTTCCGCACTCGAACGACCGGCAGTGCGTCGCCCTCATGTCGCAGAGGTCGGAGTGCCTGTGCGCCGGGCTGCTCGAGATCTTCCGCCGCTGGGGCCGCGCCCCGGCGGCGATGGTGCTCGACAACGCCACCGAGGCGGGCAGGATGGTACGCGGCGAGGTCACGGAATCGAGGCTGTTCTCGCAGTTCAGAGCCCACTACCGCTTCGAGAGCCGGTACTGCAACCCCTATTCGGGAAACGAGAAGGGCTCCGTCGAGAACGCCGTGGGGTTCCTCCGGCGCAACCTCCTCGTCCCCGTGCCTGCGTTCGGCGCGCTCCCCGAGCTCAACGCGTTCCTCGCCGAGGGGTGCGCGAGGGTCAACGCGGCGGCGCGCTGCCGCGACGGCAGGCCGCACGGGGAGGCCTACCGGGAGGACCTCGCCGCCATGCGCGCCCTTCCCGGCGTGGAGTTCGACGCGGTGAGGTGGGTCACCGCCCGCGCCGACAAGCGCGGCTACGTCGAGGCCGACGGGCGCGAGTACGTCGCCGGGCCCGCCTGGCACGGGCGGAGCCTGCTCGTCGGCATGCGCGCGTCGACGGTGGAGATCCTCGCCGACCGCGGCCGCCGGGTCGCCGTCCTCCCCAGGGCCTTCGGGGAGGGCCCCGCGGTCCGGAACCCCCTCTCGCTCGTGCCCGCCATCATCGCCAGGCCGAGGGCCTTCGGGGAGTCGACGATCAGGCGCGACATGCCGCCGGGGCTCGTCGAGGGGATCGACCGGATGGACTCCGCCGGCAGGAGGCGCACGCTCAGGTCGATCGGCCGGGCGAGCGAGTCCTCGGGTTTCGAGGCGGCATGCGAGGCGGCGCTCAGGGTCGTCGAGGGCGGCCGCGTCCCCGACGACGCCACGGTCGACGTGCTGGCGAGACGCATCGCGGGAGGCGGCGGCGGGGCCGGCGGGGCCGACCTGTCGGTCTACGACGGGTTCCTGAAGGGGGCGGTCGCCGATGGCAGCTAGCGAGGAGCTGGCCCGCAGGGTCGTGGAGGCCGGGCGGTCGTGCTCGCTCACCACCGCCGTCCTGGAGGAGTGGTCGAGGCTCGGCACCCCGAAACAGGTGGAGTACCTGGCGGGCTACCTCGAGGCGGAGAGGTCCAGCCGCGAGGCCTCGAAGCGCGCGACGCTGCTCAGGCGCTGCGCGCTGCCGGCGCCCAAGACCTTCGACGGCTACGACTGGTCGGCCGTGTCGTGGCCGGAGGGCATGGGGCGCGAGTCGCTGCTCGCGCTCGACTTCGTCGGGCGCAGGGAGGACCTCGTGCTCATGGGCGACGTCGGCACCGGCAAGACGCACATGGCGTCGGCCCTCTGCGCGCTGGCGTGCGAGAGGAGGCTCGAGGCGCGCTTCTTCACGGCGTCCTCGCTCGTGATGCGCCTGAGGCGCGCCCGCGACGACGGGAGGCTCGACCGGGAGGCCGCGCTCATCGGCAAGGCCCGCCTGCTCGTCATCGACGAGCTCGGG
Source organism: uncultured Collinsella sp. (assembly GCA_900544235.1). Lineage (GTDB taxonomy): Bacteria > Actinomycetota > Coriobacteriia > Coriobacteriales > Coriobacteriaceae > Collinsella. The sequence continues at coordinate 13,634 of UQUL01000046.1, forward strand.
TTCCTCCCGCTCGACGCGGACGGGGCGAGGCTACTCTTCCAGGTCTTCGCCGACGCATACGAGAGGCAGTCGGTGGTGATCACCACGAATCTGGAGTTCAGCAGGTGGGGGTCGGTGTTCGGGGACGACCAGATGGCCGCCGCCGTGATCGACCGCATCGTCCACCACGGGAGGCTCGTCCAGTTCCGCGGCGAGTCCTACCGCGTCCGCCATGCCCTCATGCAGGAGGGCTAGCCGCTCAAAAAGCGTGCGCGCTTCCGATGCTCAGGCTGCTCAATTTCCGATGCTCTTTTTGCTCAAATCCTCTTGACGAAACACACCACCTTCATCGGCCTCGACGTCCACGCCCGCTCGATAAAGGCCGTCTCCCTCGACGTCATGACCGGGGAGGTACGTGCCGCGACCTTCGGCTACGACGCCGGCGCCGTCGCGGAGTGGGTCCGTTCCATGGACCCCAGGGCCAGGTGCGTGTACGAGTCCGGGGTCACGGGCTTCGACCTGCAGAAGAGGCTTTCCGGCCTGGGGGTCGACTGCGTGGTCGGCGCCGTCTCGAAGATGATCAAGCCCAGCGCGGACAGGCGCAGGAAGAACGACCGCAACGACGCCGAGTTCCTCGCCCGCATGCTGTCGGTCGGCAACGTGGTCGAGGTGTGGGTCCCCGACGACGAGTGCGAGGCCGCCCGCGACCTGACCAGGGCGCTCGAGGACGCGAGGGACGACCTCTCGCGCTCGAAGCAGCGGCTCTCCAAGTTCCTGCTCAGGCACGGGCTCGCCTTCGACGAGAGGACGCCCACCGGCCGCAGGAAGGGCAACTGGACCCGGGCGCACTGGTCCTGGATCGAGTCGATAAGGTTCGCGGAGAGGGCCGACAACGACGTGCTCGCCTACTACGTCGACGCGGTCAGGCGGGCGGCGGAGGAGAAGGCTGTTAGCGCTAATCTAAAATTGACCACTTACGCAAACGCATCTCGCCGAATGCGCTAATGCGCTTTCGCCGACCCCGCTAACGTACTTTCACCAACTGCGCTAACGGAACTATGCTCCGATCGGGTATCCGACCCGGGAGGAGCGGGATATGGAGCGAAACGTAATGGGAGAGCTGAACGTCTACAGGGGGTCCGGCGCGAAGCCGAACTTCAGCGAGATCGCGAGGAGGCACGGCATGGACCGGCACACGGTCGCCAAGTACTGGCGGGAGGGCGAGTCCGCCGCCGACGGGAGGTCCGCGAGGGGCAGCGCCTTCGACCCGCTCGAGGAGGTGATCCGCTCGAAGGCCCAGCTGCCCGGGATGACCAAGATGGCCGTCTACGCGTTCCTGCGCGAGGGCCGCGGGGAGGGGCTGCCCGGGTACGGCGCCTTCACCGCGTGGTGCCGCGCGCACGACGTGCCCTTCGGGGGCGCGGGCGGCCGCGAGCCGCACCCGCGGTTCGAGACGCCCCCGGGCAGGCAGCTGCAGTTCGACTGGAAGGAGGGCATGAGGCTCGTCGACTCGGAGGGCGAGGCCTTCGAGTTCAGCGTGTTCACCGCGACGCTCGGCTACTCCCGGAAGCACCGCTTCATACCGGTCAGGAGCCGCACGCTCGACGACCTGCTGTCCTGCCTGCTCGCCACCTTCACCCGCCTCGGCGGCGTCCCGGAGGAGTGCATCACGGACAACATGTCGTTGTTAGCGTCAATATAATTTTCACCATTTCCACCAACGCATTTTCGCCAATCGCG